>NZ_JBEOVA010000006.1:0-500368 GCF_040295225.1 Streptomyces sp. NPDC002896 | reverse complement strand
CTCAAGTCCCTCGCCGACTACCTCGCCAGGATCGCCCCACCCAACAGTCAAACCGGAACCGACTAACCCTCAGGATTTCCGGCGCAGCACACTAGCTCTGCGGAGTGCCCGGTGCCGGGGCTGATCATTACCCGGGGTGTCCGGCACTCCCGGGCCGCGGCCGTTCTCCCCCATGGCCTGAAGGGGCGCCGCCGGGGGCCGCCTGTGCCCACCCCTTCCGCCCCTGGCGGAGCGACTGCCCGCAGACGGACGGCGCCGCTGCCCAATGGGGTGGATCCCAATCGCGTGGGGGGCACCTCCTGGGGGTGCTCCCAGCGTTGGCTTGAGGAGTTAGCCGGGGTGGGAACGGCCGCCCACAGCGGTTGCCCTTTCGGTCAAGGATGCTGCCGCCGCTGCGTTCACGCGGAGCGTTGCTGCTCTGTCTCCGGCGGTGAGCAGGTCCAGTTGCAGGCCGCGCCAGAGTGAGATCAGCTCGCGCGCCAGATCGTCGGCCGAGTCCGCCGGTACGCCGTCGGCGCGCAGCGCGGCTGCCGCCCGCTCGCGCCAGTCCTTGCCGACCGCGCCGAGGAACGCGTCGAAGCGTTCGCGCTGGTAGCCCGCGAGGCCGAGTACCTCGAAGAAGATGCGGTGGTAAGGGAGGTTCTCGTCCGCCGACAGCGTTTCCCAGGCTGTCTCGAGACGGGTGCGCAGAGGGTGTCTGCGGTCCTCGAGCAACTCGAACACCAGCTCGAGCAACGGGAAGCGTCGGCCCGCCTCGGTGAGCGCGGCGGTGATCAGCCCTTCCTTGGAGCCGAAGTAGTACAGCAGCATGCGGTTGTTGCTGCCGACCGCCTGGCCGATGCCGCGCAGGGACAGGCCTGCGACACCATGGGCCAGGATGTGGTCGGCGCTCAGCCGCAGCAGCCGGGCGCGCTCGCTCTCGTCGGGGAAATCGGGCATGCCTCGCACTTTATCGGGGCGGCGGGGCGGGGCCCTGAGATGGAGCAGGGATGGCGTACGCCCTGTCGCGCACCGGGGGAGGCGGCCGTCCGGGGCGTAACGGCCCGGCTCAGCCACCGCAATGCCGGTGAAACCGGCCGGTCCTACCGTCCTTGAACCGAATGGTTCACGAGCGAGGAGGGCCTTCATGGCCACCACCGGGATCAGTGAGTCACCACCCACCGCACCGGCACCGCCCGCCCCCGCAGCGCTCGAGCTGCGCGGGGTGGCCAAGGAGTTCCGGCTCCGTCGCTCGCGTACCGTCACCGCGCTCGAGGCCGTCGACCTTACGGTGGGCCACGGCGAGTTCGTCGCCCTCCTCGGGCCGTCGGGCTGCGGCAAGTCAACCGTGCTGCGCATGGTTGCGGGTCTCGAGGAGCCCACATCCGGCGAGGTGCTCGTCGAGGGCGGCGCGCCCGAGGAGCTGGTGCGTGCCCACCGCCTGGGCATCGCCTTTCAGGAGCATGCGCTGCTGCCCTGGGCGAGCGCGTACGACAACGTGGCACTGCCGTTCCGGGTTGCCGGGCGGCCCGTCGACACGGGGCGGGTCGACGAACTGCTGAAGCTCGTCGGCCTCGAGGGGTTTGCCGATGCGCGGCCGCGGCAGCTGTCCGGCGGCATGCGGCAGCGGGTCGCCATCGCACGGGCCCTCGTGCTGCACCCCGAAGTCCTGCTGCTCGACGAGCCGTTCGGTGCCCTGGACGCGGTCACCCGGCGGCGTATGAACTTCGAACTCGCCCGGATCTGGGCCGACCAGCGCATCACCACACTCCTGGTCACGCACGACGTCGACGAGGCCGTGCTGCTCGCCGACCGGGTCGTCGTCCTCACCGGCCGTCCGGGCACCGTACGCCACGTCGAGGAGATCACCCTGCCGCGTCCCCGCGACAGGGAGCTGACGCGGAACGCCGAGTTCCACGACATCGTCGACCGGCTGACGGCGCTCCTCGACGAGGGGTCTGCCGACCTGCCGGGGCGCCCACAAGACGGCAGGGTCGCAGAAGGCAGGTCCGCGTGAACCGCGCCCGCACCGTCGTCCTGACCGTCGTCGGCACGTTGCTGCTGCTCGCCGCCATGGAGGCCGCGGGGCGGCTCGGTGTCCTCGGCGAGAGCTGGCCGCCGCTCACCCAGGTCGTCGCCGCCCTCGGCGATCCGATCACCCGTGACCTACTGGGCCGCGCCCTCGCCGCCACCGCGACGGCCGCGGGCACGGGCTTCGCCGCCGGAGCGCTCGCCGCCGTCGCCGTCGCGCTGGCAGGCACGCTGGCGCCGGTGCTGCAGCCCGGGCTCGACCGGTTGGCCGCCGTCGTTCACGCCGTCCCGCTCATTGCGCTCGGCCCGCTGCTGATCACCACCGTCGGCCGCGAGGGCACCCCCATGGTGATCGCCGCGCTCGCCTCCGGCTTCGCGGTGTTCGTCGCCGTCACCTCCGGACTGGGCGCCGCGAGCGAGGCGCACCACGACGTGTTCCTGGCCCTCGGCGCCACTCGGCGCACCACGCTGGTACGCCTCCAACTGCCGGCCGCCGTACCCCTGCTGCTGGACGGACTGGCGCTCGCGGCGCCTGCGGCGGTGCTCGGCGCCGTGGTGGGCGACTGGTTCGGGGCGCCGCGCGGCCTGGGCGTCCTGCTGGTCAGTTCGATGCAGAACTTCCAGACCGACCTGATGTGGGCCGCGGCTCTGTCCGCTGCGGTCATCTCCCTCACTGCGTACGCCGCGCTGGCCGGCCTGCGCGTGGCGGCCGCCCGGAGGTTCGCATGAAGGGACGTGCTCAGACGACTGGCGTGGCGCACGGCATGTGGTCCCTGGGGACCATCGGGCGGCTGCTGTCCCGCTACTGGACCGTGCTCGCGCTCGTCCTCGCCTGGGCGCTGTGGGTGCGTACGCAGCAGCTCAACCAGATCGTCGCGCCCACCCCCGCCGCCGTCTTCGGCGATGTGCTCGGCAACCCCGGCGCGTACGCCGCCGACCTGGGCTGGACACTGGTCAACGCCACCGTGGGCTTGGCCCTGGGCATGCTTCTCGGATTGGCAGGCGCCCTGCTGGTGTGGGCCTCGCCCCTGCTGTCCGGGTTGATGACGCCCATGGCGCTGATCATGCGCTCGGTCCCGGTCGTCGCGATGATTCCGGTGATCGCCCGTGTCGTCGGGTTCGGCACCGGCGCCGTCCTGACGATCACCACCGTGGTGTCGTTCTTCCCCGCCTTCGTCATGGCCGGCTCGGGACTGCGCGCCGCGCCCGCCGCCACCCGCGACGTCTTCACCGTCCTCGCCGCTTCGCGCCTCACGCGGTTGCGGCTGCTCCTGCTGCCGCACGCCGTGCCGTCCCTGCTGGTCGCCCTCAGACTGACGGCGTCGACGGCCGTCCTGTCCGCGATGCTCGCCGAGTACCTGCTCGGCACGCACGGCCTGGGGCAGCTCTTCGCCCAGTCCGTCACGTTCATGGACCCGGCCCGTGCCTGGGGCACCGCCCTGGTCGCCACCGTCGTGTCCGTCCTGTGCTTCATCGGGGCCCGGGCCGCCGAGCGCCACGGGACCGCCCGCTTCAGCTGACCTCCCCGGCCACCCCGTCACCCCTCTACTTGTTCGTGGAAGGACCCCCCGTGTCGTCACGCCCCGATCTCTCCCGCCGATCCCTCCTGCGAGCCGCGGGCGCCTCCGGACTCGCCCTCGGCGCCGGCGGACTGCTCAGCGCCTGCGGTTCGTCCGACTCCTCCGGTTCCGAGTCCGGGGCCGCCGGCGCCAAGTCCGCCACCGTCAAGGTCGCCCTCGGCTGGATCAAGAACGTCGAGTTCGCGGGCTTCTGGCTCGCCGATTACAAGGGCTACTACGCCGAGGAGAACCTCACCGTCCAGTTTCAGGCGGGCGGCCCCAACACACCCGACCCCACGCAGTCGGTGTCGGCGGGCTCCGCGGACCTCGGCGTGCACGCCAACATGCAGACGCTGCTGCAGTCGATCCCCAAGGGCAACGACTTCTCCCTCCTCGGCGCTGTCTTCCAGACCAGCCCCGGCGGACTCCTCTCGCTCGCCGCGGACCCGGTGACCGAGCCGAAGGACCTGCTGGGCGCCAAGGTGCTGGGCCAGCAGGGCACCCAGCCCCTGATCGACGCGGTCCTCACCCGGGCGGGTCTGAAGAAGGACTACAGCTTCACGCCCGTTGGGTACGACGTCAGCCCGCTGGTGCAGAAGCAGGGCAAGGCGTACACGTGCTTCCTCACCAACCAGCCGATCACGCTGGAGACCAAGTACGGCATGAAGAAGGGCAAGGACTACGACGTCGTCACGTACGCCGACCTGGGCCTGCCCGCGTACTCCTCGATCGTGTTCTGCAAGCGGTCCATGCTGAGGAAACAGGCCGACGTCCTCGAGCGGTTCCTGCGCGCCACCGTGCGCGGCTGGCAGGACAACGCGAAGGACCCGGAGGCGGCCGCCAAGCTCGCCGTCACGAAGTACGGCGTCGACCTCGGCCTCGACCTCAAGCAGCAGGTCAGGGAGAACGAGCTGCAAATTCCCTTCACCCAGAGCGCGTTGACGAAGCGAAAGGGACTGTTGCGCCTCGACGAGAAGCTGCTCGCCGGTGACATGTACGGCGGTCTGAAGGCGGCCGGGGTCAAGGAGCTGCCCGACGCGTCGAAGATCGTCGACCAGTCTGTGCTCGACGCCGTGTTCGGCGGCAAGGCGACGGTGTGAGGGTGGATATGACGGCGGATGCGGGGGCCGCGACGGGAGATGCGGCGTCGGATGCCGGGGCCGTCATGGCGGATGTGAAGGCGGAGCTGACGGCCGTCACGGCGGACGGAACGAACGAGGTGATCGCCGACATGGCGGTGACGACGGATGCGACCGCCGCCACCGCGGTCACACCGGACGTGACCTCCGTGCGGGATCTGCGGCGGCTGCCCAAGGCCCATCTCCATCTGCACCTGGAGGGCTCCATGCGGCCCGCCACTCTCGCCGACCTCGCCCGTCGACAGGGGGTGCCCGTCCCCGACATGTCCGCGTACACCACGTTCACCGATTTCGGGCTCCGTTACGACGAGGCCGTGTCGCTCGTCCGGGACGAGGACGACCTGCGCCGCATCGTCCGCGAAGTGGTGGAGGACGCGGCTGCGGACGGCGCGCTGTGGGTCGAACCTGCGGTCAACCCGGTCCGGTACGGAGAGCGGTTCGGCCGCAGTTCCGCGTACGTACTCGACCTCATGCTCGATGAGGCGCTGGGCACGGCGGACCGGCTCGGCATCGGCTGTGGGCTCCTCGTCACGGCCCTGCGCCACCTCGATCCGCGCGATGCCGTGGATCTGGCGCGGCTCGCCGTGGGGTCGGCGGGTTCCGGGGTGGTCGCGTTCGGGCTGGCCGCGGACGAGTCCCGGTATGCGCCCGAGCCGTTCGCCGACGCCTTCGCGCTCGCCCGCGCCGGCGGGCTGATCGCGGCCCCGCACGCCGGTGAACTCGCCGGGCCCGCCAGCGTGCTGGGTGCTCTCGACGCGCTCGGCGCGCAGCGCATCCAGCACGGCGTACGCGCGGTCGAAGACCCGGGACTGCTCACGCGCCTCGCGGCCGAGGGCGTCGTGCTGGACGTGTGCCCGACCTCCAACACCCGGCTGGGCGTGGTCGACTCGCTCACCGCTCATCCCCTGCCGGACCTGCTCGCCTCCGGAGTCCGCTGCACGCTCGCCGCCGACGACTCCCTGCTCTTCGGCTCCGGCCTGCTGGACGAGTACGAGACCGCCCGTGGTGTCCTCTCCTTGACGGACCGTCAACTAGCCGATCTGGCCGTCGACTCGCTGAAGGCCTCCGGCGCCCCGCAGGAGACGGTGGCCGAAGCCCGGAAGGGCGTGGAGGCATGGCTGACCTGAGAGCGGAGAACGAGATACGAGGGCGCCGCGGACCGCTTGTGACGGTTCGCGGCGCCCCCTCCAGCGCACCTGAGGGTTCTCAGGAGGCGATCAGGAGTTGATCTGCGCCGTCACCAGGGACGAGAAGGTGGTCAGCCGCGTGTAGACGCCGGGGTACTCCGCGTCCGCGCAGCCGTAGCCCCAGGACGTGATGCCCGCGAGCTTGCCGCCGATGACGAACGGGCCGCCGCTGTCGCCCTGGCAGGTGTCCACGCCGCCGTCCGTGTAGCCCGCGCAGACCATGTCGGAGGCGATGTACGACGAGCCGTACGCGGACGAGCAGGTGGCGTTGGAGACGGTCGGGACGGTCGCCGTGCGCAGCTGGTTGGAGGACGAGCCGCCGGAGGAGGTGGTCCCCCAGCCGAGGATGCGGGCGGTGGTGCCGGCCGCGTACACACCGGTGTCCGATGAGGAGACGTAGCCGATGGGCGTGTACGGCATCGAGGTCGACAGGGTCAGGACGGCGACGTCGTCGCCCTGCTCGGCGTCCGTGTAGTCCGGGTGGATCCATATCTTGCTGACCGAGCTGACGGTGCCGTTGGTGCCGTTGCGGTAGGTGCGGCCGCCGACGACCTTGGTGTTGCTGGTGGTCCGGCCGTCCACACAGTGGGCGGCGGTGACCACCTTTCTCGCCGACACCAGGGTGCCGCCGCAGAACTGGCTCTGCGAGGCGTTGGTGATCTGCATGACGTACGGGTAGGCGGATGCCGTGGTGGTCGTGCCGCCGACGATGGGCTGGGGTGCGGCGACGGCGGTGGGAGCGCCCAAGGCGACGGTCGCGGCGGCGGCAGCGGTCGCCGCGCACACGGCGGCGGCCTTCTTGACACGGGTGAGCCCGAACATGGATCTCCTCGAGGATGCCGGTGGGGGGTGATGCACGGGTGGGGGGTGGTGCACCGGGCCTGCGGGAGGCGGACGCCAGTGCCCGAGCGTGCGGCAACGGCTTCACGCTAGGGGTGGCTCCAGGGACGGCCCAATAGGGGTTCACCCTGCGGAAGTTGAGCAGGGAAAACCCTCGATCGCGGATCGGCCGTGCTGTCCGGTTGTGTCCACGACGGCGGGTGCCTCGGGACTGTTCGGCCCGGCGGCCGTCCCGGTCCCCGCAGCCGCCCCGCGCCCCCAGCCGTCACCCCGTGCGCCGGCCCGCCGCCAGCCGCACGATGTCCACCCGAGAGCGGATGCCCAGCTTCCGGTAGACCCGCGTGAGCGTGGCCTCGACCGTCTTGACGCTGATGAAAAGACGCGCGGCGATCTCCCGGTTCGTGGCGCCTTCCAGTACGAGCGCGGCGACCTGACGCTCCGTCGCCGCGAGGGTGTCGAGCGCCGGGGGAGCGGACCCGGCGAGCCCCGGTCGGGCCCGGCTGCCCGTTCCGGCCGGGCTCACCAGGGTGGGGACCGCGGCGGCCGGCTGGACGGCCGGAGAAGTGGCCAGGGAGGATGCCGCCCGCAACGCCTCCAGCTGCCGCAGCCAGGGCCGCGCCTTGCACCGCCTCAGCAGCCGCGCCGCCTCGTCGTACGCGCTCCGCGCCGGCACCGTGTCCGGCGCGGCCGCCCGCAGACGAGCGAGCTCGAGGGCCGCGCGGGCCTCCTCAAGCCCGTATCCCAGCCTCCCGAGGCGGTCCCCCGCAGCGGCCAGCAGCAGGGCCGCGGCGTCCTGTTCGCCGTGTGCGGCCACGACGAGCGCCTCGGCCCGGTCCAGGACGGCGAGAACGCTCTCACGCCCGAGGCGGGCCGCGTGGAGGCGCGTGGCTTCGATGACGTCCCGGGCCTCGGCCAGCCCGCCCGACCGTGCCAGCGCCTCCGCCAGGTCGCCGTGCCAGCGGCCGCGGGCGGGATCCGACACGCCGAGGCGGTGCTCCAACTCCCGTACCCGACGCAGCGCCTGGGCCGCCGCAGTGTCGTCCCCGGCCACGAGGTGGGCGTGGCCGAGGGCGGCGAGGGCCCGCGACTGGTACATCAGGTCGCCGTCCTCCTCCGCTCGCCGCACCGCCTCCCCGGCCAGGGCCAGCGCCCGTTCCGCATCGCCGCCCGCGGCCTCGGCGAGGGACGCGAACATGGCGGCCGCCCCCTCGCCGATCCCCGTGTCCCGCGCCAGCCGCAGGCTCTCGTGGGCGAGTTCAAGGGCCCGGCCGCAGTGCCCGGAGCGCAGTTCGGTCTCGGCGAGACCGCGCAGGAAGTGCACCTCGCTCTCGGCCATGCCGCGGCGGCGCACCTCGCGGAGCAGCCCCGTGATGGTGGTGCGGGCCTCGGTGAGCCGGTCGCTCATGATCTGCCAGCGGAACCGGGCGGCGCCCGCGCCGTTGTGGTCGCAGGCCACGGTGGGGTCCTGTGGTTCGCTGAGAGCGCGTTCAAGGGTCGCCGGAGCACCGGGGTGCCCCATCAGGGTCTCCATCTGTGCCTGGAAGGCGAGCGCCATGAGTTCCGTGCGCCGGTCCCCGGCCTTCGCGGCGAGCCGGGCGGCGCGGGCGGCCTCCGCACGGCCCTTCTCCATGGCGCCCTCCACGAGCGGCGCGCGCCACGCCAGTTGGTAGTGCACCAGGGCCAGCAGCCGGGGATCGTCGCCCGCGTCTGCCAGCGCCTGCGGAAAGACGGCGTCGATGCCGGCCATGGCCTGTCCCGCCGTGTCGATCACGACCATCCAGGCGCGGACCCGGACCGCCGGGTCGGTCGCGCGGTCGAGGACCTCGCGCGCGACCTCGCGGGCAAGATCCTGCTCACCCGAGGTGAGCGCGTCCTCGGCGGCCCGCAGCCGCCGTTCGTCCGCGTCCTGCACGGCGTCCGGCGGGGTGTGCCGGGCGGCGAGCAGCCCGAGCTGCGCGGCGACCGAGGGGGCGCCGCGGTCCCGGGCCAGGGCCGCCGCCTCGGAGAGCCGGTCGGCCACCCGCTGGTCGGTGCCAGTCGTGGCCAGGGCGAGATGACGGGCCCGCTCGATCGGATCGGAGGCCGCCGTGGACAGCGCCGCGTGGGCGGCGCGCCGCTCCTGTGCGGACGCCTGTGCGTACAGCGCCGCCGAGACGAGCGGATGCGCGAACCGTATGGCGCCCTCCTGCCCGCCGGACGGATCCCGCTCCGTCGCCAGCAGCCCGAGCCGGGCCGCGCGCGCCGTCTCCGCCTCGGCGTCCTTCCGGCCCGCGGCGTGCAGCAGTTGCAGCGTGGGGCGCGCCCCCGCGCTCGCGACGAGGAGCGTCCTGCGGGCCTCGGTGGACAGCATGCCCAGCCGGCTGAGGACGAGGGCGCGCAGCGAGGTCGGTACGGGCAGGGGCTCGCCGGGTCGCGGCGGGGTCGGGCTCTCGGCCAGGGCCCGGCCCAGTTCGAGCGCGAACAGCGGGTTGCCGCCGCTGGTGCCGTGGATGTCCCGGACGGTCGAGCGGGGCAGCCCGGTGTAGCCGCGGCGGGTGAGGAGTTCGGATATCCCGGTGCGGGAGAGCGGAGGCACGCGGATGGCCAGCGTTTCCGGGAGGGACGCGCGTAGATACGGGTCGTACGAGTGCCTCTGCGGTTCCGTACCCGTCCGTGCCGCGCAGAGCATGCGTACCGGCATGCCACCCAGACGGCGGGCCGCGAAGCCCAGCAGCTCGGCGCTCGCCGCGTCCAGCCACTGCAGGTCGTCGGCGACGAGCAGCACCGGGCCTCTGGCCGCCAGTGCCCGCAGCACCGACAGCACCGCGAGCCGCAGCGCGAGACCGTCGTGGTGCAGCGACGAGTCGCCCCGGCCCGTGAGCGCCGCCTCGAGCGCGGCTCGCTGCGGCGCGGGCAGCTGCTCGGAAACCTCGTCCGCGACGAGGCCCAGGAGGTCGACCAGCGTGAGGAACGGCAGATGGGATTCGGACTCGGTGGCCGCACACCGCAGCACGGTCCGTGCCGATTCGGCGTATTCCGCGGCCAGCGTCCGCAGTACGGTCGATTTTCCAATTCCGGCGGGGCCGTGCAACAGCACACTGCCGCCGCGGGAGAGCTGTCCGCGTGCCCGGGCGAGCAGGTCGTCCCGGCCGGTGACCCGGTCGCCGAACTGGCCGGTGGCCGGGCCGCTGAACTGGCCGGTGACCTGCTCGGGACGGGATCTGGCAGGCTCCTCGAGGTCCCGTCGCATGGCCACCGCTCCCCTCAAGTCGTGTCCGGGACAATATTAGGTAAAGAGGACTGAGAACTCGGGCTGTTGCAGGTGTGAGCGGAATAACAACCATTCGGCATAAGGGTTTTCACGATGTTGCCGTGTGAAGAACAGTATTTGCGGCGGGAGCCGTTCGCCGCGGTATAGCGGATCTCCCCCGACCGGGGCTGCGGCGCCCTACGGCAGCAACCCCGCCCGTCGAGCCGCCACCACCGCCTCCAGGCGCGTGTGCGCGCCGAGTTTCCGCATGGCCGAGCGCAGGTAGCCCTTCACCGTCTCCGGGCGGAGGCCGAGGTGGTCCGCCGCGGTGGCGTTCGTCGCGCCCGTCGCCACGCATGCCAGGACGTCGATCTCCCGCGGCGCCAGGGAGACCGGGGTCTTACGCGACGACAGCGGGACGCCGCGATGGCCGGCCCCGAGTGAGGCCCGGGGCGAGGCGTCGCGCTCCCTGTCACGCTCCCCCAGGCCCACGGCCGCCGTCGCCAGGCGGGCGCAGGCCGCGAGGAGTTCCTCCCTCAGCGCCGGGTCGGCGACGCGCGGGGCGAGGGCCCGCAGCTCGGCGTGGGCCTCGCGTACCTGTTCCCATGCGGCGGCCCCTGACCCGTGCCCCATGTCGGCCGTCCCCGCCGCAGCGAGCAGCGCGTGCGCCTCCTCGCGGACGACCAGCGCCTGCTCCACGTCCCGCGCCGCCGAGACCGCCGCGCCCAGCGTCCGGTCCCCGAGTGGCTGGGCCGATCGCAGGGCCCCGTACAGAACGCCCCGCACCCGGCGGCGTACGACGACGGGCACCGCCAGGACCGAGCGCAGGCCCTCCGTCTCCACCGCCACGTCGTACTCATGGCTGATCTGCCGCGAGACGCTGTAGTCCGTGACCGCGCACGGGCGGGACAGAGCCAGCGTCTTGCCGCCCAGGCCGTTGCCCGTCGAGACCGCGAGCGCGCGCAGCGCACCGGTGGCCGTACCGCTCAGCTCACTGATCCGCACGTGCCGCCCACCGGACTCGACCAGCCCGCCGAACGCGACGGGCAGGCCCGTCGCGCGCCGCAGCCGCAGCAGCGCGGCGCGCATCTCCACGACCCCGACTCCGTCAGCCGCCACGCTCGCCCCTTCACCATCCCACCCCCGTTCGGGGGTGGTGAGACCCACGTCACGGATTAGACGATGGCAGGCAGCTGTCCGGCAATGGTCCGCAACGAGGAGGACGCATGACGGCGACGACGAGCGCCACGGAGCAGTTCCGCACCGCCCGGGACTTCCTGCTCACGCACCGGGAGGACTACGCCACCGCGTACGAGGGCTTCGAGTGGCCCCGGCCGGAGTTCTTCAACTGGGCGCTCGACTGGTTCGACGTCATCGCGCGCGGCAACGACAGGATCGCGTTGCACATCGTCGAGGAGGACGGGCAGCGCACCCGCCTCACGTTCGCGGAGCTGTCCGCCCGCTCCAACCAGGCCGCCAACTGGCTGCGCGCCCAGGGCGTGGGCCCCGGCGACCGCATCCTCGTCATGCTCGGCAACCAGCTGGAGCTGTGGGAGACGGCCCTCGCCGCGATGAAGCTGCGGGCCGTCGTCATCCCCGCCACCCCCCTGCTGGGCCCCGCCGACCTGCAAGACCGCGTCGAGCGCGGCCGCGTGCGGCACGTGATCGTGCGGGCCGAGGACACGGCGAAGTTCGACGACGTGCCGGGGGACTACACCCGGATCGCCGTCGTTGGTGGCGCCTCGTCGGTTGAGCCCACGAGCAGCTCCGGCTGGGCCGCGTACGAGGAGGCCTACGAAGCGTCCGCCTCCTTCGAGCCCGAGGGCGTCACCCGCGCCGACGACACCCTCATGCTGTACTTCACCTCCGGCACGACCGCCCGCCCCAAACTCGTCGAGCACACCCACGTGTCGTACCCGATCGGCCACCTGGCCACGATGTACTGGATCGGGCTGAAGCCGGGCGACGTCCACCTCAACATCTCCTCGCCCGGCTGGGCCAAGCACGCCTGGTCGAACCTCTTCGCCCCGTGGAACGCCGAGGCCACCGTCTTCATCCACAACTACACGCGCTTCGACGCGGGACGCCTGATGGCCGAGATGGACGAGGCCGGGATCACCAGCTTCTGCGCGCCGCCCACCGTGTGGCGCATGCTCATCCAGGCGGACCTCGGCCAGCTGCGTACACCGCCGCGCGAGGCCGTAGCCGCCGGGGAGCCGCTCAACCCCGAGGTCATCGAGCAGGTACGGCGCGACTGGGGCGTCACCATCCGCGACGGCTTCGGGCAGACCGAGACGGCCGTGCAGGTGTCCAACAGCCCCGGGCAGCCGCTGAAGACCGGCTCCATGGGGCGGCCGAGCCCCGGCTTCAAGGTCGAGCTGCTCGACCCCGTGACCGGCGCGCCCGGCGCGGACGAGGGCGAGATCGCGCTCGACCTGTCGGCCCGCCCGGTGGGCCTCATGACCGGCTACCACGGCGACCCGGAGCGCACCGCCGAGGCCATGGGCGGCGGCCACTACCGCACCGGCGACATCGGCTCCCGCGACGCCGACGGCTACATCACCTACGTCGGACGGGCCGACGACGTCTTCAAGGCGTCCGACTACAAGATCTCCCCGTTCGAGCTGGAGAGCGCTCTCCTGGAGCACGAGGCGGTCGTCGAGGCGGCCGTCGTGCCCGCGCCGGACCCGCTGCGGCTGGCCGTACCGAAGGCGTACGTCGTCCTCGCGGAGGGATACGCGCCGGGACCGGACACCGCGAAACTGATCTTCGAGCACTCGCGCACCGTCCTCGCGCCCTACAAGCGCATCCGCCGCCTGGAGTTCGCCGACCTCCCCAAGACCGTGTCCGGCAAGATCCGCCGCGTCGACCTGCGCGAGCGCACTGCCGCGGGCTCGGCCGACGAGTACCGCGAGGAGGACTTCCGGTGACAGAACTGTCGTATGCGCACGGGACGAGCACGACACCGCTCCTCGGCGACACGATCGGCGCCAACCTCGACCGCGCGATAGCCGCGTACCCCGACCGGGACGCGCTCGTGGACGTCCCCTCGGGACGCCGCTGGACTTACGCCGAGTTCGGCGCCGCGGTCGACGAGGTGGCCCGAGGTCTGCTCGCGAAGGGCGTGGCGAAGGGCGACCGGGTGGGCATCTGGGCGGTCAACTGCCCGGAATGGGTGCTCGTCCAGTACGCCACCGCCCGTATCGGCGCGATCATGGTCAACATCAACCCGGCCTACCGCGCCCACGAGCTGGAGTACGTGCTCAAGCAGGCCGGGATCTCCCTACTCATCGCCTCGACCGGCCACAAGACGAGCGACTACCGCGCCCTCGTCGACCAGGTCCGGAAGAGTTGCCCCGACCTGCACGAGACGGTCTACATCAGCGACCCGAGCTGGGACGCGCTCACGGCGGGCGCCGCCTCAGTATCGCTTCATCAACTCGCCCAAGTGCAGGCCGAGTCGAGCTGCGACGACCCAATCAACATCCAGTACACCTCCGGCACCACCGGCTTCCCGAAGGGCGCCACGCTCTCCCACCACAACATCCTCAACAACGGCTACTGGGTGGGCCGCACCATCGGCTACTCCGAGCAGGACCGCGTGTGCCTGCCCGTGCCCTTCTACCACTGCTTCGGCATGGTCATGGGGAACCTGGCGGCCACGTCCCACGGCGCCTGCATCGTCATCCCGGCGCCGTCCTTCGACCCGGTGGCGACGCTCCAGGCGGTCGAGCAGGAGCGCTGCACCTCGCTGTACGGCGTCCCGACGATGTTCATCGCCGAGCTCAACCTCGCCGACTTCGCGACGTACGACCTGAGTTCGCTGCGGACCGGGATCATGGCGGGCTCGCCCTGTCCCGTCGAGGTGATGAAACGGGTCGTGGCCGAAATGCACATGGAGGAGGTCTCCATCTGCTACGGCATGACGGAGACCTCACCGGTGTCCACCCAGACCCGCCGCGACGACGACCTGGAGCGCCGAACCGGCACGGTCGGCCGACCGCTCCCGCACATCGAGGTGAAGGTCATCGACCCGGTGAGCGGTGTGACGCTGCCGCGCGGCGAGCCGGGCGAGCTGTGCACCCGCGGCTACAGCGTGATGCTCGGCTACTGGAACGAGCCCGAGCGGACGACAGAAGCCGTCGACTCCGGCCGGTGGATGCACACCGGGGACCTCGCGGTGATGCGCGACGACGGCTATGTCCAGATCGTCGGCCGCATCAAAGACATGATCATCCGCGGTGGCGAGAACATCTACCCGCGCGAGATCGAGGAGTTCCTCTACGGCCACCCCAAGATCGCCGACGTCCAGGTGGTGGGCGTCCCCGACGAGCGGTACGGCGAGGAGGTCCTGGCCTGCGTCATCCTCCGCGAGCCCGCCGACCCGCTCACGCTCGACGAACTGCGCGCGTACTGCCACGAGCAACTCGCCCACTACAAGATCCCGAGCCGCCTGCGCATCCTCGAGTCCTTTCCCATGACGGTGAGCGGGAAGGTGCGGAAGATCGAACTGAGGGAGGGTTACGGCGCGTAGCCGCGCGACCTGCCGTCAGACGGGCCTGCGCATGCAGACGCGCGGCCAGCGGTCGAGGCCGTACTCGGCCTCCGCGGCGCGGATCTTCCGTAAGCCCGGGGTGAGTTCGGCCTCGTCCATGATCCGGAAGCCGAGGCGTGCGTAGTACGGCGCGTTCCAGGGGACGTCGGCGAAGGTGCTGAGCGTGAGGGTCGCGAGGCCCTCGGCGCGGGCCCGTTCGGCGGTGTGCTCGATGAGCAGCCGGCCGACGCCGCGGCGTGCAGCGCGGGGGTGCACGGAGACCTGCTCGATGTACTCGGCGCCGTCGACGGTCGCGCTGAGCAGATACGCGACGGGGTCGCCTTCGCCCTGCCCGTCGACGGCCACCCAGGCGCGGCCGGCTCGCCGGAAACGTTCCAGCATCTCCACGGCGGGCGGTTCGTCGTCGGCGACCACCGCCATGCCGAGCGCCCGGAAGGGCTCGCCGGCGGCGCGCTCGATGTCCTGGAGGGCGGGCAGCTCGGCGGGTGCGGCGAGGCGGATGCGCATGGGACGAGTATGCGGGTGCCGGGAACTGCGCGCCCGGGGGATACGACTACGCGCGCGGCACGGGACTTGCGCGCACGGGATAGGAGCGCGTGCACCGGATGGGGCTGCGCACCCGCAAGGGCCTACGCCCCCGCCGCGTACAGCTCGTCCGCCCGGCTGTTGACCGGCTGCGGGGTGCCCGTGAGGTCGACGACGAACAGCGGGACGCCCAGTTCGTCGGCGCGGACCCGGGCATCGGCCGCATAGCCGGACAGTGAGAAGTAGACGGACAGAGCGGACTCGGCCGTACCCGTGAGCCAGAGGCACTCCACATCGCGCAGGGTCGCAGGCCGCAGAGACGGCTCCACCTGGGCGACGAGTCCTGTGGCCACGAGCCCGATCCCGGACGAGGTGCGGTGCTCGGCGCTGCGGATGTCGCGGTAGCCGAGCCAGCGCAGATACAGCGCTACGGCGGTGACGGCGTCGCGTGCGGTGCGGATCGTGACCGGATGGAACGCCGGGCGGGGCGATGCGGCGGTCCGCGGCAGCGGGATGTGGACGGGGAGCGACGGCGCCTGCCGGCTGCGCGTCGCGGCCCCTTCCGAGACGGGGATCCTGAGCACCGTCCCGCAGGCGCATCCCAGCTCCGGCTGCGGCCACTCGTCCTCGCGCCCGCACGC
This sequence comes from Streptomyces sp. NPDC002896, assembly GCF_040295225.1. NCBI lineage: Bacteria > Bacillati > Actinomycetota > Actinomycetes > Kitasatosporales > Streptomycetaceae > Streptomyces > Streptomyces sp. NPDC002896. The sequence goes on along the minus strand of NZ_JBEOVA010000006.1, from coordinate 484,683 downwards.
CTCGCACTGGACGCTCACCCACTCGTCCGCCCACGTCCGGTGGGTGACGGGCTGGGGGGTCGAGCGCGCCACGGGCGGCTGGACGGGCGCGCCGCACGTGCACGGATAGGACGGCGGTGCGTAGAGCTGCTCGCGGCGGCAGACGGGGCACCGCACCGGCACGCTCTCGGCCATGAACCCACTCCAGAACTCAAGACTCGTGATCGAACGTCAGAAGGCCCTCCCATCGTCCTCCAACTACCCCAGCCGTGACAGCCGGTCGGACGAGATCGCGCCATGCGGCGCCCCATTGGACGCCGCCCTGGGGCTGTCTATTGACGCTCCCGACGCCGCTGCCTACATTGCTTCCATATAGCAGAACATGTTTTCCGTGATGTGGAATTCCGATCGGAAGTCGATCGCGAATGCATGGCCGCGGAAGAAAGCACTCTCCGCTGGGCGCGACGGGAGTCCGAATCCGACAGCCGGATCAGGAGTACTCAATGGCTCGAATGACCGCTGCCCGCGCGGCAGTTGAGATCCTCAAGCGCGAGAGCGTGACCCATGCGTTCGGTGTGCCGGGTGCCGCCATCAACCCCTTCTACAAGGCGCTGAAGGAGGCCGGCGGCATCGGCCACGCCCTCGCCCGCCATGTCGAGGGCGCCTCGCACATGGCGGAGGGGTACACCCGTACCCACCCCGGCAACATCGGCGTGTGCATCGGTACGTCCGGTCCGGCCGGCACAGACATGATCACCGGGCTCTACTCGGCCACGGGCGACTCGATCCCGATCCTGTGCATCACCGGCCAGGCACCGACGGCCGTGATCCACAAGGAGGACTTCCAGGCCGTCGACATCGCCGCGATCGCCACGCCGGTCACCAAGATGGCCGTCACCGTCCTCGAGGCCGCGCAGGTGCCCGGGGTCTTCCAGCAGGCGTTCCATCTGATGCGCTCCGGCCGTCCGGGTCCGGTCCTCATCGACCTGCCCATCGACGTCCAGCTGACGGAGATCGAGTTCGACCCGGACACGTACGAGCCGCTGCCGGTCTACAAGCCGTACGCGACCCGCGCCCAGATCGAGAAGGCGTTCGCGCTGCTGAACGCCGCCGAGCGCCCGCTCATCATCGCGGGTGGGGGCGTCATCAACGCCGACGCATGCGAACGCCTTGTGGAATTCGCCGAGTTGACGGGGGTGCCGGTGATACCCACGCTCATGGGCTGGGGCGCCATCCCCGACGACCACGAGCTGAACGCCGGCATGGTCGGCCTGCAGACCTCGCACCGCTACGGCAACGCGACCTTCCTGGAGTCCGACTTCGTCCTCGGCATCGGCAACCGCTGGGCCAACCGCCACACCGGCAGGCTCGACGTCTACACGCGGGGCCGCAAGTTCGTCCACGTCGACATCGAGCCCACCCAGATCGGCAAGATCTTCGCGCCGGACTACGGCATCGCCTCCGATGCCGGGGCCGCACTCGAGCTGTTCGTCGAGGTGGCGAAGGAACTCAAGGGCGATGGCCTTCTGCCGGACCGCTCGGGCTGGGCCGCCTCCGCCCAGGAGCGGAAGGCCACTCTCCGGCGCCGTACGCACTTCGACGACATCCCGATCAAGCCGCAGCGCGTCTACGAGGAGATGAACAGGGCGTTCGGGCCCGAGACCCGGTACGTCACCACCATCGGCCTCTCGCAGATCGCGGGCGCCCAGATGCTGCACGTCTACCGGCCGCGGCACTGGATCAACTGCGGCCAGGCGGGCCCGCTCGGCTGGACGGTCCCGGCGGCGCTCGGTGTGGCCACCGCCGACCCGGACGCCCAGGTGGTCGCGCTCTCAGGGGACTACGACTTCCAGTTCATGATCGAGGAGCTGGCGGTCGGCGCGCAGCACAGGATCCCGTACGTCCACGTCCTGGTGAACAACTCCTACCTCGGGCTGATCCGCCAGGCGCAGCTCGGCCTCGGCATCGACTTCCAGGTGAACCTGGAGTTCGAGAACCTCAACTCTCCCGAGCTCGGTGTCTACGGCGTCGACCACGTCAAGGTCGCCGAGGGTCTCGGCTGCAAGGCGATCCGGGTCACCGACCCGAACGAGCTGGGCGCCGCCTTCGAGGAGGCCAGGAAGCTTGCCGCCGAGCACCGGGTGCCGGTCGTCGTCGAGGCGATCCTGGAGCGTGTCACCAACATCTCGATGTCCACGACGGCGGACATCGGCAATGTGGTCGAGTTCGAGGAGGTCGCCACGGAGCCGTGGCATGCGCCCACATCGGTCTGAACGAGGCTGAGCGCCGACGCTGAGTGTCGAGGCCGAGAGTCGACAGGCCAAGAGTCGATAGGCCAAGAGTGGGAGTCGAGGCCCGCCGCCCCCGTGCCGGCGGGCCTCGTGTGCTCAGGTTCTGCCCAACGGTGGCCGGATGCGAAGCCCCCGGGCGTCGTTTCAGAGGAAGACTTGAGGTTTCCGTAGACCGAGTACGTCGGCCACCTACGCGTGACGGTGTACGCGCGCGGGCGCCGAGTCCGGTTCGTCCGAACTCGGCGCTTCAAGCACGAAGTTGAGGTTGTGGAGCGATGGAATCCGGGCCGCGGCGGCGCCTGGGCGCGACAGGACAGTGTCGGCGCCGGCGCGGCCCGGAAACTCGGGGGTGGCTCAGACCTCGGCACCGGAGAGGCGCTCGACGCCGCGCAGCAGCGCCGAGTGGTCGAGGCCGCCGTCGCCCTGCGCGCGCAGCGCGGCGACGAGCTGGGCGACCAGGGCGGCTGCGGGCAGCGCGGCGCCGACCGCACGGGCCGCGTCGGTGACGATGCCCATGTCCTTGTGGTGCAGGTCGATGCGGAAGCCGGGCCTGAAGTCCCGGTTCAGGAAGTTGTCCTTCTTGCGGGTCAGGACCGTGGAGCCGGCCAGACCGCCGTTCAGGACCTCGAGAGCCGCCTCGAGGTCCACGCCGGACTTCTCCAGGAAAACCACGGCCTCGGCGCAGGCCTGGATGTTGACGGCGACGATCAGCTGGTTGGCGGCCTTCACCGTCTGGCCGGAACCGTGCGGGCCGCACAGCACGATCGTCTTTCCGAGGGCCTCGAAGATGGGCCTGGCCTCGTCGAAGTCGGCCTGCTCACCACCGACCATGATGGACAGCACGGCCTCTACCGCGCCCGCCTCGCCGCCGGAGACAGGGGCGTCCAGTACGCGGATGCCCTTGTCCGCCGCGGCCTTGGCGAGGTCGATGGACGTCCCGGGGGTGATCGAGGACATGTCGATCAGGAGGGTGCCGGGCCGTGCGTTCTCCAGGATGCCGTCGGGGCCGTAGGCGACGGCTTCGACCTGCGGCGAGGCGGGCACCATCGTGATCACGACGTCGGCGTCCCGGACTGCCTCGGCGATCGAGCCGGCCGCCGTGCCGCCCGCGGCGGCGAGCCGGTCGAGCTTGTCCTGCTCCAGCGTGTAGCCGGTGACCGGGTATCCGGCCTTGATCAGGTTCTCGGCCATGGGGGAGCCCATGATGCCGAGGCCGATCCATGCCACGTTGGGCAGCTTGCCGGGGAGGTTGTCGCTCATGAGGGTGCCTCCTCTGAAAGCCGTGCTACGTCGATGAGTTGCCGAAGGGGCGCCGCGTAAAGGCGTCAGCCCGCGGCGCGGGCCTCGGCGGGCAGCCAGCCGAACGCCTCGGCGCTCGGGCGGTCGCCCGGCTTGTACTCCAGGCCGATCCAGCCGTCGTAACCCGCCTTGCGGAGCCTGCCGATGAGCTCCTCCAGCGGCAGGGAGCCGGTGCCGGGGGCGCCGCGGCCCGGGTTGTCGGCGATCTGCACGTGGCCGGTCTTCGCCGTGTACTGCTCGATGACCGCAGGCAGGTCCTCGCCGTTCATGGACAGGTGGTACAGGTCCATGAGGAAGCGGGTGTTGCCGAGGCCGGTCGCCTCGTTGACCCTGTCGACGACCTCGACGCCGGCGGGCGCGCTCACCAGCGGATAGAGCGACGACTCCGGCTTGTTGAGGGTCTCGACCAGCAGAATCGCGCCGATCCGGTCGGCGGCCCGGGCCGCGAGTACCAGGTTCTCGAGGGCGAGTTCGTCCTGGACCGCCGGGTCCACTCCCTCGACGCGGTTGCCGTAGAGGGCGTTGAGGGCCTTGCAGCCCAGGGACTCGGCGAAGCCGGCGGCCACGTCGATGTTGGCCCGGAACCTCTCCGACTCCTCGCCGGGGATCGACAGGGCGCCGCGGTCGGGGCCCGGCAGCTGCCCGGCGTAGAAGTTCAGGCCCACCAGTTGCACACCCGCTCCCTCGATCGCCTTCTTCAGGGCGTCGACATCGGACTGATCGGGTACGGGGGCGTCGGTCCAGGGCCACCACAGCTCGGCCGCCGTGAAGCCCGCCGCCGCGGCGGCCGCCGGGCGCTCCAGGAGCCGGAGTTCGGTGAAGAGGATCGACAGGTTGACGTCGAAGCGCTGGTCGGTGGCGGCGGCTGTCTCAGAACCAGGCATGACCGGTAAGCCGTCCCTTCCCATGAATTCCGAATTGTGGAAGTTCAATTCTGCTTAATGGAAGACTGCCTGTGGTTCAGCAGTGGTGTCAAGGCGCGCGACAGAGACGCCCCCGCGCTGGGCCGATGCGCGGGGGCGTGTGAAGGAGGGCCGAGGAGACCTTGACGGTCAGAGCGCGTCGACGGCGCTCACCTTCCAGCCGTCGGACGTACGGGTGAGCGTCATCCGCACCCGGTTCAGATCCACGCGGGACCCGGAGACCTGCGTGCTCTGCGTGACCTGGTTGACGAAGAGCAGGACCACGGACTTGTCCGGCGAGGCGGACACCACGGAGGCCGCCGGGTCACCACCGCCCGCGGGCTTCACCACCGTCGCCTTCACCACGCCCTTGTACTTCTCGGCGGTCGGCCCCACCACCGCCCTGGTGGTCTTCGCGTACTGGTCGCGGAAGGCCCCGGTCAGGTACTTCCGCGCCGCGGCGAAGTCCCGGTCCAGATGCCGGTAGTCGTACGACAGCACGACGGGCGCCGCCGTCCGCGCGGCCGCGAGCGCCTGCCCGCGCGCCTGCTCGGTCTGCCGCCCCTCGCGGTACTGCCAGCCGAGCACGGCCACCGCGACCAGGCCCGCCACGAGCACGACGGCGAGCACCGCGGTGAGCAGTCCCCGCCGGCGCCGGCGCGCCGTGCGCTCGGCGGCGGGCTCCGCTCGCTCGTTGTCCTCGGAGTCTTCGGAGTCCTCGGACTCCAGCCGCGGCTCCGGCGGATCGTCCCAGCCGTCCGGAGGCTCGATGAGCAGGGTGCGGCCGGCCTGCTGTCCCTCCGGCCGCCGCGGGGGTGCGTCGGAGGCGTCCGCCACCAGGTCCCGGCCCATGGGAACCAGCGCCTCGTCCACGGGATCGTGGCCGATGCGCTCCGCGCGCTTGGCGGCCGCGCGGGCGGCCGCGGTCAGGCTCCGGCGGGCGGGGGAGCCGGTGCGGCTTCGGGTGGTCGGGTTCGCCATGGTCGTTCTCCTCACAGGTCGTACGGGGGCAGGCGGGCCGGGTCGTCGGGAGCGCTCTCAGCCGACGAACTCGACGCCGGACGTCAGCCAGCGGCCGTCCACCAGCACGAGGTCGAGCTGCAGCCGGTAGGTGCGGGCCTCCCCCTTGGGCACCGACGCGTTGGTCACCTTGCTGTCGGCGACCACCAGGACGCGGGCCGAGCGCTCGGTGGAGCGGGTGATGCCGGCTTCGAGGACCTGGCCCTCGGAGACCGACTTGTTCTGGGCGACCAGCTTGGTCAGCTCCTCGGTCTGCGCCGCGAACTGCTCCTTGAAGTCACCGGTCGCGCCCTTCAGCACGTTCCGGCTGTCCCGGTCGTAGTGCCGGTAGTCGATCGAGGTGAAGTTCAGCGCCGACTGGCGGGCGGCGGCCAGGATGTCCTGGCGCCGCTGCTCCGCCTCGTGCTGCGCGTACAGCTGGACGCTCAGCCAGCCGGTCAGTGCCATCGTCACGACGGTCGCCGCGGCGAGTACCGCGGGCCACGCCCGGCCGCGGCCCGAGCCGTCCACGGGTCCGGTCGCGAGCCGCCGCAGCGGGCGAATCACTCGTACGAAGAAGCTGTCTGTCATGCCATCGGTCCGACGAGCAGCCATTGCCACGACTCCTTTCCGAACACGCTCTGTTCGCCGCCCGTCGAGCCGATCTCGACGGCCGTTCCGTCCGGGCCGAGCGCGGTGCCGGTCTCCGGGTCGTACGGCGTCACGTACGCCGACTGGTTCACGCCGGACGAACCGGCGGACGCGCCGGGCGCGTTCTGCGCGCCGCGTACCGACGTCTTGCTGCCGCGCGGGGCCGTGCACCGCGCGTTCGTGTTGGCTTCGCGGGTGCTCGTGTCCGAGGGGTCGCGCCGCTGCGTCCCGTATCCCTGGGTGCACGCGGGCGGGTCGTCGGCATTGAGCACCAGCCCGAAGTGCGTGGTGCCGTCGCCCGGGATGACGGTGTAGCTGCCCGCGACCACCACCGGGAACGTGACCAGCGCCTGCTCCACGCCGGGCAGCCGCGCCAGCGTGACCTGGCCGCCGCTGATCAGATTGGCCAGCAGGACCGGCAGATCCGGCCGCGTGGACTTCAGCAGCGAGTTGACCTCCTCCGCGGCGGGCGGCGTGTTGCCGATCAGCTTGCGCAGGTCGCCGTCGCTCTTCTTCAACTCCCCCGTGAGGTCGGCGAGATCACGCGAGAACGACTTGATGGACGACCCCTGGTCGGCCTGCGTCTTGAGGACCTTCCGGGAGTCCTCGATCAGGGAGATCGTCTCGGGGAGCGAGTCGGAGGCCGACTCGACGAGCTTGTTCCCGGAGTCCACGAGCCGGCTCAGATTCGGTCCCGTACCGGCGAAGGCCTCACCCAGCTCGTCGACGGTGACCCGCAGGTCGTCCCTGCCCACGGAGTTGACCAGCCGGTCCAGGCTGAGGATGAGATCCGTGGTGGGCAGCGGCACCCGCGTGTCGGAGCGGTGAATCGTGCTGCCGTCGAGCAGGTACGGGCCTCCGCTGCCGCGCGGCTGCAGGTCGACGTACTGCTCGCCGACCGCCGAACGGTTCGCCACCACGGCGAGCGTGTTGGCGGGGATGCGCGTCCCGTCGTCGAGCTTCAGCGCCACCGAAACCCCGTCGTCACCGCTCAGCCGCAGCTCGCCGACGCGGCCCACCGGCACCCCGCGGTACGTGACCTCCGCGCCGGGGAAGATGCCCCCGGAGTCGGCGAAGTCGGCCCGCACGGTGTACCCGCTGCCGAGGAGGCTGTCCCCAAGACCCGTGTACTGGGAGCCGACGTACGACACGCCCACGGCGGTGACAGTGGCGAAGGCGATCAGCTGGGCCTTGACCGTACGTGTGATCACGGTTGTATCCCCTTCAGCATGAGCTCCGCGAGGGCGAGATCGATCCCCGCGGGCAGGCCGTCACCGTCCTGGCCGCCGTTCCCGTACGCGGCATAGCTGCTGGTGCACACCGGCGGGCACAGCAGGTCGCCGCCTCCCGAGGGGGACGAGGGAGTGGCGGGTGTGTCCGGCACGTCGGGGGTGTCGGGCAGCGAGGTGGGTGTGGGGAGGCCGGGGACGGTCGGCACATCGGGGACGTCCGGCAGGTCCGGGGTGCCGGGTGTGCCCGAGCCGCCGTCGCCCTTGCCGGAGCCGCCCGTGAGATTGCCGTAGATGCCCGCCAGATCGAGATCGGCGGTGATCTTCAGGTTGACGTAGTCGCCCTTGATCGCATCCGTCGCGCTGCGCGGGAACGGATACGTCGTCAGCAGCTCGAGGGAGTTCGGCAGATCGTCACCCGCCTTGTTGAGCTGCTCCAGGATCGGGCGCAGCGCCTTCAGGTTGGCGACCACGTCGTCTCGGGACGCGTTGACGACCTTGGTGCCCGTCCTGCCGAGCTTCGACAGGGCGGTGAGCATCTTCGTCAGGCTGCGCCGCTGGTCGGCGAGGACCTTGAGCGCGGGCGGCAGGGTGTCGACGGCCGTGGCGATCGTCTTCTTCTCGCTCTTCAGCCGCTTGGCGAGCCGGTCGATGCCCTTGAGGGCGCGGACGATGTCCTTGCGCTGCGAGTCGAGGCCGCCGATGAACGTGTCCAGCTCCTTGAGCAGGGACTTGACCCGGTTCTCGCGGCCCTCCAGGGCCTTGTTCAGCTCCACGGTGATCGTCTTGAGCTGGGCCACTCCGCCGCCGTTGAGGAGCGCGGAAAGGGCCGACAGCACCTCCTCGATCTCCGGGTTGCGGCCGCTGCGGGACAGCGGGATACGGTCGCCGTCGCCGAGCCGGCCCACGGGCTTGGCGTCGGTGGGCGCGGACAGGGCCACGTACTTCTCGCCGAGCATGCTGGTCTGCCGCAGCTCGGCGACCGCGTTGGCGGGCAGCTTCACGGAGTCGGCGACTCGAAGCCGCACGCGCGCGTGCCAGCCCACCAGCTCCACCTTCTCGACGGCGCCGACGGTGACGTTGTTGACCTTCACGGCCGACTGCGGCACCAGATCGAGGACGTCCCTGAACTCGACGGTGACGTGGTAGGCGTGGCCGTCAGCGGCCGCACCTCCGGGCAGATCGACGTCGGACAGGCCGTTGAACTCGCAGCCGCACAGCAGCAGCGAACCGACCGCCGCCCATGCGACCGCGCCTAGTGCCCCGCCCTTGCGCAGCACGCCCTTGCGCCGCCCGCTCGTGCGCGGTTCGCTCACGTGCGGCTCGTCCTCGCGCCGGGCGCCGTTGTGCAGCTCGCTCACGCGCCGGCCTCCAGGATTCCGCCAAGGGTCTTGTCGACCATGCCCGTTCCCGAGACCGCCGAGCTCCCTGCCGTCGGCAGTTCCGGCAGCGAGTCGAAGAGCTTCTTCAGCTCCTGGCAGTCGGGGTTCTTGCCGCCCTCGTCCCCGGTCGTCTTCAGCACGGAACACAGCAGCGAGGCCGGGTCCTGCGGCTGGTCGGCGTTGTTGCGGGTGTCGAGGGTGCCTGCGGCCGGGTTGTAGGCGTTCTGCAGGTTGGACAGGCCCGTGGGGGCGACCTTCAGCAGCTCGTCCAGCGCGGCTCGCTGCCGGACCAGCACCTTGGTGACCTTGCTGAGGCCCTTCACATCGGACGTGAGCGACTTCTTGTTCTTCTTCACGAACTCCGCCACGTCGCCGAGGGCCGTCCCGAGGTGCTTCAGCGCGGCAGCCAGGTCCTTGCGTTCCCCGGAGAGCTGCTCGGCCACGTTGGCGAGGCTGGTGTTGAAGGACCGCACGCTCTGGTCGTCAGCCGCCAGGGTGGCGGTGAACACCTGCAGGTTCTGCACCGTGCCGAACAGGTCCTGGCGGCCGTCGGACAGCGTGGTCACCGCCTGCGAGAGATCCTCGACGGTCTGGTTCAGGTTCTTGCCCTGCCCCTCGAGGTTGTCGGCGCTGACACCGAGCAGCCGTGACAGGGAGCCGTCCTTGTTGGCGCCCTTCGGGCCCAGCGCGTCGGCCGTGGTGTGCAGGCTGGCGAAGATCCGGTCCAGCTCGACCGGTACGGCCGTGCGCGACTCGGGGATGACGGCGCCGTCCCGCATCGCGGGTCCGCCCTGGTACACCGGCAGCAGCTGCACGTAACGGTCGCTGACCACCGAGGAGTTGATGATGGCGGCCTTGGCGTCGGCTGGGACCTTGCGCCCCTCGTCGTACTGGAGCTCCACCCGCACCCGCGTGCCCTCCGGCGTGATCTTCTTGACCTCGCCGATGCGGACACCGAGGACGCGTACGTCCGAGCCGGGGTAGATGCCGACGGTGCGCGGGAAGTACGCGGTGACGCGGACGGGTTCGGGCCGCGGCCACAGGACGACGGCGAGCGTGACGACGACGGCCAGCGCGGTGACCAGCGCCAGGATGCGGACCGGACGGCCCTTCAGCGTGATCAAGGTGCGTCCCTTCATCGCGACCCTCCCGTCCGCGGGGTCACCGGAGCGGCGACCAGGTTCTGGATGTAGCCGTCGAACCAGCGGCCGTTGCCGAGGGTGTTGGTGAAGACCCGCACATAGGGCGCGAGGAGCTTGACGCTCCGGTCGAGGCTGGCCTGGTTGCGTTCGAGCATGGTGACCACGGTGTTCAGGCTCTTGAGCGCGGGGCCGATCTGCTTGCGGTTGTCCTCGACCAGGCCGGAGAGCTCGATGCCGAGGGCGGCCGCGCTCTTGAGCAGGTTGTGGATGGCCGTCCGCCGCTTGCTGATCTCCTTGAACAGCTGGTCGCCGTCCTTGACCAGCGCCGAGAAGTCCTTCGAGCGCGCGGCCAGCACACCGGTGACCCCGTTGGCGTGGTCGAGGAGGTCGCCCAGCGCCTTGTCCCGCGAGGCCACCGTCCGGGAGATCTTCGACAGGCCCTTGATGGACGCCCGTACCTCGGCAGGAGAGTCCTGGAACGTGGTCGAGATGGTGTCCAGGGCGGTCGCGAGCTGATCGGTGTCGACCTTCTCGCTCGTGGTCGTCAGATCGCTGAACGCCTGCACGACGTCGTACGCCGGGACGGTCCGGTTCAGCGGGATCTCGCTGCCGGGCTTCAGCTGCCCGGTGCCCTTCGGGTGCAGCGCCAGGTACTTCGCGCCGAGGATCGTCTTGACCCGGATCGACGCGCCGGTCCTGGTCCCGAACTCCGGGTCGCCCTTGACCTTGAAGACCACCTTCACGTGGTCGCCGTCCAGGTCGACGTCTTCGACCTTGCCGACCTTGACGCCGGCGATCCGCACCTCGTCGCCCGGCTTGAGGCCGCCGGCCTCCGAGAAGGCCGCGCTGTACGTGTCGCCGCCGCCGATCAGCGGCAGGCTGTCGGCGTTGAACGCGGCGACGGTCAGCAGGGCGAGCGCGGTGAGGCCGACGGCGCCGATCACCACTGGGTTCCTCTCGCGGAACGGCGTCATGCGGAGCCGTCTCGGCATACGCAGGGCCCGGGGAAGGAGACGTATCCTCATCCGCCGCACCTCGCCCGTGCCACGTGGAACTCGGGGGACAGCACCTCTTTGGTCTTCGGCAGCACGATCCGGCCGTCGAAGTCGCAGAGGTAGAAGTTGAACCAGGAGCCGTAGGACGCCGTCCCGGTCAGCTTGTTGAGCTTGTTCGGCAGCCGCTTCAGGACGCCCTCCACGGTCTTCTCGTTCTTGTTCAGCGTTCCGGTGAGCTCGGTGAGCCCGGCGATGTCGTCCTTCAGCGGCGGCCGGGCGTCCTCGAGCAGGCCCGATGTGGCGCCCGTCAGATCGCCGATGCTGACCAGCGAGTCCCCGATGGGCTTGCGGTCGGCGGACAGCCCGGAGATCACCCGCCGCAGCTGCTTGAGCAGCCCCGAGAAGCGGGCGCCGCGCTTGTCGAGCGTCGCCAGTACGGTGTTGAGGTTGTCGATCACGGACCCGATCAGCTCGTCGCGGTCGGCGAGCGTCGTGGTGAGCGAGGCTGTGTGGGCGAGCAGGCTGTTGACCGTGCCGCCCTCGCCCTGCAGCGTCTTGATGATCTCTGTGGCGAGTTGGTTGACGTCGTTCGGACTGAGCGCGGCGAACAGCGGCTTGAAGCCGTTGAGCAGCGCGTTGAGGTCCAGCGCGGGCTGCGTCCGCGACAAGGGGATGGTGCCGCCGTGCCGAAGCCGCGTGCCGTCGCCCGCGCCCTCGGTCAGCGCGATGTAGCGCTGCCCGACGAGGTTGCGGTAGCGGATGACCGCACCGGTGCTGGCGAACAGCGGTCGGTCCGCGCTGACCGTGAACGTGACCTCGGCCAGCGTCCGGTCCTTGATCCGGATGTCCTCGACCTCGCCGACCCGCACCCCGGCCACGCGTATGTCGTCGCCCTTCTCCAGGCTGGTGACGTCGCTGAACACCGCCCGGTACGTGTCCTCGGGCGTGAACGAGACATGGACGATGGTGGCGGCGAGCAGTGCCGTCGCCAGCAGCGTCACCACCGCGAACAGGCTGAACTTGACCAGCGGCGCCGCGGTGTCCCTGGCTCCCCTGCCCCTCATACGACTCATGCGACGCTCACCGCCGTTCCGCGGGCCATCGGCCCGAACAGCAGCGTGGCGACCGGCGGCACCTCGTCGGCCGGCACACCCATGACGGGCGCGACGAGCGAGCCGATGGCCCGCTGTTCCGCCTCGGTGCTGGACACGTTGAGCCCTCCGGGCAGCGCCCCGCTGTCCGAACTCCCGGACTTCGTACCGTCGTTGAGTTTCGGTTTCCCCGCGGGCACCTGCGGGTGGGGCAGGCCCCTGCAGTTCGGGCCCGATCGCTCTGCATAGCGTGGTTCCTCGCCGGGTTCGTACGGAGACTGCTGGCGGACGACTTCGAGCGTGATGTGCATCTCGCCGCCCCTGTACGTCTCGTCCGCTGCCTTGTCCTGCCGCACCAGGCCCTCGAGGAGGCAGGGGTACTCGGGTGAGTACCGGGCGAAGAGCTCAAGCGTGGGGCGGGAGACCCGGCCGAGGGTGATCAGCCGGTCGCCGTTCTCGCCGAGGAAGTCGTCCGCGGTGCCCGCGACCGTGGCGGTCGTGGCGAGCGCGGCCGCCAGCTGGTCCTGCTTCTCGACGACGGTGCGGCTGGTGGTGACGGTGTTGCGGAGGATCCTCATCAGGTCGGGCGCCGCGTCGGCGTACACCTCGGCGACATCCGCGAACCGGGAGATGTCCTCCCGTATCGACGGCATGTGCGGGTTGAGGCGGTGCAGATAGCGCTCGACGCGGGTGAGGTTGTCGCCGATCCGGTCGCCGCGGCCCTCGAGGGCGTCGGCGAACGCGGACAGCGTGGCGTTGAGCTTGCCGGGCTGCACGGCGCGCAGCAGCGGCAGCAGATCGTTCAGCAGCTGCTGCACTTCCATGCCGACCCTGGTGCGGTCCTGGGTGATGACGTCCCCGGCACGGATTGCCCGGCCCGAGGAGCCGCGCGGCACCACCAGGTCGACGTACTTCTCGCCGAACAGCGTCTTCGGAAGCAGTCGCGCCTGCACGTCGGCCGGGATCTGCGCGATCTGCTCCGGCTTGAGTGCGATGTCGAGCGTCGCCTTCTCGCCGTCGGCCCGCACCGAGCGCACCTCGCCGACCAGCAGCCCGCGCAGCTTGACGTCGGCGCGCGGGTCCAGCTGGTTGCCGAGCGTGTCGGCCTCCAGTGTGATCCGAACGGCCGGGGTGAACACCTGCTGGTAGGTGGCCACGGACAAGCCGAGGAGCAGCGCGATGACGGCGATGAAGACGATCCCGTACAGGCGCAGTCTCGCCCTATGAGTGACGATCCGCATCGGCCCTACCCCGCAATCCGTACGGTCGTGTTGGCGCCCCAGATCGCCAGCGAGAGGAAGAAGTCCAGGACGTTGATCGCGACGATGGAGGTCCGCACCGCACGGCCCACCGCGACGCCGACGCCTGCCGGGCCGCCGCTCGCGTAGTAGCCGTAGTAGCAGTGCACCAGGATGATCACGACGGCGAAAACGATCACCTTGCCGAAGGACCAGAGCACGTCGACGGGCGGCAGGTACTGCTGGAAGTAGTGGTCGTAGGTGCCCGCCGACTGCCCGTAGTAGCCGGTGGTGATGGTCCGGGCGGCGAAGTACGAGGAGAGCAGCCCGATCACGTACAGCGGGATGACCGCGACGAAACCGGCGATCATCCGCGTCGTCACCAGGAACGGCAGCGAGGGGACGCCCATCACCTCGAGCGCGTCGGTCTCCTCGCTGATCCGCATCGCGCCGAGCTGGGCCGTGAATCCGGCACCGACGGTCGCGGACAGCGCGAGCCCGGCCACCAGCGGGGCGATCTCACGGGTGTTGAAGTACGCCGACAGGAACGCCACGAAGTTCGAGGTGCCGAGCTGGTTGAGCGCCGCGTAGCCCTGCAGGCCAACCTCGGTGCCGGTGAAGAAGGACAGGAAGGCGATGACACCGACCGTCCCGCCGACCACGGCGAGCGCGCCACGGCCGAAGCTCACCTCGGCCAGCAGACGCAGGATCTCCTTCTTGTAGCGGCGCAGGGTGCGGCCGGTCCAGGCCAGCGAGCGCCCATAGAACGACAGTTGGGTGCCCAGCTCCTCCAGGGAGCGGAGCGGGCGCCCGACGAAACGGTTGAGCAGCGCCATGCCTCAGCCCCTCTGCGGAACGATCTGGAAGTACACGGCGGTCATCACGAAGTTCGTCACGAACAGCAACATGAAGGTGATCACCACCGACTGGTTCACGGCGTCGCCCACGCCCTTCGGGCCGCCCTTCGCGGTCAGCCCCTTGTACGAGGCGACGATCGCGGCGATCGCGCCGAACACCAGTGCCTTGAGCTCGGCCGCCCAGAGGTCGGAGAGCTGGGCGAGGGTGGTGAAGGACGCCAGATACGCGCCGGGCGTGCCGTTCTGCAGGATCACGTTGAAGAAGTAGCCGCCCGCGACGCCCACGACCGACACCAGGCCGTTCAGCAGCACGGCCACCACCATCGACGCAAGCACCCGCGGCACCACGAGCCGGTGGATCGGGTCGATGCCCAGCACCTGCATCGCGTCGATCTCCTCGCGGATCTTCCGCGCCCCCAGGTCCGCGCAGATCGCTGTGCCGCCCGCGCCCGCGATCAGCAGCGCCGTGACGATCGGCGATGCCTCCCGCAGTACGGCGAGCACGGAGGCGGCGCCCGAGAACGACTGTGCCCCCAGCTGCCGCGTCAGGCTGCCGATCTGCAGCGCGATGACCGCGCCGAAGGGGATGGAGACCAGGGCCGTCGGCAGGATCGTTACGCTCGCGATGAACCACGCCTGCTGGATGAATTCCCGTACCTGGAACGGCCGCCGGGGAATCGTCCGGACGACGTCCAGCGCCATCGCGAACAGGTTGCCGGACTGCCGGAGCGCTCCGGTGGGCGACAGACTCATGCGCCCGCCACCGCCTTCCCTTGCAGCGCGGCCTCGCGCCTTGCGATCGCCTCCCAGCGGGGCGGTCGGGTGATGCCCGGGCCCGGCAGCAGGCGGGGAGTCATCTCCTGAGGGCCGGGTGTCCGTGCGCTCCCGCCCTTGCCACGGGTGTCTGAGCTTTCGCCGAGCTGGGCCAGCTCCTGCTCGACCAGAGCGGCGTCCTTCTCCTCCGCCATGCCGATCGGCCCCTGCATCCGGCCGTTCAGGAACTGCCGTACGACCGGTTCGTCGCTGGTCAGCAGCTTCTCGCGGGGTCCGAACATCACCAGCTCGCGCCGGAACAACAGTCCGATGTTGTCCGGCACCTGGCGGGCAGAGGCGATGTCGTGCGTGACGATCAGGAAGGTCGCGTCGATCTGGGCGTTGAGATCGACGATGAGCTGGTTGAGATAGGCGACGCGCACCGGGTCGAGGCCGGAGTCCGGCTCGTCGAAGAGGATGATCTCCGGATCGAGCACCAGAGCCCGCGCCAGGCCGGCTCTTTTCCGCATACCACCGGATATCTCCCCCGGCAGCTTGTCCTCGGAGCCGATCAGCCCGACCATGTCCATCTTCTCGAGGACGATCCGCCGGATCTCGCTCTCGGACTTGCGGGTGTGCTCGCGCAGCGGAAAGGCGATGTTGTCGTAGAGGTTCATCGAGCCGAACAGCGCGCCGTCCTGGAACAGCACGCCGAACAGCTTCCGCACCTCGTACAGGTCGTGCTCGCGGAGCTTCGTGATGTCCCGGCCCGCGATATGGATCGAGCCCCGGTCCGGCTTGAGCAGCCCGACGAGCGTCTTGAGGAACACCGACTTGCCCGTACCCGAGGGGCCGAGCATCACCGATACCTCCCCGGCAGGCAGCGTCAGCGAGACGTCCTGCCAGATGACCTGGTGTCCGAAGGACTTGGTCAGCCCTTCCACACAGATCTCGACACCCATCCGGTCCACCCTTCAGCCCGTGGAGCAGCTCCGACATCTGCTCTACGGGGAGGGGAAGGGCGTCCGTCGCTCCGGTGACCGAATTTTTTTCCGGGTGGGATTCGGGTGGGAGTCGGTGGGGGATCGGTGGGGCCGACGGGCCCGCGCCCGGTCAGGACGGTGGCGGCACGTCAGCGCGTCAGCGCGTCCTGCGCACTGGGTGCGTCCACCAGCGCGGACGCATTCGGCGTCGCCGTGACGTCCGGGACCCCCGGCACGGAAGACGCTTCGGGCACGTCCGGAAGGTCCGGCACCTCCACCGCCCCGGGCACGGACGGGACCTGGGGCACCTCCGGGACCCCCGGGACCCCCGGCACATCCGGCACCCCGGGGGCCGACAGCGTCGGCAGCGGATCCACGGAGACCCCCGGCACGGGCGGAACGGACAGCCGCACCAATGCCCCGTCGCCCGGCGATGCCGTCCTCTCCGCGCCGCCGGCCGTCGGCGTCCCTGTGAGATCGCGCGCATCTGGCCCCGGCGTCCGGCCGCTCGCGTCCGTCCCCCTCACCTCGGTGATCTGCGCGGTGTCCGAGACGGACGGCCGCGGCGCCGTGCCGCCCCCGCCCCAGTCGTGCGCGTACGGGAGCACGAACCCGGCCACCACCAGGGTCGCCGCCGTCGAGGCCGCCGCAACCACCTGCACATGGCCGCCGGTCCGCGGCCGGCCGCGTCCGACCAGGAACAGGACGACACCCAGCGTGCCCGCCAGCGAGGCGCGCAGCGTCCGCCGGGCCCGGGCGAGCAGCGACTCGACCGTCCGGTAGCTCAGCCCCATCTTGACGGCGACCTGCCCGACGTCCAGGTCCTCGGACTTCAGCCAGATCGCCTCCGCCTGGCGCGCGGGCAGCTCATTGCTGCGGACGGCCAGCCACCTCGCCTCGGCCCGATCGCACACCGCCTCCTCGACGGGCACAGGACCGGGCGTGACCAGCGTGGGGCTGGTGCGCACCTCGGCCTCGCGGTTGACCTGCCGGTGGCGGTCGATGCACAGCCGCATCGTCACGGTCGTCAGCCAGGCCCCGAGCCGCTCGTCGTCGAGATCCGGCCGCTCCGCGGCACGCAGCATGGCCTCGTGCACGGCGTCCTCGGCGTCCTCCGGGCTGAGCGAACGGCGGCGGGCCACCTTGAGCAGCTGCTCGCGGTGGCTCCACATGCGCTGCCAGCGGTCCCACTCACCGGCCGGCTCTTCGGGCCCTTCACCCGCCCCGTCCGCAGCTGGATGCGTGTCCGTCGCCATGAGGGCCCCTTCGCGCTCACCCGCCGGTCGTTCTGTGCTTGCCCGGCGGGTGGCGACATTACCGCCCGGTATCGGCGGTTGTGGAGGGGGAGGCGTTCATCGAGTCCTTACCGTTGCTGGCCAGCGGCTCGGCGTCCGTCAGCACCCCGCCTCCGGGCAGCGTGAGGGTGGGCTCCGGAAGGGGCAGCGCAGGCTCCTCCGTCTCCTGTGCCGGGCGGGTCTTCGAGGGCGAGGGCGTGGGGGAGGGCGACGAGGGTGCGGGCGCGGGGGAGGACGGCGTGCCGGATGCACCGCCGGTGCCGGGCTCCGGCCGCGAGGACGTGTGCGAGCCCTTGGGGCGCTCCTTCTCCGACGCCTTCTTCTTCGGGCTCGCGTCGGACGCAGCGGGGTCGTCCGGCACCACCCGATGCCCTTCGAGGAAGTACGCGAACCACGCCTTGACCGTACGGAGATAGGCCCCGGAGTGGTTGTAGCCCAGGATCGCCCGGTCCAGGTCGCCCGGTTCGGAGAGGTCGCGTCCGCCCGCGCACAGATAACGGCCCGCGGCGAGTGCGGCGTCATAGATGTTGTGCGGGTCGGCGCGTCCGTCACCGTTGCCGTCCGCACCCCAGGCCGCCCAGGTCGACGGGATGAACTGCATCGGGCCGACCGCCCGGTCGTAGGCCGTGTCCCCGTCGTACGCGCCGCCGTCGCTGTCCCGGATGAGGGCGAAGCCGTCGCCGTCGAGACGCGGCCCGAGGATCGGTGCCCGCGTCGTACCGTCCTCGGTCACGCGGCCGCCGCGTGCCTGCCCGGACTCCACCTGGCCGACGGCGGCGAGTAGTTGCCATCGCAGACTGCAACCGGGCGCGGTGCGCGCGAGCTCCGACTCCGCATGCCGGTACGCGGCGAAAACAGTCGCCGGCAGCGCGCCGCCGACCGCGGCGGAGTCCCCCGCGGAGGAGCTGTCGGCCGACGGCCCCTCCGCCGAAGACGTGCCCGATCGCGCCCGCAGCGGCGGGAGTTCGGCGCGGAACGGCGTGTCCCCGGAGACGCTCGGACCGTGTTCCGCCGTGCTCTTTGGGGCGGCCGCCGAAGCCCGTGCCACCGCCCCTGGTGCCTGGGACGCGGTCAGCACGGCCATGGCGGCCGCCGCGATCGCCGTTCCCCTCGCCCCTCTTCCGGTCCCTCTTCGTGTGCGTCCTGCCATGGCGCAGCAGCCCTCCCTGTCGCGCGTTCGCCGCACCGCAGATGAGAGACGGCACGGCTTCCTCATCTGCTCTACGGAGACGAGGGGCAGGTCCGTCGTTCGAGTTGTCACGACAACGGCCTTGCGCACGGCGCACGTTCGCGATCGCTAGGCGACTTGCGTCGGCCACAACATGTGCAACTGACTTTGTCCATGCGCGTAGACGCGGCCTGATCTGCTGCAGTACGGTCCAGCACGGCACAGCGCGATGCAATTTTTCTTGTATCGCGCTCTGTCATGTACCTGACATCAGAAAAGGGACTCAGAACCAGGGCACAACAGGGCGCTTTACCTCACTCCAGGAGCTTTCATGAAGCTGTTCCGCAGACCGGCGTCGGTCCTCGCGGCCCTGCTCGTCGCGTTCATCAGTGTTCTGATGGGCGCTCAGCAGGCCGCGGCCGCAGCCCCCGCGTATGTCGCGCTGGGCGACAGCTACTCGTCAGGAACCGGAGCCGGCGACTACGGCGACAGTGGTGACTGCAAGCGCAGCGCCAACTCGTATCCCTCGCTGTGGGCCGCCGCCAACAGCCCCTCGTCCTTCTCGTTCACCGCGTGTTCCGGAGCCACCACCACGACCGTGATCAGCGGACAGCTCTCGCCGCTGAGTACCGGTACGGGACTGATCAGCGTCAGCGCCGGCGGCAACGACGTGGGCTTCGCCGACGTCATGACCACCTGCATCCTCGAGGGTGAGGACAGCTGCCTGTCGGCCGTCGCGACCGCCCGGTCCCAGATGTCCAGCCTGCTGCCCGGCAGGCTCAACACCCTGTACTCGACCATCAAGACCAGGGCGCCGAACGCCCGTGTCGTCGTCATGGGTTATCCGCGTCTCTACATGCTCAACGGCACCTGCATCGTCGGGCTGCGGGAAAGTGAGCGCGCGGCCCTCAACGCCGCGTCGGACCAGCTGAACTCCGTGATCTCGGCCCGCGCCGCAGCATACGGCTTCACCTTCGGTGACGTCCGGACCACCTTCACCGGGCACGAGATCTGCTCGGGCGACGAATGGCTCCACAGCCTGACCGTCCCTGTCGGCAACTCGTACCACCCCAACAAGAACGGCCAGGCCCTCGGCTATCTGCCGGTCTTCAAGGGCAAGGTGTGACCCGGCGGCTCCTGCACCACCGCTGAGAGCCGCACCTGGCCTCTCCAGCCGGGCGGTACGTGCCGTGGGTCGCGTACCGCCCTCCGGCGGCTGATCGCCTCGGGAGCGTCCGACCTCGGAGGGTTCCGTCGGAGCAGTCCGCTGAGGTCGGTCTCGGAGCGGCCGGGGCGCACGGAGCAGGTCGCAGCGGATGCCATTGGGGCACAGCGCGATTGAAAGTGAATCCCTGCCGCACGGTTGTGACCCGGCTAAACGCACTCTGACCTGGGCTGACCTGCGAATCAGCCCGCGCTCTTTCGCGTTGCTTCGCAGCGTTTTCCGGGGGCGTGTGCCCTCGGTGTGCCCGCGGACATGGGCCTCGATCTTCTCCAGCAGGTCACGCATCGACGGCTGGTCGGTGTCACGTCGACACGCACACCTGGACCGCATTGAGAAGAAAGCTGGTAATTGTCCGTATTTGGTAATCCGCAGTGTGTGCGCAGATGTTTACGGCGGTTAGCAGAGAAGATTCCCTTTGTCGGTGAATGGCCGACAGTTCCGCATCGTGATCGGCGAGGATCTCGCCGCATCCTGTAAGGAAGGGAACCACTCATGTCGCACAGCAAGCGCATCGCCGCTGCGGTGCTTGTGGCCGGCGCGATCCTCGGCGCCGGCGCACTTCCCGCCTCCGCCACCGACCGTGACCACGACCGAGACCGCGGCCGCCACTATGGCCAGCAGTACGGCCACCACTACCGCCATCAGTTCGGTCACCACTACGGTTACGGCCACCGCCACCACGGCCAGGACCGTGGATGGTTCTGGGGCTACCGCAACTGGCGTTAAGCGGTCGCGCCGTGAGGCGCGCCTCACTGGGCCGGTCCGGGCCAGTGGCGAGACTCCGCGGACGTGAACGAGCGCCATCACGGACTCGATTCCGATTCGGCTGTCTGGCCACGCCATCACAAGCCGGGCCTGTGCCGGCCGTCGGTTTGAGACCAGAATGCCGTCACCGCGGCAAGTCGACACGCCCATCGGCCTGAGGGCACTCCTCAGGCCGATGGGCCTACTTGCTATGTGAAGGGGTGGCAGTGGGGTGGTTGCCGGTGACGGGGTGTCAGGTAGCGGTTATCAGTCGGTCAGCCACCGTGGCGGGTGGGTGCCAAGCGGAAGGTGCGGACGGCGCGGCGCCAGACAGTACGCCGAGCACGTACGGCAGGTCCTCGCCGCCGGCGCCGATCAGTACTCGCGCTCCGGGCACCGGTCCGCCCACGGCCTCGCACTCGGCAACAAGCGGGAACTGCGCCTCCTGCGCCCCGCCGGTACGCCGATAGTGGCTGAACCGCAGCTGCAGCGGGTCGTCCCGGTGCGGCGGCCGTACCCGGACCAGCCGCAGCGCCCCGGGGAAGGGCTGCACCCCGAAGGTGCCGGTACCCGTGGCCGGTCCGGGCACGGCAGCGAGTCCCTGCGGGCCCGTCCGCAGCCACCCCATCGACAGCGCCTCCCACGGGCCCGGCCCCCACACGGCACCCGGGAAGCGGCGCTCAGTCACCGGCGCGAAGGGCTCCACCCGGTCCAGCGCCGACAGCCTGCGCCGTACCCACCCGTGCGCCCAGCAGGCCATGCCCACCGCGCTCACCGCGCCCACGACACCCGCGGTCCACACCATCGTGCGGGGCGAGTGTTCCGCGAACAGCGCACCCAGGGCCCCGCCCAGCCCTGCCATGGTGAAGGTCACCCCCGGCGCCGTCGTCTGCCACTGCCAGTTCAACCGAGATGCACCCCCGCGCACGATCCGCCACAGCCCCGCCCACAGGGCCGCCGCGCCCAGTCCGGCGACGGCCGCCCCGAATGCGGCGGGCGGCGTGAACTCCCGGCCCGGGTAGTGCGCTGTGCGGATTGTCCGCTCTTCACCGCCCGCCGACACCTCCAGCAGCCGCACCGAATCGCGCCACCAGTACAGGGTCGCCTCTCCGCGCCCGTCGGCGGCTTCGATGACCTCCTCGTCTGCATAGTCGACGTGCAGCGTGAGGGCCAGCGTGCGCCCGTCGGACCGGCCGAACTCGAACAGGTAGCGGGGCCCGCTCTTGGTGATGCGCTTCCGTAGGACGTCGTCCACCGCCACTCGCTCCGCCCGCAGGCAGAAGGGCTCCTGGTACCGGTCCCCGCACACCTTCAGACTGCCTGTGTCTCGCCCATCGGCGTCGTGTATCTCCAAGCGCGGGAAGTCCCGGTCGTCGGCGCGTTCGCGCTCCGCGCTCTGCGCCAGCTGCCACGCCGTTCCGAGCAGCACGACGGCCAGCACAACCCGCACCGCTCCCCACACCACGTCATGCACCCGCCCGCGCACAAGCCCCACCTCCCTGCCCCGGCCGTCCCTCGCGCCGGTGCGGCAGGGCGGAAGTCTGCCATCAGGGGCATGTCGGAGGAATGCGAGGGAGAGGTGATGTGCCGGTTGACCCGCGGGTCAACCGGTGCGGGCGCCGCTGACTGGGGGGAGCGCGAGCCCGTCTTCCCCGTGGGCCAACCGCCAGTTCATCACGGTGCGCGAAGCGACACCCCGCTTCAACACCCTTCTATGAGCAGGTCTGGCGCCCCGCCGTCGAGGCGGCCGGGGTGCCCAACGGCACCGGACCGCATGCCCTGCGGCATGCCTGCGCATCCCTGCTGATCGCCGGGGAGAGTCGGCTAAGGTCGTCTCGGAGCGGCTGGGGCATACCAACGCTGCGATGACGCTGAACGTCTACAGCCACCTCTCCCTGAGTCGGATGAGCGCACGAGGGTGGCTGTGGACCGGGCGTTCGCCGCGCTGAGCGGAGAATGTGCCCTGGATGTGCCCTCTCGGCCGGAGGGTTGAGAGAACGCGCAGGTCACAGCGGATGCCATGGGGGCACAGTGCGATTGAAAGTGGAGTTCACGACCGAGCCCTTCGATCTGGACGAGACGCCGCAGCACGCCCTGGTGGCGCGCGAGGTCGTCGAGGCGGCCGAACTGGATGCCGTGGACGTCGGACCGTTCGGCAACACGGCGGAGGGCGGCGTGGACGTCGTCCTGACCGCGGTCGACGCCCTGCTGCGCAAGACCCTGGACGCGGGCGCCACCCGGGTCTCCCTGCAGATCAATGTGATCGGGGAGGGCGATCGGTGACCGGTATCGGAGACGACCCCTTCATCGCGGCGGTCAAGCCGCTCGTGGACGCGATGGGCGGCGAGATGCTCCCGCCGGACCAGGCGGGCGACGACGACGTCGTCCTCACCTGGGAGGGCCGCGACATCGTCGCCGTACGGCTGCCGCAGCTCGCCGATTCGCTCGACCACATCCTTGCCGCCCTTGAACGCAAGCACGGCAAACCGCTCGCCGAGCTCGACCGCAAGGAGAAGCAGCAGGTCGTGAAGGCGCTGGAGGGCCGGGGCGCGTTCTCCGTGCGGCACGGCGTCGAGACGGTGGCGAGCGCGCTCGGGGTGAGCCGCTTCACCGTCTACAACTACCTGAATCGAGAGAACGCCGCCCAGCGCCAGTAAGCGGCCTTGATCAGCCTCGGCCGACGCCGGGCCTCACTGAATTCAACAAACTGTTGACAGGGTTCCGGTGAGGGTATTGGGTTATGCCAGCCCGTCCCTCATCAAGGCCACGGAGGCAACCCGTGACGTCGAGTCCGACGACACCTGGTCCGGAGACGGACGGCCTGGCCCGGTTCAACGCCCTGCCGGAGGCTGAGGCCGCCGCCGTCCTCCACGAGATGTGCGCCTCCTCGGCATGGGGCATCGCGCTGCTCGCGCGGCGCCCCTTCGCCACCGCGGACGATCTCCTCGCCGCGAGCGACGCGGCCATGGCCGGGCTCACGACCGCGGACCTGGAGGAGGCGATGGCGGGCCACCCGCCCATCGGCCGCCCCAAGCCGGGCGATCCGGCCTCCTCGCGCGAACAGCGGGGCGTGGCCGGAGCCTCCGACGACCTCAAGGCGGAGATGCTCGAACTGAACCTGGCGTACCAGGAGAGGTTCGGCCACGTCTTCCTGATCTGCGCCACGGGCCTGACCGGCGAGCAGATGCGGGACGCGGTGAAGACCCGGATCGGCAACGCGCCCCAGCAGGAGCGCGACATCGTCCGCACCGAACTGGGCAAGATCAACCGCATCCGGCTGAACCGACTCCTCGAAGAGGGCACGGCATGAGCACCGACACCACCGCCTCGGTGTCCACGCACATCCTGGACACCAGCATCGGCCGCCCCGCAGCAGGCGTCGCCGTCCACCTCGCGGCCCGCGTCGGCCGGGACGCGGACTGGCGGGCGCTCGGCGGCTCCGCGACCGACGCGGACGGGCGATGCAGGGACCTCCCGGCGCCGCCCGAGGGCACGACCCACGTACGGCTCGACTTCGCTGTCGAACCGTACTTCGAGAAGAAGCAAGCCGAGGCGCAGCAGGACGCCCCCGCGAATCGGGACAGCGGACCTGGGGTGTTCTTCCCGGAGGTGGCGATCACGTTCGCCGTCGTGCCGGGTGAGCACTACCACGTACCGCTGCTGCTCAACCCGTACGGCTACTCCGTATACCGAGGGAGCTAGCGATGCCCATCCTGGGACAGAACCAGTACGGCAAGGCAGAGAGCCGTGTCGTACGCATCACGCGGGACGGCGCCACCCACCACATCAAGGACCTCAACGTCTCGGTGTCGCTGAGTGGTGACATGGACGAGGTCCACTACTCCGGTTCGAACGCCAACGTCCTGCCGACGGACACCACCAAGAACACGGTGTACGCGTTCGCCAAGGAGTACGGCATCGAGTCCGCCGAGCAGTTCGGCATCCACCTCGCCCGTCACTTCGTGACGAGTCAGGAGCCGATCCACCAGGCCCGGATCCGCATCGAGGAGTACGCCTGGGAGCGGATCGAGCATGCCGGGGAGGGCGCGCACTCCTTCGTCCGCAAGGGCCAGGAGACCCGTCTCGCCCAGATCACCTTCGACGGCGAGCGGTGGGAGGTCGTCTCCGGCCTGAAGGATCTGACCGTGATGAACTCGACGGACTCCGAGTTCTGGGGCTACGTCAAGGACAAGTACACGACGCTCCCGGAGGCGTACGACCGCATCCTCGCCACCGAGGTCTCCGCCCGCTGGCGGTTCAACTGGACCGGCGACGAGGAGACGGCACCTGACTGGGACACGTCGTACGGGCAGGTCAAGAAGCACATGCTGGAGGCGTTCGCGGAGACGTACTCGCTGTCGCTGCAGCAGACCCTCTACCAGATGGGCGCGCGGATCATCGACAACCGCGGCGAGATCGACGAGGTCCGCTTCTCCCTCCCGAACAAGCACCACTTCCTCGTCGATCTCAAGCCGTTCGGCCTGAAGAACGACAACGAGGTGTACTTCGCCGCCGACCGCCCCTACGGCCTCATCGAGGCGACCATCCTGCGGGACGGGTGCGAGGCGCACATCCCGGTGGACCTCACCAACCTCTAGACCAACCTCTAGGCCCCAGGAGCCCTGCCGTGGCAGCTTCGCACCACGCCGAACGCGTCGCACCCGTCGAGCGCATGGTCATCGAGAACTGCGCCGTCGCGACCGTCGACGCGGACGACACCGAGTACGCCTCCGGCCACGTCGTCGTGGCCGGCGACACGATCGAGTCGGTGGGCCCGGGCAAGGCCCCGGAGGACCTGCAGAACGTGGTCCGCCGCATCGACGGCACCGGCCACCTGGTCACCCCGGGCCTGGTCAACACGCACCACCACTTCTACCAGTGGATCACCCGCGGCCTGGCCACCGACCACAACCTCTTCAACTGGCTCGTCGCGCTCTACCCGACCTGGGCGCGCATCGACGAGCAGATGGTGTACGCCGCCGCGCAGGGGTCCCTGGCCATCATGGCCCGCGGCGGCGTCACCACCGCCGTGGACCACCACTACGTCTACCCGCGCGGCGCGGGCGACCTCTCCGGCGCGATCATCCGGGCCGCCTCCGAGACGGGCGTCCGCTTCACGCTGGCGCGCGGCTCCATGGACCGCGGCGAGTCGGACGGCGGACTGCCGCCGGACTTCGCGGTCGAGACGCTCGAGGGCGCGCTGGCCGCGACCGAGGAGACAGTCGACCGGTACCACGACGCGTCGTTCGGCGCGATGACGCAGATCGCCATCGCCCCGTGCTCGCCCTTCTCCGTCACCACCGAACTCCTCGGCCAAGGCGCCGAGTTGGCCCGCCGCAAGGGCGTACGCCTGCACACCCACGGCAGCGAGACGGTGGAGGAGGAGAAGTTCTGCCACGAGCTGTTCGGCATGGGCCCCACCGACTACTTCGAGTCGACCGGCTGGCTCGGCGAGGACGTGTGGATGGCGCACTGCGTCCACATGAACGACTCGGACATCGCCGCCTTCGCCCACACGCGGACGGGGGTCGCCCACTGCCCGTCGTCCAACGCCCGCCTCGGCGCAGGCATCGCCCGTGTGCCCGACATGCTGGCGGCCGGCGTCCCGGTCGGTCTGGGCGTGGACGGCACCGCGTCCAACGAGTCCGGCGAGCTCCACACCGAACTGCGCAACGCCTTGCTGATCAACCGCCTCGGTCCGCATAGGGAAGCCGCCCTGAACGCGCGCCAGGCGCTGCGCCTCGGGACGTACGGAGGCGCCCAGGTCCTGGGCCGGGCGGCCGAGATCGGCTCCCTGGAGCCGGGCAAGCTCGCCGACCTGGTGCTCTGGAAGCTCGACACGCTCGCCCACGCGTCGATCGCCGACCCGGTGACAGCCCTCGTCTTCGGCGCCGCGGCCCCGGTCACACTCTCCCTCGTCGGCGGCCGTCCGGTCGCCGAGAACGGCCGCCTTCTCCACGTCGACGAGGACGCCATCGCCCGCTCCACGCGGGCCGAGGCACAGCGCCTCGCGCGGATATCAGCGGAGGGGTGATCCGGCGGCCTGCCGAGCGCCCTGGCGCTCACCCGCAAGATGACGGGCTCAGTCGGGCTGGGTGCCTCGGCGGGTTTGGGCCAGCCATTCCGACGCCGGCTCGGCGTCGCCGTATTCGTCGTGCCAGTTCCACCATTCGTACGGCGCGGTCTGGGGATAGCCCTCGGGCGAGTCCTCCCATGTCTCCTGCCGCCCGAGCGCTGTCATGTCGAGGTAGCTCCAGGTGCTCCCCAATGCCTCGTCACCGCGGGCGTTGATGAAGTAGGTGCGGAACACGCTTTCGCCATCGCGGATGAACGCGTTCGTGCCGTGCCACTCGTCCACACCGAAGTCGGTGTCGAAATCGTCGGTGATCGTGTACCAGGGCATCGTCCAGCCCATCCGCGCCTTCACACGCTCGATGTCCGGCTGTGGCGCGCGTGAGGCGAAGACGAGAGTGGTGTCGCGGGCGTTCAAATGGGCGAGGTGGCCAATGTGGTCAGCCACCATGGAGCAGCCACGGCAGGCGTGGTCGGGCCAGCCGTAGACGCCGGGCTCGAAGAAGGCGCGGTAGACGATCAGCTGACGGCGCCCCTCGAACAGGTCAAGGAGACTCGCCTTGCCCTCGGGTCCGTCGAACTCGTACTCCTTCTCCACTGCCAGCCACGGCATCAGCCGACGCTTGGCGGCCAGTGCGTCACGGGCGTGGGTCAGCTGCTTCTCTTCCGCGAGCAGCTGCTGGCGCGCAGCCTCCCACTCCTGCAGCGAAACGATCGAGGGTGTCTTCATGGTGACGTTCACTTTCTGGTTCGGCCTGGTGGGGTCCACGGCCGCGTCCGTGTACGGGGAGCGCACACGGACGCGTGCGCTCCCCGTACACGCCCGGGCGCTCTCCGGGCGTCCTCTCCGGCTTGCCGAAGGTCACCGCCCCTGCGCCTCCGCAGGCCCGCTGAACTGCACGATGTCGTCGGACGCCACGTCGTGCAGCCGGACGGCGAGATCCTCCAGGGCGCGGCTGGCGGCCAGCTCGTCGCCGATCTCCGCCATCGGCCGGTCGATGGGATTCCGCCTGGCCATGCCGGTACCGGTGACCTCGTGTGTCTCGGGGGTGTCGAGCACGGCGCGAGCGCGCGTGTTGTCGCCCTCCTCGGTGATGTAGAGCTTTACGTTCCACTGCTTGGATTCCATCGTGATCACCTCTGTACGGGGGCGGGGCCCCGGGCGTGTCCTCGCCTCTGCGGCCTCGTACTCCCAGCGTGCGCCGGACGGCGCGACCGGGCCAGAGATGACGGGGTCGGCCGCCGGACCTCCTGGCCGTCGCGCCGGAAGGCGCCCCCGCGGACCCGCCGAAATTCGCTGGCCTCACCCGCCGGACCCCGGCACAGTGACCGCATGACGACGTCCGACGCCACGTTCCTGCCCGGCCTCGAGCTGTCGCGGATCCTGTACGAGGAGGCGGTGCGGCCCATCCTGGCCGAGGCGTGTCCCGGCCTGCGGTACGCCGCTGCCCGGATCGGTACCGGCTCGGAGGTACTCGGCTTCGACACGGCACGGTCGGCGGACCACGAGTGGGGCCCGCGGCTGCAGCTGTTCCTGGCACCCGAGGACGCCGCGGCAGGCGCCGCCGCCGTCCACCGCCTTCTCGCGGAGCGGCTCCCGAAGCACGTACGCGGCTGGCCCACGCACTTCCGCCGCCGGGACGACGATCAGCTGGACCCCGTGTCGGGCCACATGGCACCCACGGACGGCCCGGTCGACCACCGGGTCGAGGTGGACGACACCCGCGGCTGGCTGACCGCGCAGCTCGGCGTCGACCCGCTGGCCGGCGAACCGACCGCCCGCGACTGGCTGGTGATGCCGCAGCAGAAGCTCGCCGAGGTTACGTTCGGCGCGGTGTACCACGACGGGCTCGGCACGCTCACGGCCGCGCGGAAGCGTCTGGAGTGGTACCCGGACCAGGTGTGGCGGTATCTGCTGGCCTGCCAGTGGCAGAGGCTCTCGCAGGAGGAGGCGTTCGTCGGGCGCTGCGCGGAGGTCGGGGACGAGCTCGGCTCGGCGGTGGTCGCCGCCCGGCTCGTACGCGACCTGATGCGGCTGTGCCTGCTGCTGGAGCGCAGATACGCGCCGTACAGCAAGTGGCTGGGCAGCGCGTTCGCGCAGCTGCCCGTTGTCGACGCCCTTGCCCCCTCTCTGCGCGGCGCCCTGGCGGCGACGGACTACCCGGAGCGGGAACGCCATCTGTGCGACGCGTACGAGACGGTCGCCGCGCTGCAGAACGCGACCGGGCTCGCACGGCCGGTGGCTCCGGAGCGCCGCCGCTACCATTCGCGGCCCTTTCTCGTCCTGCACGCCGAACGGTTCGCCCAGGCACTCGCGGACACCGTCACCGACCCGGACCTGCGGTCCCTGCCGCTGACCGGCGGAGTGGACCAGTGGGCCGACAACACGGACTTCATCGGCCGGCAGGGCCCGATCCGTGCGGCGGCGAACGCCCTTGCGTGACGCGGCCGCCGTCAGAGACCCAGCTCCTCGGGGCGGGCGGCCAGCGCCCTGAAGTACTCGCGCGGATCCCGCACCAGGCGGCGCTCCCTGAGGTCCAGCAGCCCGCCGACCGACACCACTTCGGCGGCCGTCGTGCCGTCCGTCGTCCGGATCGTCTGCTCGACGCGGAGGGTCTTGCCCTCGCCCCAGAGGAACGAGCAGCTCACGTCGACCTCATCACCCGCGCGCAGCTCGCGCAGGTAGCGGATGGTCGTCTCCAGCGTGACCGCCCCCATGCCCTTCTCCAGCATGTCGCTCTGCCGGATGCCCGCGTGCTGCAGCAGCGACCAGCGGGCGTGCTCCGCGTACTGCAGGTACACGCTCTGGTTCAGGTGGCCCTGGGCGTCGGTTTCGTATCCGCGCACGACGACGCGCACGGAGAACGGGTCTGTCACGGCTTCCCTTTCGGCGGCTGAGCGCTTGCTTACCAATCTTTTTGTACCGTACAGCCGCCCTGAATGTGAGCCGTTCCCGTAGCGGGGGCCGGCTGTCCGGCCCTTACACCCGCCGCGGTGACGCCAGCAGATACCGGGCGCCCGTGCGCGGTTCCGTGTACTCGCCGACCTGCCATCCGGCCTGCTCCAGCGCCGCCGCGCAGGCCCGGCGGCCGTCCGGGTCGGGATGGCGTACGGCGACCGCATCGGGCTGCGGGGTGCTGCTCACGCGATAGCCCTCGCCGTCCGGAGTCGCGGGCGGGCAGCTCGCCGCCTCCAGGGCCAGCGCGGCGGCCTGCACCAGATGTGCGCGCTCCCAGGCGCAGGGGCGGTCGGTCGCGCCGTCCGGATTGGTGATCCGGCGCATCTCGATCAGCCCCTGCCAGGCGCTGCGGACCTCGTGGACCCGGGTCGGCCCGCTGTCCTTGGGCGCCTCCTCGTCACCGACACGGGCGGCGAACACGCCCGGCGCCCGCTCCGGAGCCGGCTCCGGCTGTTCCGTCCGGTCCGGTGCCTCCGCCGGCTCGCGCAGCCGGTGGCCGGCGGGCGTCAGGAAGTGGTCGTGGGGCGGCCGCGGGTGCCGGAACGCGAGCCGCAGCCGCACCAGGCCCGCAAGCTGCGCCTCCGTCCCCTGGACACGGCCGGTCACGGGATCGGCGGCCTGAATGATGCGCCGCTGCACGGCGGTCGGCGGTCGGGCCACGGCCACCACCTCCCTCACATCCCCGGGGCCCACCCCGGCCCCGGGACTCCGGCTGCCAGGTGCTCCCCCTCGGCTTCTGCAGCCTACGACTGAGGTCTGACATTCCAGGCGGCCACGACAGGGCGCCCATGCTCCGTGCTCAGCCGGCACAGCGCGCCCGTCGCGATCTGGAACAGGGCGCCACCGGACGGCGGCAGCCCGAGCCGCCGGGCGGTCAGCACCCGCAGATAGTGGGAGTGGGCCACCAGGGCGACATTGCCCTCGCACTGGGCGAGGGCCGCGTCCACCTTGGCGAGCATCCGGTCGGCCCGCGCACCGATCTGCTCGGGACTCTCGCCCGGATGCTCGTCCGGGCCGGGCACGACCCCGTCGGTGAAGAGAAACCAGTCGGGACGGCTGCCGTGGATCTCGTGGGTCGTCATGCCCTCGTAGCCGCCGTAGTCCCACTCGCACAGATCCGGATCGATGTGCGTCTCGTCCAGCCCCGCGAGCTCAGCCGTCTCCCGGGCCCGTTTCATCGGGCTCACGAACACGGTCTCGATCCGGTACGAGGCCAGCAGCGGCCCCAGCCGGCGGGCCTGCTCCCTGCCGTTCTCGGTGAGGGGGATGTCCGTCCAGCTGGTGTGCTGCCCCGAGCGCGACCACTCGGTCTCCCCATGGCGGACAAGGAGCAGGTCACCCATGTTCGCGATCCTGTTCTGTCGGTACGAGCCGGGGCGGCGCTCGACGTGCAGCGTGCGGCGCCCGGCCGATCATCACCGAGGCTACTGCCGGTATCCGCTCAGGAAGCGTCCGATGCGGCTGATCGCCGCGTCCAGGTCGTCGGCGTACGGCAGGGTCAGGATGCGGAAGTGGTCCGGGCGCGGCCAGTTGAAGCCCGTGCCCTGGACGACCTGGATCTTCTCGCGCAGCAGCAGGTCCAGGACGAACTTCTCGTCGTCGTGGATGGGATGGACCTTCGGGTCCAGGCGGGGGAAGGCGTAGAGCGCGCCCTTCGGTTTGACGCAGGAGACGCCGGGGATCTCGTTGAGCTTCTCCCAGGCGCGGTTGCGCTGTTCGTGGAGCCGGCCGCCGGGCGCGGTCAGCTCGTGGATGGACTGGCGGCCGCCGAGCGCGGCCTGGATGGCGTACTGGGCCGGGGCGTTGGGACACAGCCGCATCGACGCGAGCATGGTGAGGCCCTCGAGATAGTCCCGGGCGTGCTGCCGCGGGCCCGATACGACGAGCCAGCCCGAGCGGAAACCCGCCACGCGGTACGTCTTCGACAGGCCGCTGAAGGTGAGGACCACCAGGTCGGGGGCGAGGGCGGCGGCCGAGTGGTGCACGGCGTCGTCGTAGACGATCTGGTCGTAGATCTCGTCCGCGAAGACCATGAGGCCGTGGCGGCGGGCGAGGTCGAGGATGCCCTCGATGATCTCCTTCGGGTAGACCGCGCCGGTCGGGTTGTTGGGGTTGATGATCACGACGGCCTTGGTGCGGTCGGTGATCTTCGAGGCCATGTCGTCGAGGTCCGGGTACCAGTCGGCGGACTCGTCGCAGATGTAGTGGACCGCCTTGCCGCCCGCGAGCGTGGTGACCGCCGTCCAGAGCGGGAAGTCGGGGGCCGGGATGAGGACCTCGTCGCCGTCCTCGAGGAGCGCCTGGACGGCCATCGACACCAGCTCGGACACGCCGTTGCCCAGGAACACGTCGTCGACGCCGACCTCGAGGCCGAGCGCCTGGTAGCGCTGGGCCACGGCGCGCCGGGCGGAGAGGATGCCGCGCGAGTCGGTGTAGCCGTGCGCCTGGGGCAGCATCCGGATCATGTCCTGGACGATCTCCTCCGGCGCCTCGAAGCCGAAGACCGCGGGGTTGCCGGTGTTGAGGCGCAGCACGCTGTGCCCGGCCTCCTCCAGCGCGTTGGCGTGCTCGATCACCGGGCCCCGGATCTCGTAACAGACCTCGCTGAGCTTGCTCGACTGCCGGAACTCCATGCGCTGCCGCCCCTCTGGTTCGTGTACTGCTTGGTTTTACCAAGTGGGTGCTTGGAAAGTCCAACAACATGTCTAGACTGCGTCGCATGTCACCGCGCCGAAGCTACGACCAGTACTGTCCCGCCGCCCGGGCCCTCGACGCCCTCGGCGACCGGTGGACCCTTCTGATCGTCCGGGAACTCCTGGCCGGTCCGCGCCGCTACACCGACCTGCACGCGGACCTGCCCGGAGTCAGCACCGACGTACTGGCGTCCCGCCTGCGGGACATGGAGCGCGACGGACTGACGACGCGCCGCCGACTGCCTCCGCCCGGCGCGGCGTATGTGTACGAACTCACCGAGCGCGGGAGCGATTTGCTCCCCGTCCTGCAGGCTCTCGGCGAGTGGGGCGCGCCCGCGCTGGAGGAACGCCGGCCCACCGACGCGGTGCGGGCCCACTGGTTCGCGCTGCCTCTGCTGCGGTGCCTGGAGGAGGCCGCCGTGGGCGAGGGTGTCATCCAAGTGCGGCTGGACGAGGGGGAGTTCCACGTACGCGTGGGGGACGCGGCCGAAGGTCGTGCGGTCTACGGCGACGGTCCCGCGCCGGAGGGGTCCGATGCCCGCATCTCGCTGGATGCGGAGACGTGCACGGCGCTGAGCAGGGGGGCGTTGCGACTGCGGGACGCGGTGCGGGATGGGCGTATCGATGTGACGGGTGAGGGGACGCTCGCGAAGGCGTTGCGGGGCTGATCAGCGCGTCCGGCGTTCGAGGACGAGCCAATTCCAGCCCGTCCGGCGCTTGAGGACGAGCCCGTTAGGGCGATAGGGGGGTCTGGGGGCGAAGCCTCCAGCGGGGTCCAGGGGCTGGCCCTTGGTTACGGGAAGGGGCGGGGTGGGGGAAAGGCCAAGGCCCGCCGCCCTGCCACCCGGGCAGCGCGACGGGCCTCCGCGAGGCGGAAGCGGTGGAGGCTCAGACGCCCGGAGGTACTCGGGCGGGCCGGCCCGACCCCCGCGTCAGCGAGTACCCGCCCACACCCGCGAGCGCGGCCAGCACACCCCCGGCCGCGGTCCACAGCCAGCGGTCGGACCACCAGCCGGAGGCCCAGCCGTCCTCGGGTTCGCCGACGGCCAGTTCGACATCCGACGTACCGGACTTCGCGTCGTCGCCGTCCTCGGAGGCCGTGGCGATCCCCGGAACCAGGGGCTTCGCCAGCGCCCCGTCCACCGCCGCCGACCCGCCGACGTCCTTGGACGTCACCTCGACGGCCGCCTCGACCGGCAGACCCAGATCCGAGGCCTGGAGCCCGACGACCGTCAGCCGTACGTAGTACGTGCCCGGCAGCGGGTCATTGGCCCACGGCTCCGACCAGGCGCGGACGGTCCGTAGCGTGCAGGACAGATCGACGGAGCCCGCGTCCTGGCTCGCCGTACGCGTCTGCGCGCCGTACTGGCACGCCTGGCGGCGCCTCAGTCCGTCGTACACGTCGAGCTGCCAGGTGGAGGCGCCTTGCCGGGTCGCGGACTCCGGCAGCTTGACCGTGGCCTTGACGGTCGGGCGCTGTCCGGCGTCCGCCGGGACCGACCAGTACAGGTAGTCGCCCGTGGAGCCGTCGGCCGTCGCCCGCTGCCCCTGCCGGATCTCCGTCGCCGTACGGAACGAGGTTCCCGCCTGGGTGGGTGCCGCGTCGCCGTCGTCCGTGCTTGCGGTCGCCGACGGCGACGCGTCGGCGAGAGCCGGAACGGCCGTACCGAAGAGAGCGGCCGCGCCGAGCAGACCGGCCGCCAGCACACGCGTCACACCCTTCAGGCTGCCCGCAGAGGCCAGTTGGTCCCGACGCATCAGATCGTCCGTACGCGTCAGTTGGTTCGTAGGCATCAGTCGGTCCGTACGCATCAGTTGGTTCGTACGCATCAGTTGGTCCTCCAGACCGCGACCCGCCAGCGCGAGAGCCAGCCCCACACCACACCCGCCAGGAAGCCCGTGACCACCAGGGCGCCGAGCAGCCACCAGCCCCTGCCCAGGCCGAAGGAGGCGACGTCCGACGCCTTGTCAGGGGCATCCACGACGTCGACCGTCAGCTCGACGGGCAGACCCGGCGTCGTCTTGACGGAGGGCGCAGCCGAGTAGGAGTTGCTGACCTCGAGGCAGACGGTCTCGGCGGCGGGCTTGCCGTCGCCGTCCGTGTCGTCGTCGCCGTCGCGCTCGGACTTCGGATAGCGCAGACCTGTGGAGATCACGTCCGTACGCCCGTCGCCCGCCTCGGACCCGCGGACGATCTCCCGGCCGTGCACCGTTACGGCCCGCAGCAGCACGCCGTAGTCCCGGTTGACGGCGCGGTCGGCGGCGACGCTCACGGAGGCGCGCAGCTCCTGGCCGGGCAGCACGTCGACGCGGTACCAGCGGTGCTCGCCGAACTTCTCCCGGTCCGTGTAGAGACCGGACTGCACCTGCGGCGCGTCCGCGCACCGCGCCGCACCCTCCACCGCGACCGGGGTCACCACGGGATCGGCCGCCCGGTCGACCAACTGCCCGACACGGTCGGCAAGTTCGTCGGTGTGCTGTACCGAGGTGTACGTTCCGCCGGTGGCCTCGGCGATGCAGCTGAGCTGGGCGCGGATCTTGGCATTGGGCACGAGCCCGAGCGTGTCGATGGTGAGATGTATGCCCTTGGCCGCGATGTCGCGCGCCACCTCGCAGGGGTCGAGCGGGGCGCAGGTGTCCTCGCCGTCGCTGATCAGCACGATCCGGCGCGTCCCGTCACCGCCCTCGAGGTCTTCGGCGGCCTTCAGCAGGGCGGGCCCGATCGGGGTCCAGCCGGTGGGCGTGAGCGTCGCGACGGCCGCCTTGGCGTCGGTGCGGTCGAGCGGGCCGACCGGGTACAGCTGCTCGGTGTCCTTGCAGCCGGTCTTCCGGTCGTCCCCGCGGTAGTTGGCTCCCAGCGTCCGGATGCCGAGTTCCACCTCCTCCGGCGTTGCGTCCAGCACCTCGTTGAACGCCTGCTTCGCCGCGGCCATCCGCGACCCGCCGTCGATGTCGCGAGCCCGCATCGAACCGCTCACGTCCAGCACGAGTTCGACCTTGGGCGCGTCCTGGTCGTCCGCGGTCTCGTCCGCGGCGGCTCCGGTGGGCTGGAGCCCGACCGCCAGGGCGACGAGCAGGACACCAAGTCCTGCCGTCAGCCGTTGTCTTGTGATCATCGGCGGATCTTATTGATCAATGGGGGCGCGCTCCAAAACAGGGGCGTGCACGTGAGCCTCGACCGCCGTTGCCGTACTAGAGGGCGGGTGGGGGAACGAGCGTGTAGGGGACGCTCATGCTGGTCCCGGCCGGCGTGCTGACGGTGATGGCGAGGGCACCAGCCGGTCCGGGCGGTGCGGTGGTGGTCAGGAGGGTGTCGGAGACGACGGTGAACGCGGCCGGGGTGGTTCCGTACCGGACTTGAGTGGTCGCGGTGAGGCCGGACCCCGTGAGCGTCACGGTGTTGCCGCCCGTGGCCGGCCCCTGGTCCGGTGTCGCGGCGGTCAGTGCCGGCTGGGTGAGGCGGGTGTAGGGGGCGGCGTTGCTCGTGCCGCCCGGTGTGGTGACGGTGACTGCGACTGTCCCGGCGGCTCCGGCGGGGGCGTTGGCATCGATCCTGGTGTCGGATACGACTGTGATGGACGCGGCTGGTGTCGAGTCGAAGCGGACCGCGGTGGCCGCGAGAAACCCGGAGCCGGTCACGGTGACCGTGTTGCCGCCGGTGGCGGGCCCGGCCGAGGGAGTCAGTGCGGAGACGACGGGAAGAGGCAGGTAGTGGTAGTAGACGTCACCCGACGTGGTGCCGCCCGGGGTCACCACCGTGACGGGGACCTCTCCCGCGGCAGCCGCAGGCACCGTGGCGGTGAGCTGGGTGGATGTCAGCACGGTGAATGCCGCCGCGGTGGTCCCGAAACGGACCTGTGTGGTGTGGTCGAGACCGCTTCCGGTCAGCGTGACCGTGTTTCCGCCTGCCAGGGGCCCCTGGTCGGGGGACGCCGCAGCGAGCGTGGGGGCCGGCACGTAGCTGTAGGCCATGCCGTTGCTCGTGCCGCCGGGCGTCACCACGGTGATGGTGACGGTGCCTGCGGCGCCGGCAGGGCCCGTCGTGGTGAGCTGGGTGGCCGAGACCACGGTGAACGGGGCCGTGGTGGTCCCGAAACGGACCTGTGAGGCACCGCTGAAAGCGGTCCCCGTCAGAGTGACCGTGTTGCCCCCGGCGGTCGGCCCCTCGTCGGGCTCCACATCGTTGATCACGGGCGTCGGGGCTGTGTAGGTGAAAGCAATCCCGTTGCTGGTGCCGCCCGTTGTGGTCACCGTGATCTGCACGGTCCCCGAGCCGGCCGGGGCCACCGCGGTGATCCTGGTGGCGGACACCACGGAGTACGAAGCCGCGGGGGCACTCCCGAAGGTGACCGCGGTGACCCCGGTGAATCCGCTGCCCGTCAGCGTGACGGTGGTGCCGGCCAATCCGGACACGGGGCTGCTCAGACTGATGACGGGGGCCGCCGCCACTGCTGAAGGGTGTGCACTGTGGGAACTGATCCGCATGGTCTTCGCCTCCGGAGTCGAGGGTCTATTTCCCGCCGTGAGACACGTTCCGGGGGCCAGACCAGGCGGTGCAGGACGGCACCAGCTGGCGGACCAGTCAACTCTGGGGGCGCCCATCATGACAGCGGGCGTTCGGCGCTGTCGTCTCGTCATGAGCCGGTAGGACAGCGAAGAACGGCCAACTGCCCCGTCCCCCGGAGAGGGATGGGCGGCCCGCCGGTTCGGATAGTTCAGTGACTCACAGAAGCTGCGGATCCGACAACAAGGGCGACCGGCTGTCACTCGCACGAGGGGGCGCATATGTGGTGAGTGATGCATGCGCGCGGCGCGTTGGATGCGCGATGGCGCAGTGCGCCGCACTCGCCGCTGAAGAAGCGTGTCCGCCCTGTCAGGCAGAAGTACTTCGGCCTGACAGGGCGGACGTCGATGGGTGTGCCGTACGGGTTTACGGGCTGAGCCGGTCGCGCTCTGCCGCCGCTGCCCGCCTCCGGCGGACCGTGTGAACGGCCAGGCCGCCCAACAAGAGGGTGGCCGCGGACATCGCGATGGGAGGGCCGTACTCGTCCAAGCCGGTCTCTGCCAAGTGGTCTGTCTCCTTGGGCGCGTGCTGGTGCCCTGGGTCGTTCGGCCGGCGGGGGTGCGAAGGGGCGCGATGAGAATGCTCAGGACCGGCCGATGAACCGCTCGGCTGGGGCGGACCGGGAGGACCGGCCGGTCCGGGGGGACCGGGCTCTCCCTTCGGGCCTTGCAGTCCCGTCGACCCCTGGGGCCCCTTGGGCCCCGACGGGCCGCTCGGACCCGTGGCCCCTGGTGGACCGGCATCCCCGGTCGGCCCTTCGGGTCCTTCGGGTCCTGCGGCTCCTGCGGGTCCTGCGGCTCCTGCTGGTCCTTCGGGTCCTGCGGCTCCGCTCGGTCCTGTCTGGCCGGCCGGCCCTTCCGGCCCCGTGGGGCCTGCTGGACCCGTCTGTCCGGGAGGGCCGACGAGGCCGTCGAGCGTCACCACGGAACCGTCCAGCGTGACCTCGCCGTTGCGGGAGAGCGCACGGCCGTGGATCCAGCTGCCGGACTCCACGGAGATCGAGTCCAGCGCCATGATCGTGCCTTGGAAGAACGACTGGGTGCTGAGTGTGGCGGTGCCGGCGACCTGCCAGAAGACGTTGGACGCCTGGGCTCCGTTGGCGAGTTGGAGGTAGCTGTCCGTGCCCGTTGTCAGGTCGGAGTCGAGCTGGAACACGAAGACCGCGTTCGGATCGCCCTCGGCGTCCAGGGTGAGCGTCCCGGTATAGGTGATGGCGTCGGCGGCGTGGTAGACGCCTGGAGGAAGGGTGAGCCCGCCGATGTCGACCGCGATATTGGCGTCCGGAGCCTGGCCCGCCGCGGCGTTGTACGCGGTCGTGAGGTCCGACTGCGCCTGGAGCGCGGCGCCGTTGGCCGTATGGGTCGCGCCGTACAGGACCCCCGGCGGAAAGCCGGTCACGCTGCTTCCGGGGCTCACCCCGAGATCGCCCTGGACGATGCTGTTGCCGGTGTTGGCGACACCCGTGGCGGCCAACATCGCGTAGCTGGTGGCGCTGCCCAGGTTCACCGGAGTGGCGACCGCGAGGGCGCGGCCCGTCATCAGCGTGAATTGCGCCAAGCAGGTCAGGGAAACTCCGGTGACCAGTGCGATGAAAATTCTGAATCGTCGCCATTTGGATCTGCTGAATAGAGCGGAACGGCTAACAGGTGGCATCCGTGTGACCTTCCGGATTTCGGAATTCGCTATAACGGCAGGGCGAACAGCGGCAGCAATGCACGGGAGACGTGCGTGGCTTGGGCGGAAGCCGGAGGGCGATTGCCGAAGGCAACTGCCGATTACATGAGATCACCGATGAGCGCCGAGGCCCGGTAACCATCTGAGTGATCTTTGAATCCACGACTTTCCGGCTTCTGCCGATTTCATGCTTTGTTGCTCGTATTCGCACTGCGCGGAATGGCCGCTCACACTGATGCCAGGCCACGCGGCCGGAGCCGTACTGCCGGCTTCGGCCGCGTGCCGTGTGCTGGTGCCTACGGGTATCCCCGTGCGTCCTACGCCGAGTGCGCGGGGGAATCCGTGAGCGGGTGGGTCAGATGCCGGGGCCGGCGACGTAGGTGAAGGCACCCACGGCGGTGTCGGATCCGGCCGGGTTGGTGACGACCACGTCGACGGCGCCGGCGGTGCCGGACGGCGTGACGGCCGACAGGGTCGTGGCGTTGATGACGGAGAAGGGACCGGGGACGCCGCCGAACGTCACGGAGTCGGTGGTGTCGAGGTTGGTGCCGGTGATGGTCACCGCGGTTCCGCCGGAGGTGGGTCCGGATGTCGGGGTGATCGTGTCGACGGTGGGAACGTCGACGTAGGTGTAGGTCAGGCCGTTGTTCGTGCCGCCGGCGGTCGTCACGCTCACGGCGACGGGGCCGGCCGCGGCTCCGGCGGGGACCGTGACGCTGAGCAGACTGTCCGACGTGACCGTGGGTGTGGCGGTCACACCGCCGAAGGAGACACTGGTGGCCGTCGACAGGCCCGTGCCGTTGATGGTGATGGTGTTGCCCCCGGCCATCGGGCCGGAGTTGGTGCCCAGCGAGGACTTGAACGGGGCGCCGACGTAGAAGAACGACACCGGGTTGCTCGTCCCGCCGGGCGTGGTCACGGTGACCCCGACGGATCCGGTCCCCGACGGTGAGACGGCGGTCACCTGCGTCGGGGACACGTTGGTGACGCTGGTGGCCGGCTTGCTGCCGAACAGCACCCTGCTGGTGTTGCTGAGATTGGTGCCGGTGATGGTGACCAGAGTGCCACCGCCGGTCGACCCCTGGTTCGGAGAGATAGGCATGTCGAAACCTCCTGATTGAAGGCGGGAACGGGACACGACTCACTGCGGACGCCTGTGGCAAGAGGAAGCGCGACAACGAGAAATTGGCCCTCGTGGAAAGAACGGTGCGAACGACCGGACCGCAGGCGGCGATTGCCTTGAACGGGCAAGAAAAAAACCGGCAATGGGCTGCCTGTTTGATTCCCCCGGCGCGGGATGGGCAGCCCGCCGGTTTCGCATAATCAGTCACTCATGACGTCGTTCAAGTGACAAGTAGTTGCACTCGATGTCACCCGAACGGGTGATGGCGTGATGTCCTGCTCCCGGGCGTGAAGGGTGCCGTGAACCAGCCATTTGGAGAAACGATTTATCTCGCTTGGGGTTTCAATTCCGGTACCGGATCGCTGAGTTATGGCGTTCGTATCCGTCCTGGAGCGAGGGAGTGGCCAAAAGACCGCGCCGGGCACTGTCTGCGGAAAAGTTGCCACGGTCACCTAATCGTGTGTCTTATGCTGCGGTCACTTGCCGATGATCTTGGGCGAGTGCGTTAATCGAATCGATCCAGCCGGTGGGCCGCCCATCCTCTCCGGGGGAGTGGCAGTCAGCCTGCTCGGTGTTCCCGCCTGGAACAGCGGTGTAGCGCTGATGCGCTGCGATGGGCGCCCTCGGTAGAGGTTCTGGATCGGTCAGCCGGTGCCGTGCTTTTGGGCACCGGCTGACGCGCTCTCGTACCGGCTCTCGCCGACGGCTGGAGCAGACTCAGCTTGCGGACCGGGTGAGCGGGTTGGGCAAAGATGTCCAATGGTCGCCGGGTGCCTCCGGTGACAGCCGCATCAGAGTCAGGGCTTTGGTGGGGAGCGGTTCGGTGAGCAGGGCCGTCAGGTCGTCGGTCCGTGGAAGGTCTCCTACGGCGGTGGAGAGGGCCTCGCGCAGCGCGCCGGCCGAGCCCGCCGTCGCGCCAAGCGTGCCCGTGACGAGCGAGCCGAAGAGCTTGCGGCGCAGGGCCGTGTCGTCGTCGGTGATCAGGCGGCCGGTGAGGGGCGGGGCCGGGATGCCGTGGCGGGCCAGGCGGGCCGGGCTGATGCGGATGTCGGCCAGGTCCCGGTAGACCAGGCGGACCGGGGCGTTCGCGGGGGACAGGACCACGAGGAGGTTCTGGCCGTGCGCTTCCAGGGCCACGCCGAGGTCGAGCAGGCGCAGGCAGGCCCTGAGGGCCAGGCGCGTGAAGTCGGCCAGCCAGGCGGGCGATCGGGGCAGTGACGTGGTGGCGAGGGCGGCCACGGGGATGACGCGCTCGCCGGACTCCGGGGCCGCGTATGTCTCCGGGGGCTCGCGCAGCACCGCCGCCAGATCGGCAGAGTCGGCCGTCACGGCGCCCAGGGTGCGCGTGATGTGCAGCAGGCCGTCGAGGCGCGCGGACAGGGCGTCCACGAAGGCCGAGACGGTCTCGGACGTCGCGATCGAGTAGACCGAGATGTCGCGGACGGAGGAGGTCAGACGGGCGCTGAGGGCCGTCTTGATGTGCGCGGTGCCGCCGGGGGCGGCCGAGGCGGGGGCCAGTGTGCGCAGGGACATCAGGGGGTGGGCCGCGATCTTCTCGTGCGCGGTGGGCAGGGTCCCGAGCACGTGCGCCGTCTGCCACGGATGGACCGGGATCAGCACCCGGTCCCCGTCCCGCAGCCGGTCCGGCCACTCGCCCGTCACCAGGCAGTCGTCCCCGCGCAGCGCTGCCAGGCCCAGCGCCACCACAGGCCGGTGCTCCGGCGCGTACGCGAGTTGCTCGGCCACCGAGAAGCCGGGCCGTGAACGGCAGTTCGGGTGGTACGGGTGGCCGTCGACGATCCGCTGCTCCCACTGCCACGCGGCGGTGGGCCAGGTGCCGTCGTCCGGCGGCTGGTTGGCGCGGGACAGGGCCAAGGACGCGGTGCTGTGGCGGAGTTCGGCGGCGAAGGCCGGGGCGCCCGGGACGGCGAGCGCCGTGATCAGGCGGGCCGCGCTGTCGTACGCCGTGCCGTCGAGGTCGACTTCGGTGACGTACGCGGTGGTGGCGTACGGGTCAGCGTGCGGGCCGTGCAGACGGCGGCCGTCGGCCAGATGGAGCGTCAGGCCGTCACGTCCCGCCTCGCGGCGCGTGATCCACGGCAGCGGCTCGCACACCAGACCGCGCCACAGACGGGTCAGGACGGCCGCGCGGGCGCCGGGCAGCCCGGCCGCGTACGGCGTGAGGAGGCCTGGGCGTACGGCGCGCAGTTCGTCGGCTAGTGCGGACTCCGGCTCCGGCTCGGCGAGTGCGGACTCCGGCACGGGGGGTGCGGGGACGGGCTTGGTTCGGGGCGGATGCACGTTCGGACTCCTCTGGTGCAGAGACCGCATTGCGGCGGCCTACGACAGGACATACTGATCATCACCAGTGCACCGTATGGACCGAATGGATCCCGTGGACCCCACTTACCCCACGTACCGCGACCACTCCACACCGCCGATGCATCCCATGGACGACGTCGCCGAGGCAGCTGACGCGTACGCGGCGGCGCCTCTGCTCAATTGTCTGCTGCGGGAGCTGGCCGGGCCCGCCGACTCCGCCGACTCCGGCGCGTCGGCCGGGGCGGACCCGTCATCCGAGTCCGACGCGTCCGAGGGCGACGTGTCCAAGGGTGACGCCTCCAAGGGCGGGCGGCGCGTGTACCGGCTGCCGGCCGTGGGGCGGCAGCTGCGCGTACGCGACGGGCGCCGGCCCGCCGAGCCGGAGCTGCTCGTGGCGGGCGCCTGGCACCGGCTCGGCCACACCGAGCTGGTCAAACTGGCGGCCGACGAGCTGCGGCGGTACACGGGGGAGTCCAACGACGAGCTGACCGCCGAGATGATCGACAGCCGGGACGCGGTGGCGGCACTGCTCACCGCCCGGGCCCGGGCGACCCCGCCCGACGACCTCTATGTGCGCTCCGAACAGTCCCTGATCATGGGGCATCCGTACCACCCCGCCCCCAAGGCGCGCGGCGGCGGACCGGTCGCCGGCTGGCTGCCGTACGCCCCGGAGGCGCACGCCCACTTCCCGCTGGTGCTGCTCGGTGTGCGCGAGGACATGGTCGTCGAGGAGGGCGATACGCAGGCGCTGGACTCCCTCGCGGAAGCCCTGGGAGGCGGGCCCGCCGCGCCTCCCGACTACCGTCTGCTGCCCGCCCACCCATGGCAGCTCGAACTGGCCGGTGGACGCCCGGAGTTGGGGGACGCCTTCGCGGACGGGCGCCTCGTACGGCTGGGGCGCACCGAGTGGCCCGTCTGGCCCACGGCAGCCGTGCGCACGCTGTACGTTCCGGACCTCTCCGGGCACGCCCGCGCGGCCGACCTGTTCGTGAAGTTCAGCCTCGACGTCCGCATCACCAACGACGTACGGCGGTTGTGGCGGCACGACCTGCTGAAGATGCGTGCCACGGATGCCGCGGTCGCGGCGGCCTTCGCCGCGCTGCAGCAATCCGGCGGCGCATACCGGGGGTCGTATAAGGCGGCCGCCTGGTTGAGCGACCGCAGCTACCGCACGGCGGACTTCGCGTTCGAGGAACTCGCCGTGCTGGTGCGGGACGGGCTGGGACGGCACGTGCGGCCCGGCGCGACGCCGCTGCTCGCGGCGGCGCTGGCGGAGGGCTTCGAGGGGAGCCCGCTCGACCGGCTCGCCGATCCGGTGGCGTGGTGGACGGCGTACCTGCGGCACGTCGTGCCGCCCGTGCTCGAGGTGTTCGGGCGGCACGGTCTCGTCCTCGAGGCGCATCTGCAGAACTCGCTGGTGGCCGTGGACCGGGACGGTATGCCGGTGCAGGCGCTGTTCCGGGACGCCGAGGGCGTGAAGAGGGTGCCGGAGGCGGGGCGCGCGGCGGGGTGGGAGCGACTCGTGTACTGCCTGTTCGTCAACCACATCGCCGAGATCGCGGGCGCTCTCGCGGACCGCTACCCGTGGGCCGGGCCGGGGCTGTGGCCCGCCGTACGTCGGGAGCTCGCGCGGTACGACGCGCAGCGCGGACTGCCCGAGATCGCCGGTCTGCTCGCAGCGCCCACGCTCCCGGGGAAGACGAACCTGCTGCTGCGCTGGACGGGCGCGGACGGGGCGGACGCGCGCTACCGCCCGGTGCCCAACCCCTTACTGGAGGGCTCGGGCTCGCCCTGATCCGACCGCGGGGGCTTTCTTGTCAACTTCGGGTTGCCACCCGGTGACTGTCAACTTATGGTTGACACATGACGAATCCACGCCCCGTCACGACCACCATCCGCCTCGACGACCTGATCGAGGCCATCAAGAAGGTCCACGCCGACGCGCTCGACCAGCTCTCCGACGCGGTCATCGCCGCGGACCACCTCGGTGAAGTGGCCGACCACCTGATCGGCCACTTCGTGGACCAGGCACGGCGCTCGGGTGCCTCCTGGACGGAGATCGGCCGCAGCATGGGCGTCACCAGGCA
This sequence comes from Streptomyces sp. NPDC002896, assembly GCF_040295225.1. Classification (NCBI taxonomy): domain Bacteria; kingdom Bacillati; phylum Actinomycetota; class Actinomycetes; order Kitasatosporales; family Streptomycetaceae; genus Streptomyces; species Streptomyces sp. NPDC002896. Next base: position 440,966 of record NZ_JBEOVA010000006.1, on the reverse strand, counting down.
GGCCGCCCAGAAGCGCTTCGTCCCGAAGGAACCCGGCGAACTGTCGGACCTCGACCCCAGTCAGGGGTTCAGCCGGTACACACCGCGGGCGAAGAACGTGGTGGTGGCCGCACACAACGAAGCCAAGGCGGCACGCAACGACGTGATGCGCCCCGAGCATCTGGTCCTGGGCCTCCTGAGCGAATCGGAGGGGCTCGCGGGGGTCGTGCTCCGGGCCCAGGGCGTACAGCTGGACGCCGTCCGGGAGGCCGCCACCGCGGCGCTGCCCCCGGCGGTCGAGGAGGTGCCGGAGCTCATCCCGTACGACGCGGGGGCGAAGAAGGTACTGGAACTGACCTTCCGCGAGGCCCTGCGGATGGGTCACAACTACATCGGCACCGAGCACATCCTGCTCGCGCTGCTGGAGTTCGAGGACGGCTCGGGTGTGCTCAGCGGTCTCGGCATCGACAAGGCGACCACCGAGACCCGCATCGCCGACCTCCTGGCGAAGTTCGTCGGCCCGGCCTCCGAGCAGAAGGAGTCCTGACCTGGGCCTTCAGTCGGCAAGCATCAGGAGCGCGAGCCGCTGATTTACAGTTGCCGGTGTGCTGCGCGAGGTGACTGCCGTCCGATATGTGACCCCCCTGAGGTCAGGGGGGTCAGTGCCGGGCATCGTGGAGGCGGACGACCTCGGCACCTACGTCGTCAAGTTCACCGGCTCCGCCCAGGGCCGTAAGGCGCTCGTCGCCGAGGTGATCGTCGGCGAGCTGGCCCGGCGGCTCGGGCTGCGCGTCCCGGAGCTGGTGCTCGCCCACTTCGATCCGTCGGTGGCGCAGGACGAGCCGCACCAGGAGGTGCAGGACCTGCTGCGCGCCAGCGCCGGGCTCAACCTCGGCATGGACCTCCTGCCGGGCGCGAAGGACTTCACACCCGAGGTGGCCCGGTCTCTGGCGGTCGACCCGCTGGAGGCCGGCAAGGTGGTCTGGCTGGACGCCCTGACCGTCAACGTCGACCGCACCGTGCACAGCTCCAACCTGATGGTCTGGCCGACGTTCGGGATGCGCGAACCGAAGCTGTGGCTGATCGACCACGGCGCCGCCCTCGTCTTCCACCACCGCTGGGACTCCGCGGCGACCTCCGTCGACAAGGCGTACGACTTCCGTCAGCACGCCCTCGGCGCGTACGGCCCTGACACGTCCGCCGCCGACGCGGAACTCGCACCGCGCGTGACCCGTGACCTGCTGCGCGAGGTCGCCGACCTGGTGCCCGACGAGTGGCTGGAGGCGGAGCCGGGCTTTGCCGGTCCCGACGAGAAGCGCGAGGCCTACGTCTCGTTCCTCGCCGCCCGCGCCAAGACCTCCCACGCCTGGCTCCCGACGGACTTCCCCACCCGCGAGCAGCTCGCCGCCGAGGACGCCGCCCGCGCCGCGGCCACCGAGGCGGGCCGCCCCGCCTGGCTGAAGCGGGTACCGGACCTGCACGGCAAACCGGCCGCCGAACAGGACTGGTCCGTGCACCTCGAAAGGAAGAGCTGAACCGTTGACCTCGCCATCCCCGGACGCCGGATCGACCGCCGAGACCGGATCACCCGCGGCCACCGGCCACCGCGTCCAGATCGAGTACTGCACCCAGTGCCGCTGGCTCCCGCGAGCGGCCTGGCTGGCCCAGGAGCTGCTGACCACCTTCGAGACGGAGCTCGCTGAACTCGCCCTCAAGCCCGGCACCGGCGGCGTCTTCGTGGTCCGCGTCGACGACGAGGTGGTCTGGGACCGCCGCGAGCAGGGCTTCCCCGAGCCGACCGCTGTGAAGCGCCTCGTACGCGACCGGGTGGCCCCGGACAAGAGCCTGGGGCACTCGGAGCGCTGAGGGGGCGCCCCTCCCGGAGCCCCGCAGCCTTCCTCCGCCCCTCCCCCGCCCCGTCCTAGGCCCGAGGCCAGAGCGGGGGGACAGCGGGGCTCAGCCGCGCAGCTGCTCGTACGCGGGCAGGGTGAGGAAGTCCGCGTAGTCCTCGTCCAGCGCGACCTTCAGGAGGAGGTCGTGGGCCTGCTGCCAGTTGCCGGACGCGTAGGCCTCCTCGCCGAGCTCCGCGCGGATCGCGGCGAGCTCCTCCGCGGCGACCTTGCGCGCCAGCTCAGGCGTGGCCCGCTCGCCGTTCTCGAAGACCACGCCAGCGTTGATCCACTGCCAGATCTGGGAGCGGGAGATCTCGGCGGTGGCCGCGTCCTCCATGAGGTTGAAGATGGCGACCGCGCCGAGGCCGCGCAGCCAGGCCTCGATGTAGCGGATGCCGACCTGGACGGCGTTGACGAGACCGGCGTACGTCGGCTTCGCGTCGAGCGAGTCGATGGCGATCAGGTCGGCCGCCTTGACGTCGACGTCCTCGCGAAGGCGGTCCTTCTGGTTCGGCCGGTCGCCCAGGACCGCGTCGAACGAGGCCATCGCGATCGGGACCAGGTCCGGGTGCGCGACCCACGAGCCGTCGAAACCGTCGTTCGCCTCGCGGTCCTTGTCGGCCTTGACCTTCTCGAACGCGACCTTGTTGACCTCCTCGTCCCTGCGGGACGGGATGAAGGCCGCCATGCCGCCGATGGCGTGCGCGCCGCGCTTGTGGCAGGTGCGGACGAGCAGTTCGGTGTACGCGCGCATGAACGGCGCCGTCATCGTCACCGCGTTGCGGTCCGGAAGGACGAACTTCGCACCGCCGTCACGGAAGTTCTTGACGATCGAGAAGAGGTAGTCCCAGCGGCCCGCGTTCAGCCCGGACGCGTGGTCGCGCAGCTCGTAGAGGATCTCCTCCATCTCGTACGCCGCCGTGATCGTCTCGATCAGGACGGTCGCGCGGACGGTGCCCTGCGGGATGCCGACGTAGTCCTGAGCGAAGACGAAGACGTCGTTCCAGAGGCGGGCCTCCAGGTGCGACTCCGTCTTGGGGAGGTAGAAGTATGGGCCCTTGCCGAGGTCGAGCAGGCGCTGCGCGTTGTGGAAGAAGTAGAGGCCGAAGTCGACCAGCGCGCCCGGCACGGCGCGTCCGCTCTCGTCCTGCAGGTGGCGCTCGTCGAGGTGCCAGCCGCGCGGACGCATGACGACGGTCGCCAGCTCCTCGTTGGACTTCAGGGCGTACGACTTGCCGGTGCCCGCGTCCGTGAAGTCGATGCGACGCTCGTAGGCGTCGGTGAGGTTGAGCTGGCCGAGGACCACGTTCTCCCAGGTCGGCGCCGAGGCGTCCTCGAAGTCCGCGAGCCAGATCTTCGCGCCCGAGTTCAGCGCGTTGATGGTCATCTTGTGGTCGGTGGGGCCCGTGATCTCCACGCGGCGGTCGTCGAGCGCCGCCGGAGCCGGGGCGACCTTCCAGGACTCGTCCTCGCGGATCGCGGCCGTCTCCGGCAGGAAGTCGAGCGTGGAGGTGCGGGCGATCTCGGCGCGGCGCTCGGCGCGGCGGGCGAGGAGCTCGTCACGCCGGGGCGTGAACCGCCGGTGCAGCTCCGCCACGAAGGCGAGCGCAGCGTCGGTGAGGACCTCCTCCTGCCGGGGCAGGGGCTCGGCGTCGACGATGGCCAGCGGGGACAGCGCTGGTGCGGACATGAGTCGTCACTTCCTTCGAGCGAACACGGTCACGGGTTCACGGGGCGCTTCTGTGTTGTGGATACTAGTTTTCTCATCGTGGAAGTTCAATCGTTTGTTGATGTCGACAGTCTCCTCGTCGACATAACGGGGGTGCCGGCTCTCAAGGTCGTTATTCCGCGACTCGACGCCGTCACTCCAGGCGGGCCAAGTCGGCCTCCGTGTCGATGTCGTAAGGCTCCGCGACGTCCTCGCACTCGACCAGCGTGACCACCTCGTCGTGCGCCTGCAGATAGGCGCGCGCCCCACGGTCTCCCACCGCGCTCGCCGCGACTCCGGCCCAGTGGTCGGAACCGAAGAGCACCGGGTGGCCCCGTTCACCGCCGTATGCGGCGGCCGCCAGAGTGGCGGGCGTCTCGTACGCGGCCAGCACCCTGGCCACCGCCTCCGGACCGATGCCGGGCTGGTCGACGAGCGAGACGAGTGCCGCCGCGGCGCCCGTCCTGGCGAGGGAAGCGAGTCCTGCACGGAGTGAGGAGCCCATGCCCTCCTCCCACTGCGGATTGTCGACCAGTGCGCAGCCGGGCAGCTCTGCGCGCTCCCGCACCGCGTCGGCCCCTGCGCCCAGTACGACGTGCACGCGCGTGCAGCCTCCTTCGCGGAGCACGCGTACCGCGTGCTCGATCAGCGGGCGGCCGCGGTGTTCGAGCAGCGCCTTGGGTCGTCCGCCCAGGCGTCGGCCGCCGCCGGCTGCCAGCAGGAGGCCGGCGACATCGCTCTGGAGGCGTGGAGGGTCGGGGGACTCCGTGTCGGTCCCTTGGGTCCGCTGGGGTACTTGCGCCATGTCACCTGCATATCGCAGCCATGGACCCGTAGGCCTTCCGTAGGTCCCATCCGTAGGTCCCTTCGGATTCCGTCTATGCGGTGGCGCCCGCCGCTCCGGTGGCGTTTACTGGCCCGCGTCCCCCGGCGCCCGACCATCGCCCAGGGGTGACGACGCAGACGCGCGCACAAGGATGTGCGAGGGGGGAGAGCCGTGTTGAGGAGCGTGGGGCAGAGGCCATTGACCGGCAGCGACGAGGACCCGAGGGTGACGGAGTTGCGTACGGCCGTGTCGCGGCTGCGGCGCGAACTCGCCGCTCATCCGGCCGAGTTCCCGGACCGCGGGATCGCCGAGGAGGAGCTGGCAGCCCTGGCGGCGATGGCCGTGAGCGGAGTCCCGGAAACCCCGCGGCTGCGCCGCTCGTTGCTGCTGATCGCGGGCGCGATCGGCTCGGTGAGCGCACTGGCGGCGGGCCTTGCGGACGTCCGCAGCGCGGTGGATGTGTTCGGCGAGCCGCGGGGATCGCGGGGGTGACTGCGCGTCCCCCTACTGTTGTGGGCAATCGTTCCTCCCCCAGGCCCTTGAGGCACTGGGGGAGGGTGGGCACAACCCACGACGGCGGGTGCCCTCGCGTACCGCCTGTGCAAGGGGGTGGGCCACCAATGGGCCCACCCCTCAGCTCGTCGGCCCCGAAGTCGCCAGCGCAGCGGACAGTTCCGCCGCCACCTGCTGAAGGACCGGCACGATCTTCTCCGTCGCCGCGTCCGTGACCCGCCCCGCCGGGCCCGAGATGGAGATGGCCGCCGCCGTGGGCGAGTCGGGTACGGAGACCGCGAGGCAACGGACGCCGATCTCCTGTTCGTTGTCGTCGACGGCGTAGCCGAGGCGGCGCACCTCTTCGAGCGCGTCGAGGAACTCCTCCGGCGTGGTGATCGTCTTCTCGGTCGCGGCAGGCATGCCGGTGCGGCCGAGCAGCGCACGCACCTCGTCCGCCGGGATGTCGGCGAGCAGGGCCTTGCCGACACCCGTAGAGTGCGGCAGCACCCGCCGGCCGACCTCGGTGAACATCCGCATCGAGTGCTTCGACGGCACCTGGGCCACGTACACGATCTCGTCGCCGTCGAGCAGCGCCATGTTCGCCGTCTCGCCGGTCGCCTCGACCAGGCGCGCAAGATAGGGGCGGGCCCAGGTGCCGAGCAGGCGAGACGCGGACTCGCCGAGGCGGATCAGCCGCGGGCCGAGCGCATAGCGGCGGTTGGCCTGCTGGCGCACGTACCCGCAGGCGACCAGCGTGCGCACGAGACGGTGGATGGTCGGGAGCGGCAGCCCGCTGCTGGCGGACAGCTCGCTCAACCCGACCTCGCCGCCCGCGTCCGCCATCCGCTCGAGCAGGTCGAAGGCGCGCTCGAGGGACTGGACGCCGCCGGAGGCTTGGGCTTTGGAGGCGTCATTGGTGCTGGACGTCGGCACGGCGCGGTCCTTTCGGGTCAGAATCGAGAGGGGCGGCCCGAAGGGCCTCGATGGTCCGCCTGGAACTCGTCCATTTTTTGATAGATGGAAGTCTAATTTCACTTGGTGGAAACGTCGAGGGTGGTTTCATGAAGTCCGGCGCCGGATCATGGAAGCCCGGAGTCGGACAATGCGGTCTTGACGTGCTGGTACCGAAAGTGAAGACTCCCACTTCAACGGAATGTTGAATCGGGTGGGTGGGTGAGAGGGGCTTCGGGTGTCCGACGTCGAACTGGTGTTGCGCTCGACGCGCGTCATCACTCCCGAAGGGACGCGCGCCGCCTCGGTCGCCGTCGGCGGCGGGCGGATCACGGCGGTCCTGGCGCACGACGCCGATGTGCCGCCCGGCGCCCGGCTCGAGGACCTCGGGGACGACGTGCTGCTCCCCGGCCTCGTCGACACCCACGTCCACGTCAACGACCCCGGCCGCACCGAGTGGGAGGGCTTCTGGACCGCCACCCGCGCCGCGGCCGCCGGCGGCATCACCACGATCGTCGACATGCCCCTCAACTCCCTGCCGCCGACCACGACGGCCGAGAACCTCCGTACGAAGCAGGAGGTCGCCCGGACCAAGGCGCACATCGACGTCGGTTTCTGGGGCGGTGCGCTGCCCGACAACGTCAAGGACCTGCGGTCGCTGCACGACGCCGGTGTCTTCGGCTTCAAGGCCTTCCTCTCACCCTCCGGCGTCGACGAGTTCCCCGAGCTCGACCAGGAGCAACTCGGCCGGTCGCTCGCCGAGATCGCGGGGTTCGGCGGCTTGCTGATCGTGCACGCCGAGGACCCGCACCGGCTCGCCGCCGCCCCGCAACAGGGCGGCGGCAAGTACGCCGACTTCCTCGCCTCCCGGCCGAAGGACGCCGAGAACACCGCGATCGACAACCTCATCGCACAGGCGAAACGGCTGCACGCGCGCGTGCACGTCCTGCACCTGTCGTCCGGCGACGCCCTGCCGCTGATCGCCGCCGCCAGGCGTGAGGGCGTACGCGTCACCGTAGAGTCCTGTCCGCACTTCCTCACCCTCACCGCAGAGGAAGTCCCGGACGGCGCCACCGAGTTCAAGTGCTGCCCTCCCATACGCGAGGCGTCCAACCAGGACGCTCTCTGGGCGGGCCTCGCCGACGGCACCATCGACTGCATCGTCTCCGACCACTCCCCGTCCACCAAGGACCTCAAGACGGACGACTTCTCCACCGCCTGGGGCGGCATCTCCTCGCTCCAGCTGGGCCTGCCGGCGATCTGGACGGAGGCGCGCCGGCGCGGGCACACGCTCGAGGACGTCGTCCGCTGGATGGCCGCGGGTCCGGCGGAGCTGGCCGGGCTCTCCCAGAAGGGCGCCATCGAAGCGGGCCGCGACGCGGACTTCGCGGTCATCGCACCTGACGAGACCTTCACCGTCGACCCCGCCGAGCTCCACCATCGCAACCAGGTCACGGCGTACGCGGGCAGGACCCTGCACGGTGTCGTCAAGTCGACCTGGCTGCGGGGCGAACGGATCCTGGCAGGCGGCGAGTTCACCGAGCCGAGAGGACAGCTCCTGACCCGGCACCCGTAACCCGCCGGCCGCCGACACGCGCTCGGGCCCGAGCCCGGTGATTCGCGCCTCAGGCCGGATCGGCCGCCAGCACCCGCAGCCGACGGTACGGCTCTCCCACCGGCCGCCACCTGGAAAGGACAACTGATTACCGTGACGGCGAATCCTCGCTTCACCGGCGACGCCAGCCCCTACGGCGGCGGCGACCCGTATGCCGACTACCGCACCGCCGAGTTCCCGTTCGCGCGGTACGCCGATCTCGCGGACCGCCGGCTCGGCGCCGGAGTCATCGCCGCCAACGACGAGTTCTTCGCCCAGCGCGAGAACCTGCTGGTGCCCGAGCGTGCCGAGTTCGACCCCGAGCACTTCGGCCACAAGGGCAAGATCATGGACGGCTGGGAGACCCGCCGCCGCCGCGGCGCCTCCGCCGAGCACCCCTGGCCGACCGCCGACGACCACGACTGGGCCCTGGTGCGCCTGGGAGCGCCCGGCGTCATCCGCGGCATCGTCGTCGACACCGCGCATTTCCGCGGCAACTACCCGGCGGCCGTCTCGGTGGAGGCCACCTCCGTGCCCGGCTCCCCGTCGCCCGAGGACCTCCTCTCCGGCGATGTGAAGTGGACGCCGCTCGTGCCGCGTACGGCCGTCGGCGGCCATGCGGCGAACGGTTTCGCCGTGGACGTGGAGCAGGTCTTCACGCATCTGCGAATCAACCAGCACCCCGACGGCGGCATCGCCCGCCTGCGCGTGTACGGCGAGGTCGTGCCCGACCCGCGGTGGCTGGCGGCCCTCGGCACGTTCGACGTCGTCGCGCTGGAGAACGGCGGCCAGGTCGAGGACGCCTCCAACCTCTTCTACTCGCCCGCCACCAACACCATCCAGCCCGGCCGCTCGCGGGCGATGCACGAGTGCTGGGAGACCCGTCGCCGCCGCGACCAGGGGCACGACTGGATCCGCTACCGGCTGGCCGCCCAGTCGGAGATCCGCGCCATCGAGATCGACACGGCGTATCTCAAGGGGAACGCGGCGGGCTGGGCCTCGGTGTCGGTCCGCGACGGCGAGGAGGGCGACTGGACGGAGGTCCTGCCGCGTACTCGCCTCCAGCCCGACACGAACCACCGCTTCGTCCTGGACGCACCGGCCGTGGGCACGCACGCGCGCGTGGACATCTTTCCGGACGGCGGGATCTCGCGACTGCGGTTGTTCGGGGCGCCGACGGAGGAGGGGGCGGCGTGGCTGGGGGCCCGGCATCGGGAGCTCGGGGGCTGAGGCTGCGCCGCCTCGTCCTCAAGCGCCGGACAGGCTGAATTTCAGCCCGTCCGGCGCTTGAGGACGAGCCCGTCAGGGCGACAGGGGGTCTGGGGGCGAAGCCCCCCGTAACCAGGGGCTGGCCCCTGGTTACGGGGAGGGGCGGGGTGGGGACAAAACCGCTTCCTGCAAGCGGAACCGTTCCGTCCGCCACATTCGTTGACCAGCCGGAAGCAGAACCCAGCACGTCCGTCCAGGAGACCCACCGTGACCCTGCAGCAAGAGATCGTCGGCAACGCCATGCAGATGGCGGTCGTCAGCCTTCAGCCCGGCCAGACCGTCTACTGCGAGGCAGGCAAGTTCCTCTTCAAGACGACGAACGTCACGATGGAGACCCGCCTGTCGGGCCCTTCGGGCAACGGCGGCGGCCAGGGCGGCGGCGCCGGCGCGGGCGGAGGCGGCATGGGCGGCATGCTCCGCCAGGCCATGGGCACCGCAATGCAGGTCGGCCAGCGCGTGCTCGCCGGTGAGTCGATCGCCTTCCAGTACTTCACGTCGACCGGCGGCGAAGGCACGGTCGGCTTCGCGGGCGTGCTGCCGGGCGAGATGCGCGCCCTCGAACTGGACGGCACGCGCGCGTGGTTCGCCGAGAAGGACGCCTTCGTCGCCGCCGAGTCCACCGTCGACTTCGGCATCGCCTTCCAGGGCGGAAAGACGGGCCGCAGCGGCGGCGAGGGGTTCATCCTCGAGAAGTTCACCGGCCGCGGCACGGTCATCATCTGCGGCGCGGGCAACTTCATCGACCTCAACCCCGCCGACTTCGGTGGCCGCATCGAGGTCGACACGGGCTGCGTCGTGGCCTTCGAGGAGGGCATCCAGTACGGCGTCCAGCGCGTCGGCGGCCTCAACCGCCAGGGCCTGATGAACGCCGTCTTCGGCGGTGAGGGCCTCTCCCTGGCCACCCTGGAGGGCAACGGCCGCGTGATCCTGCAGTCCCTCTCGATCGAGGGCCTCGCCAACGCCCTGAAGAAGGCACAGGGCGGCGACAAGCAGGGGCCGACGGGCGGGCTCTTCTCCACGAACGTGGGATAGGCCGCCGACGCCTCCCCAAGGCTCCCGACGGCCGCCGAACCTCGGCCGCCCACCCGGGGCGCCGGGCCCGCCGCGCGCGCCGATGAGTTCTGCGTGAGCGTGGAGTCAGAAAAGGTGACAGTGCACGCGCGCGTGGCGCCCCCAGAAGCGCCCCGCGGACCAGAGAGGCATGGCACCCGACATGAAGATCACCCTCACCCAGTTCCTCACGCTCGACGGCGTCGTCCAGGCCCCGGGCGGCCCCGACGAGGACCGCAGCGGCGGCTTCGAGCACGGCGGATGGACCGTCCCGTACTGGGACGAGGACTCCGGCGCGTTCATCGACGAAGTCTTCGAACGGGTGGACGCCTTCCTCCTGGGGCGCCGTACGTACGACATCTTCGCCGCCTACTGGCCCAAGGTCACCGACCCCGCCGATCCGATCGCCTCCCGGCTGAACACCCTGCCCAAGTACGTCGCCTCCACGACCCTCGACAAGGCGGACTGGCAGGGCACCACCGTCATCGGCGACGACCTCGTCAAGCAGGTCACCGCGCTGAAGCAACAACCTGGCCGCGAGCTGCAGATTCACGGCAGCGCCACCCTCGCCCAGTCGCTCATGGCCCACGAACTGATCGACACCGTCCACCTGCTCACCTTCCCCGTCGTCCTGGGCACGGGCCGCCGCCTCTTCGCGGACGGAGCGGTGCCGACGGCTTTCCGCCTCACCGAGTCCCGCACCACGGGCAAGGGCGTGGCCATCCACTCGTACGATCTCGCGGGCCGGCCGACCTACGGCACCTATGAGCTGGAAGGCAATGCGTAGCCGCCACACAGCCGCACCGGAGATGTCGCCGCTCCCGAAGGCCCTGAACGCCCGGTCGCGGCAGGGCTGGCGGGGGCGGCTCCGGTGCTCGCGGGGCCGTCGCGGGGGCGGCGCTCCGCCGGTTGACGATGTTGGCCGAAACTGCATTGCTGGGCCCTCGCGCCGGGTTAACTCCCGGGAAAATCCCGCGACTTGACGTTGACACGTCATCCTCTACGCGCGTCACACTGTTGCCATGCGAATCCCCCCACGAATCCTCAGCGTCACCGCGCTCGCCGCCGCACTGCTCATCGGCGGCCCGGCCACCGTCTCCGCCACCGCGGCGCCCGCCCCGTCGACGGCCTCCGTCTCGGCGGGGTTCTCGGCCGCCGCGGTCGGCGACATCTGCTACTCCGACCTGCCGTCCCAGGCCTACGACACGCTCGAACTCATCGAGCAGGGCGGCCCGTTCCCGTACTCGCAGGACGGCAGCGTCTTCCAGAACAGGGAAGGCATCCTGCCCTCGCAGACCACCGGCTACTACCACGAGTACACCGTCATCACCCCGGGCTCGAGCACCCGCGGCGCCCGTCGCATCGTGACCGGTGAGGAGTACCAGGAGGACTACTACACCGCCGACCACTACGCGTCCTTCGACCTGATCGACTACGGCTGCTAGCCCTCGGGCCTTCCGAGACGCACAGGATCCTCGCCCCGCGGTACCCCCCACGCCAACGGCCGCGGGGCGAGGTATGCACCGGCCGAGGCCGCCGGGGCTGTCGGCCGCCTGCCTAACCGAGTGGCCAGGCAGGCGGACGGCGACCGGCCCAAGCGGCCGGGCCGGCGGCGTGGGCACGATGTCGCCCTGCGGGGCGTTGTCAGTACTGCGGGCTACATTCGATCTCAGTCCGTCGAAGGAGCGGGACGACGTCGCAAGAGCTGGAGGGGGAAGCTCATGGCAGGTCCGATCGATCTCAGCGAGTACGGCGAGGCGTTCACAGCCGACCCGCATGCGGTGTACGCGGAGCTGCGGGAGCTCGGGCCCGTGCACCGCGTGAGGCTGGGGCCACCGTCGCCGTCAGAGGGCCAGGAAGCATGGCTCGTCGTCGGGTACGAGGAGGCGCGCGCCGCCCTTGCCGATCCACGCCTGACGAAGGACCTGAGCAAGCTCGGATACATCGGGCTCGATGTGGAGCACATCGGGCCGCACATGCTGATGTCGGACCCGCCCCAGCACACCCGGCTGCGCCGGCTGGTGGCCCGGGAGTTCACCGCCCGCCGGGTCGAGGGGCTGCGGCCGCGGGTCCAGCAGATCACCGATGAGCTGCTCGACCGGATGGTGCCGCTGGGTAACGCCGACCTTGTGGAGTCGCTGGCGTTCCCGCTGCCGATGACCGTCATCTGCGAGCTTCTCGGCGTGCCCGACATAGACCGGGATGCGTTCCGCCGTATGTCGAACGAGGTGGTGGCGCCCACCAGCGGCGAGGCCGAGTACGCGGCGATCGTGGAGCTCGCCGCGTATCTGGACGATCTGATCGAGGACAAGCGCTGTACCGCGCCAAGCGACGACCTGCTGAGCGCGCTCATCCGCACGACCGCGGATGACGGCGACCGGCTGTCCCGCGAGGAGCTGCGCGGCATGGGCTATCTCCTGCTGGTCGCGGGCCATGAGACGACGGTCAACCTCATCGCGAACGGTGTGCACGCCCTGCTCACCCACCCGGATCAACTCGCCGCCCTGCGTGCCGACATGGGCCTTCTCGACGGCGCCGTGGAGGAGATGCTGCGCTACGAGGGGCCAGTGGAGAACGCGACGTTCCGGTTCGCGGCCGAACCCCTCGACATCGCGGGTTCGTCCATCGCGCCGGGTGAGGCGGTCCTGGTCGGCCTCTCCGCCGCCGACCGTGACGGGAAGCGGTTCCCCGAGCCCGATCGGTTCGACATCCGCCGGGCCCCGCAGGGGCACCTGGCCTTCGGCCACGGGATCCACTTCTGCCTGGGCGCCCCGCTCGCCCGTATCGAGGCGCGTGTCGCGCTGCGCTCGCTGCTGGACCGCTGCCCGGACCTGGTCCTGGACGTGGACCGCGAGCCGCCCGGCCCCTGGATACCGGGCATGCTGATCCGCGGCATGCGCAGGCTTCCGGTGCGCTGGTAGTGGTCGGTCGTACGTCGTGTGCTGGTAGCAGCCGGTTGTACGTCATGCGCTGGTAGCGGTCGTGGGACCGGCGCCGGGGGACGGCCTCATACCCCCGGCGCCCGTGACGACCGCTCAGGCCCCGGCGCCCGGGATCTCCTCCAGGTACACCAACCGCCGCTCGCGACGCGAGAGTTCGCACGCCTCCGCGATGCGGAGCGCGTGCAGGGCCTCGCGGCCGTCGCACGGGTTGGGGCGTTCGTCGAGTACCACGTCGACGAAGGCCGAGAGCTCGGCCTCGTACGCGGGGGCGAAGCGGTCCAGGAAACCCGTCCACGGTTTGTCCGCGGCCGGGGGGCCCATGGGTTCCGTGGAGGCGATCGGTGTGCGGTCGTCGAGGCCGACCGCGATCTGGTCGAGCTCGCCGGCGAGCTCCATGCGTACGTCGTATCCGGCGCCGTTGCAGCGTGTGGCGGTCGCGGTGGCGAGCGTGCCGTCGTCCAGGGTGAGGACCGCGGCGGCCGTGTCCACGTCACCCCACTCGCGGAACACGGGTGGACCCGCGTCGGACCCCGTCGCGTACACCTCGGTGACCTCGTGGCCCGTCACCCAGCGCAGGATGTCGAAGTCGTGGATGAGGCAGTCCCGGTAGAGGCCGCCCGACAGCGGCACGTACTCGGGCGGGGGCGGTGCCGGGTCGGAGGTCATCGCACGGACCGTGTGCAGGCGCCCGAGCCGTCCGCCGCGTACGGCTTCGCGCGCGGCCGTGTACCCGGCGTCGAAGCGCCGCTGAAAGCCCAGTTGGAGCACCGTCCCGGCGGCGTCCACCTCGGTGAGCGCGGCCAGTGTCCCGGCGAGGTCCAGCGCGATGGGCTTTTCGCAGAACACCGGGAGCCCCGCGCGCGCCGCCCGGCCGATCAGCTCGGCGTGCGCCGACGTCGCGGCGGTGATCACCACAGCGTCGACGCCCCAGGTGAAGACCTCGTCGATGCCGGGTGCCGCCGTCGCGCCGAGCCGGTCCGCGAGTCCGGTCGCCCGCTGCCTGTCGGCGTCGGTGATGACCAGCGAGCCCACTTCGCGGTGCCGACTGAGCGAGGCCGCGTGGAAGGTGCCGATGCGGCCGGCGCCGATGAGTCCGATGCGCATGACCCAAACGTGGCGTCCGGGTCCGAGGCTGTCAATATTTGTCCTGATAAATGCGTGGCACTTCTCCAGGTACACACCCATAGTCGTTTTGTGTCGCGTAGGCCACACAAGGCACGTCCGTTGCGGCGCTCACACCAATCACGTCAGTCACATACGTTTCACGGCCAGGTTTTGCTCAGTCGTCGGACAGGGGCTCCGCGACACCTCACTCCGCATCGCCGAGGACTCCGCACCGCCGAGGTGCGCGGGGCCTGCCGGTAGTACGAGGCGGAGTTCTCGCGGCCCCGGAAATCCGGGCAGCAGGACGCGGCGTCGGCGAACTCTCCCTGAGAACGGGTGACATGGTGAGTGCGGCCCGTTGTGGACGGGCGTGCCGTGCTGGTTCGCCAGTGAAGCGCTGAACCGGTTTAGTGTCAAGAGACCCCGCATGACTTAAACCGGTTTACTTCACGGCCCCCGGCGGGCCGACGCTGCCGCGCACCGTGAGCGTCGGCGCCGCGTCCTGTACGTCCCCCAGGCCAAGCCCGCCCGCGGCCTCCCGCAACCGCCGTGCGGCCCGGGCCCCGTAGGCCGCAATGTCCCTGCTCAGCGCGGTGAGCGACGGATGCACCAGCTCGCATAGCGCCGAGTCGTCCCAAGCCACCACCGACACGTCCGCCGGCACGCGTAGCCCGAGCGCCTGCGCGGCCGTCAGTCCGGAGACGGCCATCACGTCGTTGTCGTACACGATCGCCGTCGGCGGCTCCGGGTCCGCAAGAAGCGCCCGGGTCGCCGCCGCGCCCTCCTCGCCGCTGTAGTCGGCCTCCACGATCCGGCCCGTGAGCCCCAACTCCCGTGCGCACGCCTCGAAGGCGGCCGTGCGGATCACGGTGTGGCGCAGGCGCCCGGGGCCGCCGACCCGGGCGACGCGGCGGTGTCCGAGCCCGGCGAGATGCTCAAGGACCGCCCGGACGGCCGCGGCTTCGTCGCTCCACACGGCGGGCAGCCGGCCCGTGCCGACCGGTGCCCCGATGACGACCGCGGGCATCCCCAGTTCCTCGAGGACGGGCACGCGCGCGTCGTCCGCCTGAAGGTCGACCAGGAAGACGCCGTCCACCCGTCGCTGGGCCCACCACGACCGGTAGAGAGCGATCTCCGCGGCCTGGTCCTCGGCCATCGTCAGGACCAGGGGAGTGGCGTCGCGGATCAACTCCCCCTGGATGCCGGAGATCAGCTGCATGAAGAACGGCTCGATGCCGAGCGTTCTCGCCGGACGGTCGATGACCAGCCCGAACGCGCCCGCCCTGCCGTCCGAGAGCGCTCTCGCCGCGCTGTTGGGCTGCCAGCCGAGCTCCTCGGCGATCGCAAGGATGCGGCGCCGCGTCGGCTCGGAGACGCCCGGCCGGTTGTTCAGGGCGAAGGAGACCGCGGC
Organism: Streptomyces sp. NPDC002896; assembly: GCF_040295225.1. Classification (NCBI taxonomy): domain Bacteria; kingdom Bacillati; phylum Actinomycetota; class Actinomycetes; order Kitasatosporales; family Streptomycetaceae; genus Streptomyces; species Streptomyces sp. NPDC002896. The sequence continues at coordinate 425,745 of NZ_JBEOVA010000006.1, read as the reverse complement.
CTTGGTGACGCCGGCGCGCCGGGCGATGTCCGCCATGGTGGGTCTTTTCACGTACTGCCTCGCAATGCGACGGGGGCGTCGGTTGCCCGGGGACCTGGGGGATTCGACGATATTCGACTGAACCGGTTCAGCGAAGATCCCTCGCGGGATTCCGTAATCACGCTCGGGCGTTCAACACCCAATCCCTGCAACGGGATTGACACTTCATTTTGCACACCCTTAATTTCACGGGCACCGGCAGTGTGCGGACCGCTGCCGTGCCGTCATCCGTGCCTCCCGCAGTGCCCTGAGGGCCTGGGAGGTTCCCCCGCCGAGCGAAGGGCCGCCATGACCACCGCCAGGAACAGGTTCGCCGACGCCGGCAGACTCCGTACCGCAAGAAGGTCCGCCGGCGCCAGGACCGCGCTCACCGGGGCTCTCCTTGCCGCCGCACTGCTGGCTGCGGGCTGTACCGGGAGCGGCGCCTCGTCGAAGGGCGAGGAGGCGAAGGCGCCCGACGACCCGAAGAAGGTCTCCGGGAGCATCAAGGTCCTGACCCACCGCACGGACCTGGTGCAGGACGGCACGATGAAGAAGTACGCCGCCGAGTTCAACAAGACCTACCCGAACGTCAAGGTCGAGTTCGAGGCCCTCACGGACTACGAGGGCGAGGTCAAGATCCGTATGAACACGGACAACTACGGCGACGTGCTAATGATCCCGGCCGTGATCAAGAAGAACGACTACCCCAAGTTCTTCGCCTCGCTGGGCAGTCAGGCCGAGCGGAGCAAGAAGTACCACTTCACCGACTTCACCACGGTCGACGGCAAGGTCTACGGGCAGAGCCCGAACGGTGTGGTCCCCGGGTTCGTCTACAACAAGAGGGTGTGGGAGAAGGCCGGTGTCACCGACTGGCCCACCACGCCGGACGAGTTCCTGGCCGATCTGAAGGCCATCAAGGCCAAGACGGACTCGGTCCCGTACTACACGAACTTCAAGGACATGTGGCCGCTGACCCAGTGGACGAACGTCAACGGCTCGGTCAGCTGCGACGTCCAGGCGACCGCCCGGCTCACGGACTCCGACCCCTGGGCCGAGGGCGCCGACCTGCGCACCGGCGACACGCTGCTCTACAACATCGTCCACGACAAGCTGATCGAGAAGGACCCGACCACCACCAACTGGGAGGGCTCCAAGCCCAAGTTGGCGAAGGGCGAGATCGCCACCATGTGGCTGGGCTCCTGGGCGATCACCCAGATGCGGGCCGCGGCCGAGCAGGCTGGCACCGACCCGGACGACATCAGCTTCATGCCGTTCCCCGCCCAGGTGGACGGCAAGTTCTGCGCGACGCTCTCGCCCGACTACAACCAGGCCGTCAGCATCCACTCCAAGCACAAGGAGGCGGCCCGCGCCTGGATCGACTGGTTCACCGAGAAGTCCGGGTTCCCGGCCGACAACCTGACCCTGTCCCCGGTCAAGGGCGCGCCCCTGCCCGAGGTGCTGAAGCCGTACGAGGACGCGGGCGTGAAGTTCCTCGAGATCGACGACACCAAGGGCGGGGTCGTCAAGGAGATCGACAAGGCGTCGGAGGTCGGCATCTACCAGCCCGACTACCGCCAGGACCTCGTCGACCTCGCCCGCGGCGCCCGCAAGGGCAGCGTGGACGACTTCTTCGCGGACCTGTCGAAGCGCTGGACGGACGCCGCGAAGACGGCCGGCTCCTAAGGGGCGCACCCGATGACCGACACCGCATCCGAGGCCACATCCAAAGCGGCCTCCGTGGGGGAACCCCCTGCTCGGGCGAAGTCGCGAGCCTGGGGGAGGAGGGACCGGCCGGGCAGGGCGGCGGCTCCGGTGGCCCTGCCCGGTCCCGCCCCCCGCCCCTGGCGCGCGCGCCTGCTGCGGGGGGCGACGCCCTGGCTGTTCATGGCCGCCGCACTGGCCTTGCTGGTGACGTTCACCTACGCCCCCGTCGCCAACATGGTCGCGTACAGCTTCACCGACTGGGACGGCGTGAGTCCCGACCTGGCGTACACCGGTGTCGGGAACTACGTGGACATCTTCACGCGGCCCGAGCTGTTCCAGGTGTTCTTCGTCAGCCTCTTCTACCTGGCCGGCTCGGTCGCGCAGATCGCAGCCGCGCTCTACTTCGCCACGATCCTCAGCTTCAACACCCGCTGCCGGAACTTCTTCAAAGGCGTGCTGTTCTTCCCGTACCTGATCAACGGGGTCGCGATCGGATTCGTGTTCCTGTACTTCTTCCAGGACGGCGGCACGCTCGACTCGGTGCTCGCCCTCTTCGGCGCCGACCCCGACCGCGCCTGGCTGGGCACTTCGACATCGGCCAACGTCTCGCTGGCCGGGGTGTCCGTCTGGCGCTACATGGGCCTGAACTTCGTGCTGTTCCTCGGCGCGATCCAGTCCATCCCGAGTGAGCTGTACGAAGCCGCGGAACTCGACGGCGCAAACCGCTGGCAGCAGTTCCGGCACATCATCGCGCCCGGGATCCGGCCCATCATCACCCTGAGCGCCATCCTGGCCATCTCGGGCTCGCTGTCGGCGTTCGAAGTCCCGTACATCATGACCGGGGGTGCGACCGGCACCGAGACCTTTGTGATCCAGACCGTGAAGCTCGCCTTCCAGTTCAACAAGACGGGCCTCGCCTCAGCGGCGGCCGTCGTCCTGCTGCTGATCATCCTGCTGGTGACCTGGGTGCAGCGCCGTCTCGTCCCGGACGACAAGGTGGATCTCGTATGACGCCCCGCGCGGCCACGGCCGCCACACTGAAGTACGCCTCGCTGGTCCTGGCCGCCGTCATCGTGCTGCTGCCGCTCGGTGTCGTCTTCCTGACCTCGCTCAAGTCATCGAACGAGATGGCGGACGGCAGCGGCGCGCTCGCAGTGCCGGACGACTGGCTGAACCTGTCGAACTACGCGACGGCGTTCCAGGACGGTCACATGCTGGCGGCGTTCGGGAACACCGCCTTCATCCTGGTGTTCGCGATCACCGGAACAGTCGTGATCGGGTCCATGACCGCGTACGCCATCGACCGGTTCGACTTCCGCCTCAAGAAGCTCGTGGTGGCGCTGTTCCTGATCGCGACGCTGGTGCCCGGCGTGACCACCCAGGTGGCGACCTTCCAGATCGTCGACAGCTTCGGCCTCTTCGACAGCCGGTGGGCACCGATCCTGCTCTACATGGGCACGGACATCGTGTCGATCTACATCTTCCTGCAGTTCATCCGAGGCATCCCGGTCTCGCTGGACGAGTCGGCGCGACTGGACGGCGCGAACGCCTTCACCGTCTACCGGAAGATCATCTTCCCGCTGCTCAAGCCGGCCATCGCGACCGTCGTGATCATCAAGGGCATCACGGTCTACAACGACTTCTACATCCCGTTCCTCTATATGCCGTCGGAGGAACTGGGCACGATCTCGACCTCGCTCTTCCGCTTCAAGGGGCCCTTCGGGGCGCACTGGGAGACCATCTCTGCGGGCGCGGTGCTGGTGATCCTTCCCACGTTGATCGCCTTCCTCTTCCTGCAGCGGTACATCTACAACGGGTTCACCAGAGGGGCGACGCGATGACCCAGGCCGCCGTGGGCTGTGAGGGATGTCACGCGCGCATCGTGCGGTTGTCCGGACAACAGAACCTCTCAACTTCCCGTCATCATTTACCTACGACTACGCTCGCTCCGTGCCCAAACCAGAAGTCGATGCCACCGTGTCGCTCCAACTGAGCGTCGACCGCAACAGCCCGGTCCCGCTGTACTTCCAGCTGTCCCAGCAGCTGGAAGCGGCGATCGAGCACGGGACGCTCACCCCGGGCAGCCTCCTCGGCAACGAGATCGAACTCGCCGCGCGGCTCGGCCTGTCCCGGCCGACCGTCCGCCAGGCCATCCAGTCGCTCGTCGACAAGGGCCTGCTCGTACGCCGCCGTGGCGTCGGCACCCAGGTGGTGCACAGCCAGGTCAAGCGGCCGCTGGAGCTCAGCAGCCTCTACGACGACCTCGAGTCGGCCGGGCAGCGCCCGGCCACCCGTGTCCTGGGCAACGTCCTCGAGCCCGCGTCCGCCGAGGTCGCCGCCGCCCTCGGGGTGGCGGAGGGCAGTGACGTGCACCGCGTGGAGCGGCTGCGGCTGGCCCACGGCGAGCCCATGGCGTACCTCTGCAACTGGCTGCCCCGCGGCCTGCTCGCCCTGGACACCGCACAACTGGAGGCCACCGGCCTCTACCGGCTGATGCGCGCCGCCGGAATCACGCTGCACAGCGCCCGCCAGACCATCGGCGCCCGCTCCGCCACCGCCGAGGAGGGCGAGCGGCTGACCGAGCCCGAGGGTGCCCCGCTGCTCACGATGCAGCGCACGACCTTCGACGACACGGGCCGCGCCGTCGAGTTCGGCTCGCACACCTATCGGGCCTCGCGCTACTCCTTCGAGTTCCAGCTGCTCGTACGGCCCTGATTCCAGCTGCTCGTACGGCCCTGATTCCTGCTGTTCGCACGCCTTCCCAAGGCCCGGGGAGCCGCCCGTACGTGACCTTGTGCACAGCACCCGGTGTCCGTATAGCGGATTTCTGTCCTCGATAATGAGTCGTTCGGGGCCGGAGAACATCCGGCCCCGACGATCGAGCAGAGTTCAGGAAGGGCGCGGCGTCGTGGCAAGGGTTCGGACAGGGGTACGTGCGGTGGGCGCCGTGCTGGTGGCGGCGCTCGGGCTGTCCCTGGCGGGATGCAGCAGCACCGGCGGCAAGCGCGCGGAGGACGCCCGCAAGGCCGCGGCCGCCGAGGGGAAGGCCGCGGTGAACACCCCCCGCTGGACCATCGCGATGGTCACCCACTCCGGCGACGGCGACACCTTCTGGGACATCGTCCAGAACGGTGCCAAGCAGGCCGCCGTGAAGGACAACATCAAATTCCTGTACTCGCACAGCGACGAGGCCCAGCAGCAGGCCCAGCTCGTCGACGCCGCCATCGACAAGAAGGTCGACGGCATCATCGTGACGCTGGCCAAGCCCGACGCCATGAAGGCGGCCGTGGCCCGCGCCGTCAAGGCCGGGATCCCGGTGGTGACCGTCAACTCCGGCTCCGCCGAGTCCAAGGAGTTCGGCGCGCTCACCCACATCGGCCAGGACGAGACCGTCGCGGGCGAGGCCGTGGGCGAGGAGCTGAACAAGCGCGGCAAGAAGAAGGCGCTCTGCGTCCTGCACGAGCAGGGCAACGTCGGCCACGAACAGCGCTGCGCCGGCGCCGACGACACATTCGACGGCGAGATGCAGAACCTCTACGTCGACGGCACGAGCATGCCCGACGTCCAGTCCTCCATCGAGGCCAAGCTGCAGGCCGACCCGTCCATCGACTCCGTCGTCACGCTCGGCGCGCCCTACGCGGACGCAGCCGTCAAGGCCAAGCAGACCGCGGGCAGCAAGGCCGAGGTCGACACCTTCGACCTCAACGCCAAGGTCGCCTCGGCGCTCAAGGCCGGCACGCTCGGCTTCGCCGTCGACCAGCAGCCGTACCTCCAGGGCTACCAGGCCGTCGACCTGCTGTGGCTGTACAAGTACAACTCCGACGTGCTGGGCGGCGGCAAGCCGGTCCTCACCGGACCGCAGATCATCACGAAGAACGAGGCCGCCGCGCTCGCCGAGTACACGGAGCGGGGGACCCGATGACCGGCACCACCCCCGCCCAGGCCCCCGACGCGGAGCCTGACCGGAAGCCCGGCCCGGCGCCGGACCGCACCGGCCCGGACGAACGGCTGCTCAGAACCTCGCCGTTGCGCCGGCTGCTCGGCCGCCCCGAACTCGGCTCGGTCGTCGGCGCCGTCGCGGTCTTCCTCTTCTTCGCCGTCGTCGCGGACAGTTTCCTGCGCGCCTCCAGCCTCAGCACCGTTCTGTACGCGGCGTCGACGATCGGCATCATGGCCGTACCGGTCGCACTGCTCATGATCGGCGGCGAGTTCGACCTGTCCGCGGGCGTCATGGTGACCAGCTCGGCGCTGATCTCCTCGATGTTCAGCTACCAGATGACCGCGAACGTCTGGGTCGGCGTCGGCGTCTCGCTGCTGGTGACGCTCGCCTTCGGGCTCTTCAACGGCGTACTGCTGACCCGCACCAAGCTGCCGAGCTTCATCATCACGCTCGGCACCTTCCTGATGCTGACCGGCATGAACCTCGGCTTCACCAAGCTGATCAGCGGCACGGTCTCCACGAAGTCGATCTCCGACATGGAGGGATTCCCCTCCGCCCGCGCCCTGTTCGCCTCCCAGTTCACCCTCGGCGGCGTCACCGTCAAGGTGACCATCCTGTGGTGGCTGGCGCTGGTCGCCGTCGCCACCTGGATCCTGCTGCGGACGCGCGCGGGCAACTGGATCTTCGCCGTCGGCGGCAGCGAGGACGCGGCCCGCGCGGTCGGCGTCCCGGTCGCCAAGACCAAGATCGGCCTGTACATGGGCGTCGCCTTCGCCGCCTGGGTCTCCGGCCAGCACCTGCTCCTCTCGTACGACGTCGTGCAGTCCGGCGAGGGTGTCGGCAACGAGCTGATCTACATCATCGCGGCCGTCATCGGCGGCTGTCTGATCACCGGTGGGTACGGCTCCGCGGTGGGGTCCGCGGTCGGCGCGCTGATCTTCGGCATGACGAGCAAGGGCATCGTCTTCGCCGAATGGAACCCCGACTGGTTCAAGTTCTTCCTCGGAGCGATGCTGCTCCTCGCGACCCTGCTCAACGCCTGGGTCCGCAAGCGCGCGGAGGCCACCTCATGACCACCGGAACCACGACAGTGGACGCCGAGGCACGTCCCGCACTCGTCGAGCTCGACGACGTCAGCAAGCACTACGGCACGGTCCGTGCCCTGGAGGGCGTCTCGCTGGAGGTCCACGCGGGGGAGATCACCTGCGTACTCGGCGACAACGGCGCAGGCAAGTCCACTCTCATCAAGATCATCGCGGGGCTGCACCAGCACGATGCGGGGACCTTCCGTATCGATGGCGGCGATGTCCGCCTCGGCAACCCGCGTGAAGCCCTGGACCGCGGCATCGCCACGGTCTACCAGGACCTCGCCGTCGTCCCGCTGATGCCGGTCTGGCGGAACTTCTTCCTGGGCTCCGAACCCAGGAAGGGAACCGGTCCCTTCAAGCGCCTCGACACTGCGTACATGCGTGAGACCACCCGCTCCGCACTGCTGCGCATGGGCATCGACCTGCGCAACGTCGACCAGCCGATCGGCACGCTGTCGGGCGGCGAGCGGCAGTGCGTGGCGATCGCCCGCGCCGTCCACTTCGGGGCCAAGGTCCTCGTACTCGACGAGCCGACGGCGGCCCTGGGCGTCAAGCAGTCCGGTGTGGTCCTCAAATACGTGGCCGCCGCCCGGGACGCGGGGCTCGGTGTCGTCCTCATCACACACAACCCGCACCACGCCTACCTCGTGGGCGACCGTTTCGTCCTTCTGAAGCGCGGCACCATGGCGGGCAGCCACGTCAAGGACGGCATCACCCTCGACGAGCTCACCCGGCAGATGGCGGGCGGTTCGGAGCTGGAGGCCCTCCGCCATGAACTGGAGCGGGCAACGGTGTCCGCCGACGCGACTGGGTACTCGAAAGAAGCGGCATCGAATCGGGTGAAATGACCGAAATGTTCTTGACCGGAACGGCCTTCGCCTCCCCGGAGGCCGGGCGTCGTCATGCAGCCCCATGCGGGCGTGAGGCAGAATCGGCGCGATGAGCACCTACCGCGACCTCGCACTGCCCCGGGCTCTCAGCTCCTCCCGAGCAGCGGGCGCCCCGATAGGCTCCCGCCGCGCAACCGTCCTGCGGACCGTGGGAACGCGCGAGCGCCGTTCCCACCTCACGGCGCCCCGCGTACCCACCGTCGGCATCGACATCGGCGGTACGAAGGTGATGGCGGGCGTCGTCGACGCGGACGGCAACATCCTGGAGAAGCTCCGCACGGAGACCCCGGACAAGTCCAAGAGCCCCAGGGTCGTCGAGGACACCATCGTCGAGCTGGTCCTGGACCTCTCCGACCGGCACGACGTGCACGCCGTCGGCATCGGCGCGGCCGGCTGGGTCGACGCCGACCGCGCCCGCGTCCTGTTCGCCCCCCACCTGTCCTGGCGCAACGAGCCCCTCCGGGACCGCCTCTCCGAGCGGCTCTCCGTGCCCGTACTCGTCGACAACGACGCGAACACCGCCGCCTGGGCCGAGTGGCGCTTCGGCGCAGGACGCGGCGAGGACCACCTCGTCATGATCACGCTCGGCACCGGCATCGGCGGCGCGATCCTCGAGGACGGGCAGGTCAAGCGCGGCAAGTACGGCGTCGCCGGCGAGTTCGGCCATATGCAGGTCGTGCCCGGCGGACACCGCTGCCCGTGCGGCAACCGCGGCTGCTGGGAGCAGTACAGCTCGGGCAACGCGCTCGTCCGCGAGGCCCGCGAGCTCGCCGCCGCCGACTCCCCGGTGGCGTTCAACATCATCGAGCACGTCAAGGGCAACATCCCGGACATCACGGGACCGCTCATCACCGAGCTGGCCCGCGAGGGCGACGCCATGTGCGTCGAGCTCCTCCAGGACATCGGCCAGTGGCTCGGCGTCGGCATCGCCAACCTCGCCGCCGCCCTCGACCCGTCCTGCTTCGTCATCGGCGGCGGCGTCAGCGCGGCCGACGACCTGTTGATCGGCCCGGCCCGCGACGCGTTCCGGAGGACCTTGACAGGCCGGGGCTACCGTCCCGAGGCCCGCATCGTGCGCGCCCAGCTCGGCCCGGAGGCCGGCATGGTCGGCGCCGCCGACCTGGCCCGCCTGGTCGCCCGCCGCTTCCGGCGCGCGAAGCGGCGGCGCGTCGAGCGCTACGAACGGTACGAGCGGTACGCGCAGGCGCGAGGCGGTGCGGGCACGGCGGAGGAGCAGTAGTGACGCACGCCCTCCCGACCGCGGTCCGTACCGACCGCGGCCGGCCAGAACCGTACCCAGCCCGCACCCGCACCACCCAGGGAACCCAGTGACGCCCGTCGTGCCCCGCCAGTCGCCGCCGCCGGACGAGAGCCGAGTGCCGGGACGCCGCCCCGAGGACCGCCCGCACGTGGTCCGCCGCCGCTTCCTCACGGCGCTCATCATCGTGCTGCTCATCGGCATCCCCGCCGGCTACCTCGTGATCTCGGCCAACCAGAGCCGCGACAGCGGCAAAGACAAAGAGGCGAAGTACTCCGCCACCGGCCTCACGGCGGGCTGGCCCTCCAAGGTGCAGCGCCGCCTCTACGACGTGCCGATACCGGCGTACTCGGAGGACGTCGCCTACTACGAGACGAACAACTGGAAGACCAGCCGTCTCTACGTCCAGTTCGTCACGAGCAACAAGGGCCTGGACAAGTTCCTCGACAAGATCGGCACCAGCGGCGACACCCTCGTGAACGAGGACATCGCCATCAGCCCACGGGACCGCAGGATCGTCGGCTGGGACTTCTCCCTGCCGGGCTCCTGGTCGGGGCTCACCCATGAGCAGAAGGGCCCGCAGCCGACCCTGGACGTCGTGGTCGACCGGTCGGACCCGGAGCACCCGATGGTCTACGTGGTCTCCAGGGCGACGCCGTGACGGCGCTCTGACGTGAGGCTTCGCGCGTGAGGCTGGACGCATGAGGCTGCGCGCCGAAAAATTTTCGGGGGAGCGGCAACCTTCACCCGGGTCGTGACGACAGAGGGCCGAGATGACTTCCCGACCCTCTTAACGAAAGTCACCCCCTTGAGTACAAGAGCAGCCCTGCGCACTGCTCGGCGCAGAAAGACCAACCGCCGCCGGACCGTGCTGATCGGCGCGCTGGCGACCGCCCTGACCGGGGGCGCGATAGCCGGCGGCGTACTGATGTCGGCATCGGCCACCGGGCCGGGTGCGGGCACGTACAAGCTGGTGAACGCCGCCGACCACGGGTGCCTCGAGGTGCCGTCCGCCGCCACGGCGAGCGGCACCCAGCTGGGTACCGCGGCGTGCGACGGCGCCGTCGAGCAGACCTGGAAGCTGACCACTTCCGGGGACGGGTTCACGGTGAGGGCCGCAGACAGCGGGCTGTGCGCCGGAGTGAAGGGCGCGTCGACGTCCGCGGGCAAGGCGGTCCAGCAGCAGACCTGCGACGGCAGCGCCTCGCAGGTCTGGAAGCTGACCCAGGCCGGCGACGCTTACCACCTGGTCAACGCGGGCAGCGACAAGTGCCTGAACGTGGCGGACGGGCTTGCGAAGCAGAACTCCTGCTCCAGCGCGACCAGTAAGAGCTGGACGCTGGTGGCGGTGAAGGGGAGCGCCCCGTCGGCCTCGCCCTCCGCCTCGGCTTCGGCTTCCTCGTCTCCTTCCTCCTCGGCATCCGCCTCTGCGTCCGCCTCGGCCTCGGCGAGTCGCACCGCTTCTGCGTCCGCATCGGCCACGGCGTCCAAGACGCCGACGGCCACGACGACCTCCGGCACGACGCTCGGCGCATGGCCCACCCCGACCGCCGGTAAGGCGGTGACCGCCACCATCGAGGTGTCCGGCACCTACGACGGCGGCCTGAAGCGCTTCTACGGCTCCGGTGCCCTCGGCAGCGGCAGCCAGGACGAGGACCAGGGCCCGATCTTCGAGCTCGCCGACGGAGCCACCCTGAAGAACGTCGTCATCGGCTCCCCGGCCGCCGACGGCGTGCACTGCCTGGGCAGCTGCACGCTGCAGAACGTCTGGTGGGAGGACGTCGGCGAGGACGCGGCCACCTTCAAGGGCAAGTCCTCGTCGGCCGCGTATGTCATCGACGGCGGCGGAGCGAGGAAGGCGGACGACAAGGTCTTCCAGTTCAACGGCGCCGGAACGCTCACGATCAAGAACTTCCAGGTCGAGGACTTCGGCAAGCTGGCCCGTTCGTGCGGCAACTGCAAGACCCAGTACCAGCGCCACATCGTGATCAGCAACGTCAGGGCGACCAGCCCCGGCAAGGTCCTGGTCGGCGTCAACGCCAACTACGGGGACACGGCCACCATCTCGGGCGTGACCATCGTGGGCGACGGCAGCAGGAAGATCACCGTCTGCGAGCGCTTCAAGGGCAACAACTCCGGCGCCGAACCGACCTCCCTCGGCACCGGCCCGGACGGCACGTACTGCCGGTACAGCACGTCGGACATCACCTACAAGTGACGTAGGTGACGCGCGCGGCCCGTCCTCGCCCCTCGGTATTCCGCCGGGGCGAGGACGGGCCGGCCTGTGTGACCGCCCGTTCCGCTGCTGTCAGTGCCCGTCGTTAGAGTCGAAGACGTCTGATCCGAGTCTGATCCGGCTCTGATCCGACTCGAGTCTGATCCGACTTGTGCGACGGAGGGAGGAAAGCGTGGCGGAGAGCGTGGGTGCGCGCACTGCGGACGAGGCGGTGTCCGTGCGGCTCGCCGCGATCTTCCTGCCGTCGCAGCTGCCGCGCGAGGGCCGGGTGGCCTTCTGGGACCCGGATGGCGGCGGGCCGCTGCCGGCGGGTGACGTTACGGGAGGCGGTGACCCTCCAGAGCCTGGTGACCGTACGGAGTCGGGTGACCGGCCCGATCCGGGCGAGCTCACGGAGCTCACCGTCGTCCGGCGCCACGGCGGCACCGGCGTCCGCAGGGCTCCCGTCCCGGCGCTGCTGCTCCCGCTCGCGGACGCCCTGCCGCTGCTCGTACGCGCCCGGCACGATCCCGTCGCCCACCCGGCCACGGCCTGCTGGGGCGCCGCCACCCTGCACGCCCTGCGGCTCGTCGCGCGCGGCCGCCTGCTGCCCGGCCTCAGCCCCGGCGGGTACGACGCCTGGCGCGCCGGCCCGCTCGACGCGGACGACATCGCACATCTGCGCGCCATCGCCGCCGCCCTGCCGTACGAGGGCCATGCCGTCCCACTCCCGGATCGGAGCCCCCTGCACCTGCCCGAGCCGGAGGCGCTGGTCCGGGCCTTCCTCGACGCGGTCGCCGACACGCTGCCGCGTACCCCGGCCGCGCCGCACGCCGCCGGGGCGCCGTTCGCCGCGCGCGAGCCGCAGGCGCTGGCCGGGGCGCGGGACTGGGCGGCCGAGGTCGCCGCCGGAATGGACGCGGGCGTACGGATCTCGCTCCGCCTCGACCTGTCCGCGTACGACATCTTCGACGCCACGGACGGCGCCCGCAGCGCCGGGGCCGCCGTCGTGCAGGTGCACAGCCTCGCCGACCCGACACTCGTCATCGACGCGGCGGGGCTGTGGGCTGGGGACGGGGAGGCGTCGTTCGGGCCACGCGCGCGTGTCGACGCGGCGCTCGCACTGCGCCGCGCCGCCCGCGTCTGGCCCCCGCTCGACCGCCTCACCGACCAGGACGTCCCGGACGTACTGGTGCTGTCCGAGGACGAGTTGTACGACCTGCTCGGCCCCGCCGCCAGCCGGCTGGGCGCCGCGGGGGTCGCCGTGCACTGGCCGCGCGACCTAGCCCGGGACCTCTCCGCTACCGCGGTGGTGCGACCCGCACCAGGCTCCGCGACCGACGGCACCGGCTTCTTCGAGGCCGAGGAACTGCTGCAGTTCCGCTGGCAACTGGCGCTCGGCGGGGATCCGCTCACGGAGGCCGAGATGGACGCGCTCGCCGAGGCCCACCGGCCCGTCGTACGGCTGCGCGACCGGTGGGTGACGGCCGATCCGGCCATGGTGCGCAAGGCCCGCAAGCGCGAGCTCGGCCTCCTCGACCCGGTGGACGCGCTCTCCGTCGCGCTCACCGGCGCCGCGGAGGTCGACGGCGAGACGGTGGAGGCGGTGCCGGTCGGCGCGCTGGCCGCGCTGCGCGACCGGCTCACCGCCGGGGTGGCCGTTGTGGAGCCGCCACCGGCGCTGCAGGCGCGGCTGCGCGACTACCAACTCCGGGGTCTGGCCTGGCTGGAGATGATGACCTCGCTCGGCCTGGGCGGCTGCCTCGCCGACGACATGGGCCTCGGCAAGACCGTCACCGTCATCGCGCTGCACCTGCGCCGGGCGCGGCACGAGCCGACCCTCGTCATCTGCCCCGCGTCGCTGCTCGGCAACTGGCAGCGGGAGATCGCCCGTTTCGCGCCGGGTGTCCCCGTGCGCCGCTACCACGGGCCGGACCGCACCCTGGAGGAGCCGGACCGCGGCGGGTTCGTCCTCACCACGTACGGCACGATGCGGTCCAGCGCGCCCCTGCTCGCGCAGGAGAAGTGGGGCATGGTCGTCGCCGACGAGGCGCAGCACGTCAAGAACCCGTACTCGGCGACGGCGGTGGCGCTGCGCACGATCCCCGCCCCGGCAAGGGTCGCTCTGACGGGCACGCCCGTCGAGAACAACCTGTCCGAGCTGTGGGCGCTGCTCGACTGGACGACACCGGGGCTGCTCGGCCCGCTCAAGTCGTTCCGCGCACGGCACGCGCGTGCCGTCGAGGGCGGCGAGGACGAGGAGGCCGTCCGGCGCCTGGGCCGGCTCGTCCGGCCCTTCCTGCTGCGCCGCAAGAAGTCGGACCCGGGCATCCTGCCCGAACTGCCGCCCAAGACCGAGACGGACCATCCGGTGCCGCTCACCCGCGAACAGGCCTCGCTGTACGAGGCGGTGGTCCGCGAGTCCATGACGGTGATCGAGGCGGCGCAGGGGATCGCGCGCCGGGGCCTCGTGCTGAAGCTCCTCACCGCGCTCAAGCAGATCTGCAACCACCCCGCGCAGTATCTGAAGGAGGGCACGGCTGCCCGTCTCCTCGGCCGCTCCGGCAAACTCACCCTGCTCGACGAGCTGTTGGACACGATCCTCTCCGAGGACGGCTCGGCGCTCGTCTTCACGCAGTACGTCGGCATGGCGCGGCTGCTCGAGGCGCACCTCGCCGAGCGTGCCGTGCCCGCCGAGCTGCTGCACGGCGGGACACGTGTCGTCGAGCGCGAGCGCATGGTGGACCGCTTCCAGAGCGGCTCGACCCCGGTCCTGGTCCTCTCCCTCAAGGCCGCCGGTACCGGCCTCAACCTCACACGCGCGGGCCACGTGATCCACTTCGACCGCTGGTGGAACCCCGCGGTCGAGGAACAAGCCACCGACCGCGCGTACCGCATCGGGCAGACCCAGCCCGTCCAGGTCCACCGCCTGATCACCGAGGGCACGGTGGAGGACCGCATCGCCGAGATGCTCGCGGCGAAGCGCGCCCTGGCCGACGCGGTCCTCGCCTCCGGCGAGACGGCACTCACGGACCTGACGGACCGGGAGCTGGCCGACCTGGTCTCCCTTCGGAGGCAGCCATGACACCCCGTCCCCAGCAGCCGCCCGGTCCCGACCGTTCGGACGTGTCGAGCGCGGCTTCAGCGTCGCGCGGGGCTTCGCGGTCGCGCGCCGCGGCCGCGGCGCGCCCTGCGGACGTGGTCCGCAGGGCGCTGCGCGCCGCCCGCAGAGAGGAGGGGGACGGACGCGGAGGCACGGGGTCCGGCGTTGAAGGGGACGTGGATCGCGTTGAAGAGGGCGTGGATCGCCCCGGTCGTCAGGCGGGCGCCGGAAGCAGCGCGACCTTCCCGGCGAGGCTGGACGATGAGGGCGGACCAGCACCGCATGGAGACGTCGGGGAAACTGCCTCCGCGCCACGTCCTGGCGACGGCGCACGGCAAGCGCTACGCGCCGCGCAGCGGCGACTCGCCGCCTCCGGAGCACCCGCCATCCCCATGGAATCCCAGTCCGCGGGGGAGTCCCGTCTGCCCGGTGGCCCGGGGCCTGACGAGCCCGCCGACGGCGTGGCGGGCGGCAGTGCGGCGCCGCGCGTTCCCCGTCGCAGCCGCGACCGGGAAGGTGGCCCCGGCCGCATCGGGGAACGCGGCCGGGCAGACGCCGCCCCGGCCCCGGCGACAGGAACGGGAACCGGGCCGGAGCTGCGCCGTACCTTCGGTGCTCTTCCGCCCCGCCTTGCCTCCCCCGACGCCCGCTTCGCCGGCACGTGGTGGGGCAATGCCTGGACCGAGGCCCTGGAGGAACTCTCGCTGGACCAGGGCCGGCTCGCGCGTGGCCGGCGATATGCCGCGCAGGGCAACGTAGGTGCGATCACCGTCACGCCCGGCCTCGTCCTGGCGTACGTGCAGGGCAGCCGCGCCCGCCCGTACCGCACTCGCATCGCACTGCGTGTCCTCTCCGACGACGAGTGGGACCGTTTCCTGGACGCGGCCGCCGAGCGTCCCGGACGCATCGCCGCGCTGCTGGAGAAGGACATGCCGCACTCGCTCGCCGACTGCGGAGTCGACCTCCTTCCGGGCCCCGGCGATCTCCAACCCGACTGCTCCTGCCCCGACTTCGGCTACCCCTGCAAACACGCCGCCGCCCTCTGCTACCAGACCGCCCGCCTGCTCGACGAGGACCCCTTCGTACTGCTGCTGATGCGCGGCCGAGGCGAGCGAGAGCTGCTGGACGAGTTGTCGCGCCGCAACGCCGCGCAGGCCGCACGCCCCGCACAGACCCTGCCTCCCTTCCCCGGCGTACGCGCCCGCGACGCCCTCACCCCGCGCACACTCCCACCCCTCCCGGCCCCACTGCCCACGCCCCCGCACCCCGAGCATCCGCCGGTCTACCCCGCAGCCCCCGGCGGCCCGGACCCCTTCGCCCTCGACCAGCTGGCCAGCGATGCGGCGGCCCGCGCGCACGCCCTGCTCGCCACCGGCCGCGACCCCGTCGCGGAGCTGACCCTCTGGCAGGACGCGGTCCGCCTCGCCGCGGCCCGCCCCGGCTCCGGCCTCACCGGAACCGGCCGGGCGCTGTACGCCTCCCTCGCCTCCGCCGCCGGCCGGACCCCCGCCGACCTCGCCCGTGCGGTCGCCGCCTGGCGCCAGGGCGGCGAAGCGGGCCTCGCAGCTCTCGAGGAGCAATGGGACCCGCCCGCGGGCCGCTTCGACCGCGCACGGCCGGCCCTCCTCGCAGCCGACTTCCCGCCCTTCCGCCCCTGGCACAACCACCTCACCCACCCTCAAGGCCATGTCCAGCTGCGCCTCGGCCGCGACGGCCTCTGGTACGCGTACGAGTCCGAGCCCGGCCGCGACGACTGGTGGCCGAGAGGCACCCCGGATCTGGATCCCGTCGGTGCCCTGACGGGCCTCCTGGGAGCCGGTGGCACCGGCGGAGCCGGCACCGATCCGGAGCCGGACTGAGCCCGACCGGCCCGCTTGTTTCGTGAACCGCACCGCAACCCTCATCCCGGCGAAACATGACAGGGCTTTCCTCTGAACCGTGACGGGACTCGGAGGAACGTTCTGGTGGACGCGGGCGCCATGGTGGGGCTTGTGGTGCGCCGCGCTTGCGGCTCTGGTGCTGGGTGACACGTGCGTGACGGGGCCGCCCACGGGCGCGCGGGCGACGGTCGGCCGCGCCGCCCGTCCGCTGCCCGCGGCCATGGCCTTCGGCCCGCTGCCCGTGGCAGTCTCGCCTCCCGTGCATTCCCGAACCGCGCCCACCGGGCCCGTATCGGCCGGAATCGTCGCACCGGCGAGCGCCGGCACTCTCTCGAGCCGTTCCGCAGCCGCAGTGGCGGCCGCCAAAGCGGCAGCCGATGCAGCCGCCGACGCTCGGCTCGCCGACGCCCTGGCGGACGTGGCCGAGGGCGCCCCGGGCCACTTCTCGCTGGCCATCGCCGACGCGGACACCGGCATCCGTGCCGTGTACGCCCCGGATGAGCACCGGTTCGCCACCGCGAGCATCGTCAAGGCCGACATCCTCGCCGCGCTCCTGCTGCGCGCACAGCGCGAGGGCCGTTCCCTGACGCAGGAGGAGACGAACGACGCCGGGCCGATGATCCGCGTCAGCGACAACGCCTCCGCCAGCCGCCTCTGGGCGCGGATCGGCGGCGGCGCCGGCCTCGCCGAGGCCAACGAGCGGCTGGGGCTCACCGCCACCACGCCCGGACCGGGGGGACTGTGGGGCCTGACTCAGACCACCGCGGCGGACCAGTTGCGCCTGCTGGAGGCGATCACCCGCGGCGACTCCGCACTGTCGAGCGCGTCCAGGACGTACCAGTACGACCTGATGACCCACATACACCCAGGTCAGGACTGGGGCGTCACGGCCGCCCAGACCCCGGCGACCACCACCGCAAGCACACCGGCCGCCACCACAACACCCGCCGCCGCTCCCTCCGCGGCGGCCACCACCCCCGTCGCCGCGCTCAAGAACGGCTGGCTGCCGCGCAGCGCGACCGGCCTGTGGGTGGTCAACACCATCGGCGTCGTACAGCACGACGGTCACCGGCTGCTCATCGCCGTGCTGAGCGACGACCAGCCTTCCATGGCCGCAGGCATACGGCTGGTGGAAGCGGCGGCGGCCAGGGCGGCCGAGGCCCTGACCGCCGCCGAGACGGCGCCCCCGACGCAGTCCTGACGCCAGCCACGACCCCGTAGCGCCGCAACGTCACCCCGTCACCCCGTCACCCCGTCACCGAGTGACGAACTGCGCCGTCCCCAACGTCGAGAACCACTCCCGTATCTGCTTCTCGTCCTCCGTCGCCGCCAGCGACAGCAGAAGCAGCAGCCGGGCCTTCTGCGGGGTCAGGTCCTCCGCGCCGATGACGCCGGTCGTCGTCGACGAGCCGTACACCGCGCCCGACCCCGTGCGGGTCGTCGACGCGAACAGCACGCCCTTCTTGACCGCTTCCGTGCGGGCGGCCGACATGGCGGGCGAGATACCGCCCGCCCCCGTGCCCGCGGTGACGATGCCGTCCGCGCCGGCGTCCGCGAAGGCGGTGACCGCCTCGCCGCCGGCGTCCTGGTACGAGTACGCGATCTCGACCTTCGGTAGCGGGCCGTCGGCGATCTCGTCCAGGTCGAAGGGCGTGTCCCAGCTGCTCCGGCCGCACTTCTGGACACGTGCGGGCGCCCGGTTGAGGCGGATGTTGTCCTGGTCGATGACGCCGAGTTCGCCCGTCGGGCCGCTCTCGAACGTGTCCAGCCGCAGTGCGTTCGTCTTGCGGACCTCGCGGGCGGCCTGGACCTGGTCGTTGAGCATGACGACGGTGCCGTAGCAGGTGGTCTTGCGGCTCGCGGCTAGCTTGATCGCGTTGTAGAGGTTCGCCGGCGCGTCGGTGCCGATGACCGTCCACGGGCGCATCGAGCCGGTGAGGACCACCGGCTTGTCGCTGCGCACGGTCAGGTCGAGCCAGTACGCGAACTCCTCCATCGTGTCGGTGCCGGTGGTGACCACCACCGCGTCGTTCTTCTTCAGCGCCGCGTCGACGGAGGCGGTCAGGCGGCGGTAGTCGGCGATCGTGTATGAGCCGGAGCCCTTGTTGCCGAACTGCTCGGTGGTGACGTCGGCGAGACCGTCGACCTCCGGCCGCAGCTCGTCGACCATCTTCGAGATGGCCAGCTGGCCGGAGCGGTAGTCCTGGAAGGACACCCTGTTGGTGCTGACCCCGGAGATGGTGCCGCCGGTTCCGATGACGGCGACGTCGGGGACGTCCTTGCCGGCTCCGGGTTCGGCGCTGGCGCCGGTGACGGTCGCACCCACCGCGGCGGCGAGGGCGAGCAGCAGGGCAGTGGTCCGGTGGGCGATTCTCAAGGCGCCATCATCCTTCGTCCGTTGGCGACAACTCGCCCAGACGCTATGAAGCGGTCTTTACCAACGCATTACCTGCACATGTCAATGAGCGTGCACGTGTCAACGAGCCAAAAGGTGCGGCACAAGGGGCCCGTGTCCATCCCCACAGCAGCGGAAGCTAGCGTGGAGCGAGCGAGTGAGTGAGACGACGACCCCTGCCCTCCAGTACCGCTTCGACGGCCCGGAAGACGCCCCGGTCCTCATCCTCGGCCCCTCGCTCGGTACCACCTGGCACAGGTGGTATGGACCCTCCAGGGGCGTCTACACCAGTCAATCGCGGGCATGAAATCGCAGGTCAGGGCCTACTGGTCCGAGAGGGTCCGCCCAGTTCGTGATAGCTGCGTGATAGCGGGTGATACGGCGAGGCCCGCCAGAAACCGGTCCGACGGGGACCTCCGCGCGGAGCCGTGAGACGCCGAATCCGCACCGAAGCGCTCCGGCGCGGCTTCGGCGTGAGATCGGTTGCGCTCGCACGAGTGGTTCCCGGGAGCGGTGCAGGAACGCCTGCCCGAGCAGCTGACCCGCCGCAGGAAGGCACTCCCCGGTGCGAAATACTCTCCCGATGAGTTCACGCACTTCCCCGATCAGCCAGCCGATCACGATACGGAGGGCAGTCGCGCGGGATGCCAAACGGCTCACGCGGCTCGTGCGTGGCTCAGGCGCCTACGAGGGTAAGTACGCAGCCGCAGTCGCGGGCTACCGGGTCGGTCCTGATTACATCGAGGCCCACCGCGCCTTTGTGGCCGTCGGCGCTGACGAGCATGGAGGCCGGGTCCTCGGGTTCTACTCGCTCGTCCTTGCGCCACCGGAGCTCGACCTGCTGTTCGTTGCCGACGAAGCGCAAGGACGGGGTATTGGACGGCTGCTCGTGGCGCACATGCAGTCCGAGGCCCGTGCCGCCGGGCTCGACCGTGTCAAGGTCGTGTCGCATCTTCCCGCCGAGGACTTCTACCACCGCGTTGGTGCAGTGCGGACCGGGACCGCGCTCGCGAACCCGCCCGCCGTGCCGTGGGACCGTCCCGAATTCGAGTTTCGCATTCCTTCGGAATGACGCGGTGTGCCGGTTCGCAGGGCACCGGCTTCGCCTGCATGGTGGCTGGCATGCAGGAGCCGCTGGACGCCGCGCGCTCCGTGTGTGCCGTCGTCTCTGCCCTGGCGGGGGGATCGCCTGCGCCAGCGGCCTCTCCCGGCGACTCCCTCGCCTCCGGCACTCCCAGGGCCATCGAAATCGCGTACACCTCGGCTCGCTCCACACACGATCGAGGTCGGACGCGTAAATACGGAGTTCACACAACCCTGATCTGCGAGACGAAGTGGCCACAGTCCACCGTCAGCGCTGTAGGGGGTGATGCCTTGCCAGTGCAGCCATCAGCGCAAGTGGAAGTAGTCACAGCCCTTGCCCCGTGGAGCTTGGCCGACAGGCGTCGGTGCGGCCGCGGTGGAGCGGATCGGCGGGAGGCTCCGGACAGGGGCATCAGAGCCTGACCGTCGTGGGTGTTGGCCAGGTCCGACTCGGCGTTCGGGTCGTCGTAGGCGTCGACGATGGCGATGGTCCTGCCGGAGCCGCTGGCGGAGGCGGCGGAGGTCAGGCCGTGGGCCGACTGCAGGTCGCTGGGGCCGTAGGCGGTGGGGGAGTCCGCGGCGGCGTTCGGCCGGACGGTCTGGGGTGCGATGCCCTTCTTTGCCGCCTGCTCTTCCTGGAAGGCGGTGGTGCCGCTGGTGACGCGCAGGGCGTTGCAGGATGCGTAGCCCTTCTTGGGGTGCCGGCGCACTGCAGCATCTCCAGGCGGAACCGCCGGCCCGCCCAGCGCTACGGCGTGGGGGGTCGTTGCGGGGAGCGGAGTACGAGCAGGGTGATCTCGCTCGGGGCGAAGACGCGGAAGGGCGGGCCCCAGAAGCCGGTGCCACGGCTGGTGTAGAGGAGGGTGCGGGTGCCGTGGCGGCTGAGGCCGGCGAGGGCGGGCTGGTCGATGCGGACGAGGTGGTGGAAGGGCCAGATCTGGCCGCCGTGGGTGTGGCCGGAGAGCTGGAGGTCGACGCCGCCGGCTGCGGCCCGGTCGACGAACTTGGGCTGGTGGGCCAGGAGCAGGACGGGGTGGTCGGGGTCGGCGCCGTGCAGGGCTCCGGCGAGGTGGGCGCGGTGGCCGGCGAGGCCGGAGGACTCGGCGGTGACGTCGTCCACGCCGGCGACCACGAGGGTGTCGCCACCGCGTTCGAGCAGCAGATGGCGGTTGCGCAGCGGCTCCCAGCCCAGCTCGTCCATGAGGTCGACCCAGCCCTGTGCCTCGCTGTAGTACTCGTGGTTGCCGGTGACGTAGACCCGGGCCCGGGTGGCTTGCACGGTGCCGAGTGGGGCGGCCTGGGCGCGGCGGCGTTCGGCCGTGCCGTCCGCGATGTCTCCGGTGTGGCAGACCAGGTCGGCCTTCAGCGTGTTGACCGTCTCGCAGACCCGTGCCGACCAGCGGGCGCGGTCGAGCGGGCCGTAGTGGGTGTCGGTGATGAGGACGACGCGCGTGCCGTCCAACCCGGCTCCCAGGCGCGGAAGTTGCACGTCCAGGCGGCGTACCCGTGGTACCCGGCGGGCCTCGGCGTACCCCCAGGTGAGCAGCACGGTGGCTGCGCCGAGGACCGCCCAGGTGACGATCCGGGCCCGGTCCTGGCCGTCGCCGACACCGGTCACGGTCAGGGCGAGCCGCAGCGGGACGCCGAGCACGACGGACCAGGTGAACAGGACCCAGATGGTGCCCAGCAGGGTGTCTCCGACGATTGCCGCCCAGTCCTGCTGGCGTCGGCCGTGGCCGCGCACCATCGCGAGCGGCATACCGATCAGGCCGAGGGCGAACAGGGCGGTGCCGGCGAGCGTGACAGGGAGCGGCCAGTGCTGGCCGGTGTGCAGCAGCAGCCAGCAGGGCACGGTCCACAGCAGGACGGGGGCGATCAGGGGGAGGTAGCGCATCAGGCGGTGCAGTCGGCTCTGCTGAGTCGCGTGCGCTGCACTGTCGGCGGATCGGGTTTCGCTGGTGTCGGTCACGCTTCCCCTCCTTGAGCAACCAGGCTGCTGTCGCGCGCACTGTATCCGGCCGTCCCGGGCCGGTCGGACGGACGGGGTGCTCATGGTGGGCAGCCCCATGTGGCGAGGTGGCCTCCGAGTTCGCCCCCGGCTCACGCGGTTGGTGACTCTGCTCCTGACCGGGGCCGCGGCGGCTTCGAACGGTGAGGCGTAGAAGCTCCGGAAGCAGTGGAGAGTACAGCCCATCGTCGTGGGCCGGGTGAGATCCACATGTCGGTGCCTGTAATGCTCAGTATTTCTGGGTGGGGATGCTGTGACGGGCGGGAGGAAGGGTGGGTGCTGTCCCGGGTCCGGGGTCTGACTCATGACACGCCTGACCGAAGTGTCCTGGTCTCACGGTGTCGGCTGTTGGCCGGGGATGGTGCGTTGTCGGTGCCGGGCTGGCGGGGCGTGTCCCGATAGGGGCCTGCCGATCAGTTGTGGCGTCCTCACGATTCTGACCGCCCGATGCGGCCCGGTACCGGCAACGTGACGCGCCATCGGACCGGAAGGGGGACGGGCATGTCCAGTTCGACCATGTCCAGTACGCCGCCTGCCCCGCAGACTGGTCGTCGACGCTCTGCGGGATACCGCGATCTGCTGAAGTAGGCCAGGAAGTGGGGAGCCGTGAGGCTGCCCGCGAGGTCTTCCACCTGGTCAGATATCTACAGTCAGGACCCCGCTCATAGGGGCTGTCGTGACAGATGAGAGGCTCAGGCAGGTGAGTGAGACACCAGCGAACACCCTGCAATACCGCTTTGACGGGCCAGAAGACGCTCCTGTCCTGATCTTGGGTCCCTCACTGGGTACCACATGGCACATGTGGGACCGGCAGGTCCCCGAGCTGACGCGCCAGTGGCGGGTGTTCCGGTTCGACCTGCCGGGACACGGCGGCGCCCCCGCCCACCCAGCTCCTTCGGTCGGCGAGCTGACCGACCGGCTGCTCGCCACGCTGGACCAGCTCGGGGTGCAGCGGTTCGGCTACGCGGGCTGCGCACTGGGCGGTGCCGTCGGCGCCGACCTCGCGCTGCGCCACCCGGAGCGGCTCGCCTCGCTCGTACTGATCGCCGCCTCGCCCCGGTTCGGCACGGCCGACGAGTTCCGGCAGCGCGGCGTGATCGTCCGCACGAACGGCCTCGACCCGATCGCCCGCACCTCGCCGGAGCGCTGGTTCACCCCCGGATTCGCCGCCGCCCAGCCCGCGATCACCGAGTGGGCCGTGCAGATGGTGCGGACCACCGATCCCGGCTGCTACATCGCTTCCTGCGAGGCGCTCGCGGCCTTCGACATCCGCGCCGAGCTCGGCCGCATCGGCGTGCCCACGCTCGTACTCGTCGGCTCGGAGGACCAGGTGACCGGGCCCGCCGAGGCGCGCACGCTGGTCGCCGGCATCCCCGACGCCCGGCTCGCCGTCGTCCCCGGCGCCTCGCACCTTGCGCCCGTCGAGCAGCCCGCCGCCGTCACCGACCTGCTGATACGTCACTTCTCCACCGCCTGGCAGACCGCAGTCGACACGACCACCGGACAGATGGCGATCGTGGCGGCACCCGCCAAGCCGGTGCTCGCGGCGTCGCCCGCCGGGCCCGTCGCGGAGATCGCGCCGATGGCGGAGCAGCCCGTCGCCGGGGGCCGCCCCGACCCGTACGAGGCCGGTCTGAAGGTACGCCGGGAGGTGCTCGGCGACGCGCACGTCGACCGGGCCCTGGCAGCGGCCGACGACTTCTCCGGGGACTTCCAGGAGCTCATCACCCGGTACGCCTGGGGCGAGATCTGGAACAGACCCGGGCTCGACCGGCGCACCCGCAGCTGCGTCACCCTCACGGCCCTCGTCGCGGGCGGGCACCTCGAAGAGCTCGCCTTCCACACCCGGGCGGCGCTGCGCAACGGGCTCACCCCGGCCGAGATCAAGGAAGTGCTGCTGCAGGCGGCGGTGTACTGCGGTGTCCCAGCGGCCAACAGCGCGTTCAAGGTGGCGCAGGCGGTCATAAGGGAGGAGACGACTCCTCACGAGTGAGGGTCCTCGGGAGTGAGGGGCGGCCGCGGCGCGAAGAACACCCGGGGCAAACCGGCTGACGCGATGTCCGCCGGGTGCACCACGTGGCAGGTGCCCCCGTTGCAGGATGGGACGCATGAAGCTCACGAAGAAGTCCCACGCCTGCATCAGGCTCCAGAAGGACGGACAGACCCTCGTCATCGACCCCGGCGCTTTCAGCGAGGAGGACGCCGCGGTCGGCGCCGACGCGATCCTCGTCACGCACGAACACGCGGACCACTTCAACGAGCAGCGGCTGCGGGCCGGTCTCGAGGCCAACCCGGCCGCCGAGATCTGGACGCTGAAGTCGGTCGCGGACAAGATCGCGGCCGCCTTCCCGGGACGCGTGCACACCGTTGGGCACGGCGACACTTTCTCGGCCGCCGGGTTCGACGTCCAGGTGCACGGCGAACTGCACGCCGTGATCCACCCGGACATCCCGCGCATCACCAACGTCGGCTACCTCGTCGACGGATCGCTCTTCCACCCGGGCGACGCGCTCACCGTCCCCGACCGGCCCGTCGAGACGCTGATGCTTCCCGTGATGGCCCCCTGGAACAAGATCTCCGAGGTCATCGACTACGTCCGCGAGGTAAAGCCGCAGCGGGCGTACGACATCCATGACGCGCTGCTCACGGATCTTGCGCGGCCCATCTACGACAACCAGATCGGTGCGCTGGGTGGAGCGGAGCACCTCCGCCTGGCGCCGGGAGCCTCCGCCGAACTCTGACGGCCGAAGTCCGATGCACCCCTGCCCGATGCATTCCCTGCCCGATGCACCCCCTGCACAAGCCACCCGGAGGGCACCTTATTCTTAGCTGAGCCTTAACTAACTTCGAGAGAGCGAGCGCATGTCCCGACCGACCTCGCGCCGCATCGGCTGGCTGGTCGTGGGCACGTTGCTGCTGCTCCTCGCCGTGCTGCTCAGCCTTGCGGTCGGGAGCCGTGCCATTGCCCCGGGCGAGGTGGTGCGCGCCTTGCTGAGCGGTGGTACTGACGACAGCGCCCAGGTCGTACGCGCCCTGCGGGTGCCGCGGACGATTGTCGGCGTGCTGGTCGGGGTCGCGCTGGCCGTGGCCGGCACGGTGATGCAGGGCATCACACGCAACCCGATCGCCGAGCCCGGAATCCTGGGCGTCAGTCAGGGCGCGTCGCTGGGCGTGGTCTGCGCGATCGCCTTCGCGGGCGTGCACACCCTGAGCGGCTACGTGTGGTTCGCCTTCGTGGGCGCCGGAATCGCGGCGGTGACCGCCTATGTGATCGCCGGCAGCGGGCGCGGCGGGGCCACCCCGGTGAAGCTCGCGCTGGCCGGTGCCGCGATGAACGCCCTGCTGGCCTCGCTGGTTTCGGCCATCGTCACCACCAACGCCCGCGCGCTGGACGAGTTCCGTTTCTGGCAGGTCGGGTCGGTCAGCGGGCGGGATGCCGAAATCGTCGGCCAGGTCCTGCCGTTCCTCATCGCCGGACTTCTGCTCGTCGCCGCGATGGCGCGCGGCCTGGACGCGATGGCGCTGGGGGAGGACGTGGCCAAGAGCCTCGGCCACAATGTCGGATTGCTGCGGGTTCTCGGAGCCCTCGGGGCGACGGTCCTCACCGGCGTCGCGGTCGCCGCCGCCGGGCCCATCGCCTTCACGGGCCTGGCCGTCCCCCACATCGCACGGGCGCTGGTGGGCACCGGTCACCGCTGGGTGCTGCCCTTGGCCGCGCTGCTCGGACCGGTGATGATCCTGGTCGCGGACGTACTGGGCCGTATCGTCTTCCCGCCGTCGGAGGTGCCCGTGGCTGTCATGACCGCACTGCTCGGCGTGCCGTTCCTGGTCGCCCTGGTACGGCGCAAGGCGGTGGTGGCGGCGTGACGCGGGTCGCCGATCCGGTCCGTCCGGCCGGTTACGCAGTGCTGCGTGCCGGACAGGCCAGCTTTCTGCTGCACCGGCGCGGGAGCGTGGTCACGGCTGCGGTCGGCGTGCTGCTGGCGGCGGCAGTGGTGGCGTATCTGTGCGTCGGGCAGTCCTTCGTCTCCCCTGCGGAGGTCGTCCGCGTGCTGCTCGGGCAACCGAGCCCGGACGAACTCGTCGTGGGCACGTTGCGCATGCCCCGCCTGACCGTCGGTCTGCTGGTCGGGGCCGCGTTCGGCGTGGCCGGCGCCCTCGTACAGACAGTGGCGCGCAATCCGCTGGCCAGCCCCGACGTCATCGGCGTGACCCATGGCGCGGGCGCGGCGACGGTCGCAGCGATGACCTTCGGCGTCACGTCGTTCACCGCGCTGCCGTATGTCTCCGTCGGCGGTGGCCTGGCCGCCGCACTGCTGGTCTACGTCTTCGCCTGGCGGCGCGGCCTGCACGCGTCCCGCTTCGTGCTCATCGGGATCGGTTTCTCGATCGCTCTCGGCTCGCTGACCCAGCTGTTCCTGACCAAGGGCGACTACTTGGTAGCCCAGCAGGCGAAGGTGTGGCTCACCGGCTCGCTCAACGGCCGCGGATACGACCAGGCGGCGCCTGTCGCGGCGATCCTGCTTGTCGCCGTGCCGTTCGTGGTGTGGGCGGCCCGGGCCCAGCGCGACGTGTCGTTCGACGACGACACGGCGACCGCCCTCGGCGTCCGGCTCGGCAGGGTCCGCCTCGGCCTGGTCGGGCTCGGCGTCGTCCTCGCGTCCGTGGCGACCGCCACCGCGGGCCCGGTCGACTTCGTGGCGCTGCTCGCCCCGCAGATCGCCCGCCGGCTCACGCGCACCGCCCAGATCCCGCTGCTCTGCTCGGCGTTGACGGGCGCGCTGATCATGGTCGTGGCGGACATGCTGGCCCGCGTTCTGTTCTCGCCGACCGAGCTGCCGGTGGGCGTGCTCACCGCGGCCGTGGGCG
Source organism: Streptomyces sp. NPDC002896 (assembly GCF_040295225.1). Classification (NCBI taxonomy): domain Bacteria; kingdom Bacillati; phylum Actinomycetota; class Actinomycetes; order Kitasatosporales; family Streptomycetaceae; genus Streptomyces; species Streptomyces sp. NPDC002896. Next base: position 399,291 of record NZ_JBEOVA010000006.1, on the reverse strand, counting down.
CGCCGTATCTGATGTGGCTGATCGCCCGCACCTCTAGCCGTTTCGGAGGCACCGCGTGACCGACAACCGTCTTACGGCCCGGGGGCTCACCCTCGCGTACGAGGACCGCATCGTCGTCGACGGCCTCGATCTGGAGATACCGGACGGGCAGGTCACGGTCATCGTCGGCCCCAACGCCTGCGGCAAGTCCACCGTCCTGCGGGCGCTGGGACGGCTGCTCAAGCCACAGCGCGGCGCGGTCCTGCTCGACGGCACCGAGCTGTCGCGTATTCCTTCGAAGAAGATCGCCCAGGCAGTCGGACTGCTGCCGCAGACCCCGGTGCCGCCGGAAGGCATCACGGTCGCGGACCTGGTCTCGCGCGGACGGCAGCCGCACCAGCGATGGTGGCGGCAGTGGTCGGGGGACGACGAGAAAGCCGTCACCGAGGCCATGGAGCGCACCGGGACGAGCAGCTTGGCCGACCGGCTGGTCGACGAGCTGTCCGGCGGTCAGCGTCAGCGGGTCTGGATCGCCATGGCCCTCGCCCAGGACACCGACCTGCTGCTGCTCGACGAGCCGACCACCTACCTCGACATCGCCCACCAGGTGGAGGTGCTGAACGTGGTCCGGCAGCTCAACCGCGAGCGCGGGAGGACCGTCGTCGCCGTCCTGCACGACCTCAACCAGGCCGCACGGTACGCCGACCACCTGGTCGCCATGAAGGCCGGCCGGATCGTCGCACAGGGCTCCCCCGGCGACGTCGTCACAGCGGATCTCGTGCAGGAGGTCTTCGGGCTCGAGTCGGTCGTCGTATCGGACCCGGTGACGGGTGGTCCTCTGGTTGTGCCGGGCGCCCTGTGGCAGCCGGTCGGTGACGGCGGCGAGGCGGGGCCTGCCGACGAGTTGGCTTCCACACGTCCGTAACGGGCGAGTTGACGACCGCACGTCCGTGATGGACGAGTTGATCCCCGCACGTCCGTGACCGGAAGCACATGCTGGGGGCTTGCCGCATACACACAGGGAAGACATAGGTTAGGCTCACCTAAGAATCTCTTGGGTGATTCACAGCAACACAGGAGCCCTGTATGTCTCTTCGGCGCCGCGGCACTGCCGCCGTCGCTCTCGTCGTCGCCGCCACACTGTCCCTCGCGGCGTGCGGCGGTTCGTCCGGGTCCGGTGAGGGCTCGGCGAAGGCCACGGCGGGAGCCGGCGACAAGAAGGGCGTCGCCCAGGGCGGCGAGGACTTCGCCGACGCCGCCAAGAAGACCGCTGAGATGGGCACCGACGCGGGGCCCGGCGAGTGGCCGCGCACCATCACCCACGCCATGGGCGAGACCGAGATCAAGTCCCAGCCCAAGCGCGTCGTCGTCCTGGACGTCGGCGAGCTCGACAACGTCGTGTCGCTCGGCATCAAGCCGGTCGGCCTCGCGCCCACCGAGGGCTCGCCGGAACTGCCCTCGTACCTGAAGAAGGACGCGGGCAAGCCCGCGAACGTCGGCACCATCAACAACCTGAACCTCGAGGCCATCGCCGCGCTCAAGCCCGACCTCATCCTGGGCAGCCAGCTGCGCGCCGCCGACAAGTACGACGAGCTGAAGCAGATCGCGCCGACCGTCTTCTCCCTCCGCCCCGGCTTCACGTGGAAGGAGAACTACCTCCTGAACGCGGCAGCGCTCGACAAGACCGCCGAGGCCAAGACGCAGCTCGCCGCCTACGACAAGAAGGTGGAGGCGCTGAGCGACAAGCTCGGAGCCGACAAGCCGACCGTCTCGATGGTCCGCTATCTGCCCGACGGCGTGATCCGCCTCTACGCCAACGCCTCGTTCATCGGCACGATCCTCAAGGACGCCGGCATCCCGCGCCCGAAGAACCAGGACATCGAGGACCTCGCCGCCGAGGTGAGCGCCGAGAACATCGACCAGGCCGACGCCGACTACGTCTTCACCGGTGTCTACGGCGACCCGAAGGCCACCGACAAGTCCAAGGCCCAGGGCAACCCGCTGTGGAAGAACCTCAAGGCTGTCAAGGCCGGCCACGCCTACGACGTCCCGGACGAGACCTGGTACCTCGGCCTCGGCGTCACGGCTGCGAACGAGGTCGTCGGGGACCTGGAGAAGTACCTCACCAAGTAACCAGGCAGCCCGGTGACGGCGGCGGGCGCGCCACCGGCGCGGGTCGCCGCAGGGCCTACGACCCGACTGAGCGGCCGCTCACCCATGTGGCCCGACCGTTTGTCGTACCCGGCAGGTAGTTTGTACGGCATGCGCATCGCCACCTGGAACGTGAACTCGATCACCGCCCGCCTCCCGAGGCTGCTCGCCTGGCTGGAGAGCAGCGGGACGGACGTGCTGTGCCTCCAGGAGGCCAAGACGACCGCCGAGGGATTCCCGGTCGAGCAGCTCCGCGAGCTCGGCTACGAATCGGCGGTGCACGCCACCGGCCGGTGGAACGGCGTGGCGGTGATCTCCCGGGTCGGCATCGAGGACGTGGTCAGGGGCCTGCCGGGCGACCCCGGGTACGACGGCGCGGAGGAGCCCCGCGCCATCTCCGCGACGTGCGGCCCGGCCCGCGTCTGGTCGGTGTACGTGCCGAACGGCCGCGAGGTCGACCACCCGCACTACGCCTACAAGCTTCAGTGGATCGAGGCCCTCAAGGCGGCGGTCGCGGGCGACGCGGGGGGCAGCCGTCCGTTCGCCGTGATGGGCGACTACAACATCGCGCCCACCGACGGCGACGTGTGGGACCCCACCTTCTTCGAGGGCCTCACGCACGTCACCCCTGCCGAGCGGGCGGCCCTCACGTCCCTGCGGGAGGCCGGGCTTTCGGACGTGGTGCCGCGGCCTCTCAAGTACGAGCAGCCGTTCACGTACTGGGACTACCGGCAGTTGTGCTTCCCCAAGAACCGGGGGATGCGGATCGATCTGGTCTACGGGAACGAGGCGTTCGCCAAGGCGGTGTCGGATGCGTACGTGGATCGGGAGGAGCGGAAGGGGAAGGGGGCGTCGGATCACGCGCCCGTTGTGGTGGACCTCGACGTGTGAATTCCCCCACCCCGGGCTGAGTATTTCAGCCTGTCCGGCGCTTGAGGACGAGCCCGAAGGGCGATTTCGGGGGTCTGGGGGCGGAGCCCCCAGTTTCGGGAAGGGGCGGGATCGGGGAAAGCCCAGCGCAGCGCCCCACCCCACCCCTACGGCACCAGCACCCCGAGATCCACCGACGCCGCAATCGCCTCCAACCCCGCATCCCCCGGATGCAGATGATCCCCGCTGTCATAAGCGGCCAGCATCCGCGCCGGCTCCGCCGGATCCCGCAAGACCGCGTCAAAGTCCAGCACCGCGTCAAAGTCCCCACCGCTGTCCCGGATATACGCATTGACGGCCACCCGAGCCGCATCCGCAGAAGCGGTGCACAGCGCCTCCCCCTGACAGGGCGTGATCGTCGCGCCCACCACCCGCAGCCCCTGCGCCCGCGCCCGCTCGGCGATCTCCCGCAACCCGCCGATCACCTGCTCAGCCGAAGCCCCCCACCGGACGTCGTTGACCCCCTGGAAGACCACCACCGTCCGCACCGAGGTCTGGGCGAGGACGTCGCGGTCGAGCCGGTGCAGGGCGCTGACGCCGCCGGTGTCGGTGGAGACGCCGTCGCCGGGGTAGCGGTCGGTGACCACACGGTTCGCCGAGATGCCCTGGTTGAGGACCCCGTACCGAGGGACGGCGCTCTGGTTGAGCAGCCGGGTGGCCAGCACATTGGGCCACCGGCGGTTCGCGTCCTGCGTGGACCGCACCCCGTCGGTGATCGAGTCGCCGAGCAGCACCACGGACCCCGGCCCGCCGCCCACGTCGATGCCGGTCAGCAGCGGCCAGGTGGTGATCGTCGAGGTGTACGCGGCGGGGGAGCCGTCCGCCGCGTGGTCGCCCGGCGCGCTCACGTACGACCGCTGGATGGCCTGGCTGTGCAGGGGCGCTGCCGTCACCGTGCCGGGCAGATGGAAGCTCACCAGCAGGTTGGTGTCGGCGGGCACGTCGAAGTCCAGCGGGTCGCTGAACGCCTGGGCGCCCGCCGGGATCTCGGTCCCGGCGGCGCCCCGGAACGACAGCGCCACGGGCTCCCCGCGGGCTCCCGCGCCCGCGTCCTGTACCGCCACGGTCGCACTGCCGATGCGTACGGGCGCGGCCGCGAAGGTGTTCTCGAGCCGGATCCGCACGCGCGGCCCGCCCGTGCTGGTGTGCACGACGAGCCGTACCGTCCGGTCCGTCCAGGGCCCCACGGCCGCGTAACCGGCGGTGGACGCCGACCAACTGCCGGACCATCCCGCGGTCGTCGCCCGCACGGAGAGCGCGAAGACGTGCAGGTCGGGCCCGTTGTCCCGGGGCAGCTCCACGGAGGCGACGGTACGCCCGTGGACGACGGGCACCGTCACCACGTACAGCCGTGCCTTTTCGGCGAGTTGGCCGCCGGGGGTGTTGATGTGCGGCAGGGCCACGGACTTCGTGGCCAGGGGGCCGGTGCGCCAGTCCGGTGCGGTCAGCCGGTAGGTGCTGTGCGAGCCGTCCTGGTACCGGACCGTTCCGGTGCCCCGCGCCTCGCCGCCCGTTCCGGCGACCAGGAAGGCCAGGGCGTCGCCGCGCCCGCGCAGCCGTACGGACTGGCCGTCGGCACGTACGTTGTCCGGCTGGCCAGGGGCCGTGCGCGGCCAGGTCAGCCGGGCGCCGTCCACCGCCAGGGAGCGCCCGGGGGTCCACCCGGCGGCCGTGAGGTCCTGGGCCGACAGCGAGCCGCCCGAGCCGTCGAAGTCAGCGTCGCCGCGGCGTGCGTCGTCGCTGACCGCCCTGTTGTCGAAGAGCCGCTCCAGGGGGAGCGGCTCGGCTCTGCCGCCGGGCGCGGCCTCGGCGGACGCCACCGGCACCACTGTGGCGAGAAGAGCGAGTAACGCGGCCGGACCCCACATACGTCGGCGCACGACCGACTCCTCCCGCTCGGGAACCAAGTGACAGGTGTGCCATGAAGCTATGGAGGCGACAGGGACGCGTCAATGAGTCAGACCAGAACACCATCCGAACTCCCGCCGAACTCCGCCCGAACGGGCAGCCCAGCGCGCCTGTGGTGCGGGGGCGGGGGCCGGTGTCAGTCTGGGTGGTATGAACATCCCTTTCCTGGACATCTGGCGCAAGCGGCAGTCGACTGAGACGGAACGGAGCAACGTGCTCGCGGCCGCGTTCGAGGCGGACCCCGAGGGCGTCGGCGCGCTCCTGTCCGAGTGCGAGCTGCTGCGTTCCCAGGCGGGGGAGACGGGCCTGGAACTCGACGACTCCGCCGCCTCGTTGGAGGCGCTCGACCAACTGCTGCCGCGCTGGCGCGACGACCCCGAGATGCTGCCGTGGCTCGGCAACGACGCCGGCCTCTACCTCGGCACGGTCATCGTGCGCACCGTGCCGGGCGCGAGGTGGCACGTCTGGCCCGGCGGCCACCCCGTGGTGCGGCTCGCCTCGGGCCGGGAGATCCACGTCGTCGAGTCCGGGCTCGACTGGGCGGTGAACGGCGCGCCCCAGCTCTCCCAGGTGTACGCGGAGGCGTCCGAGGGCTGACTGAGGGCCCGGCCGGGGAGCGGGTGACCAGCCCCGAGCGGCCCCAATTGAGCCCCAAGCGGGCTCCAATCGAGCCCTGAGCTGGCCCCATCAGGGCTTGTCGCCCGAGAAATACCTTTTATTCAAGTAAGCGCGTGTCATGCGTTAAATCCCATATTGCGGTGGATAGTTTGCGCGAACCGAGACCGCTGAGAGTGGGTAGAGCTGGGCATGGCCGTTGATCCATTGGCCGTCGATCCTTTGATCGAACTGCGTGATGTGAACAAGTACTACGGGACGTTGCATGTCCTGCAGGACATCAACCTCACCGTCGGCAAAGGGGAGGTGGTGGTGGTCATCGGCCCCTCGGGGTCGGGCAAGTCGACGCTGTGCCGCACGATCAACCGGCTCGAGACGATCGAGTCGGGCAGCATCCACCTCGACGGGCAGCCGCTCCCCGAGGAGGGCAAGGCCCTCGCGAAGCTCCGCGCCGAGGTGGGCATGGTCTTCCAGTCCTTCAACCTCTTCGCGCACAAGACCGTCCTGCAGAACATCTCCCTCGCGCAGACCAAGGTCCGCAAGCGCAAGAGGGACGAGGCCGACCAGCACTCCCGCGAACTCCTCGACCGCGTCGGCCTGGCCGCGCACGCCGCGAAGTACCCCGCACAGCTCTCCGGTGGCCAGCAGCAGCGCGTGGCCATCGCCCGCGCCCTCGCCATGAATCCCAAGGCGCTGCTCTTCGACGAGCCGACCTCGGCGCTCGACCCGGAGATGATCAACGAGGTCCTGGAGGTCATGCAGCAGCTCGCCCGGGACGGGATGACGATGGTCGTCGTCACCCACGAGATGGGATTCGCGCGCAACGCCGCCAACCGCGTCGTGTTCATGGCCGACGGCCGCATCATCGAGGACCGCGCCCCCCATGACTTCTTCACCAACCCGGAGAGCACCCGCGCCAAGGACTTCCTCTCCAAGATCCTCAAGCACTGAGGCGGGGGACGGAACCATGACGCGTACGACACGTGTGTGCCGCGCCCTCGCCCTGCTGGTGGTCGCGGCCTTCACCGCCCTCGCCGCCGTCGGCTGCGGCAAGGAGGGCAGCCCGCCGGCGAAGGGCCCCGCGCAGGACAAACTGCCCACGTTCGAGGTGAACAAGGACTTCGAGCTGCCCGAATCGCCGACCTGGAGGCGGGCCAAGGAACGCGGCTACTTCATCGTCGGCGCCAAGGAGGACCAGCCGTACCTCGGCGAGAAGGACCCGGCGACCGGCGAGTACACCGGCTTCGACATCGAGATCGCCAAGATGGTCTCGGCCTACCTCGGGCTCGACCCGAACAGGATCCAGTTCAAGACGATCGCCTCCGCGAACCGCGAAACGGCCCTGCAGAACGGCCAGATCGACTACTACGTCGGCACCTACACCATCAACGACAACCGCAAGAAGCTCGTCGGGTTCGCCGGCCCGTACTACATGGCGGGTCAGAGCCTGCTGGTGCGCGCCGACGAGAACGACATCAAGGGTCCGCAGGACCTCGCCGGCAAGCGCGTCTGCTCCGCCAGCGGCTCGACCCCGTACCAGCGGATCCAGGAGAAGTACCCGGAGGCGATCCTCGTCGCGTACGACACGTACTCGGTCTGCGTCGACAATCTGCTCACCTACCAGGTCGACGCCGTCACCACCGACGACGCGATCCTCATCGGCTTCGCGGCCAAGCTGCCGGAGGAGCTGAAGGTCGTCGGGAAGCCGTTCTCCGAGGAGCCCTACGGCATCGGCGTGCCGCGCCACGACAACGCGCTGCGCAACGCGATCAACGACGCGCTGGAGGCCGGTGTGAAGAACGGCGACTGGAAGAAGGCGTACGAGGCGACGCTCGGCCTGTCCGGCGTCCCGGCGCCCACGCCGCCGCCGATCGACCGCTACCCGGCGAGCTGAGGGAGGCCCCGTGAACGTACTGATCGACAACTTCTCCGTGTACGGTGAGGGGTTCCTCGGCACCGTCGAACTCACCGTGTACTCCTCGGTCCTGGCCCTCGTCCTCGGCTTCGTCATGGCGTCGTTCCGCGTGGCGCCCGTCGGATCCCTCCGGGTCTTCGGCACGGTGTGGGTGACGGTGCTGCGCAACACCCCGCTCACGCTGCTCTTCTTCGCCGTACTGCTCGGCCTGCCGCGGTTCGGAATCGTGCTGCCGTTCCAGGTCTTCGCGGTCCTCGCCCTCGGCTGCTACACCTCCGCCTTCATCTGCGAGGCGCTGCGCGCCGGCATCAACACCGTGCCCCGGGGGCAGGGGGAGGCGGCCCGCAGCCTGGGCATGACGTTCCGCCAGACCCTGTCCACCGTCGTGCTGCCGCAGGCCTTCCGCACCGTCATCCCGCCCGTCGGCTCCACACTCATCGCGCTCGCCAAGAACTCCGCGATCGCGGGCGCCTTCAGCGTCACCGAACTCCTCGGCACCTACAAGATCCTCAGCGAACGCGGCTACAACATCATCTGGACCTTCGTCTGGATCGCCGTCGGATACCTGATCATCACCCTCACCATCAGCGCGATCTTCAACGTGCTGGAGAAGCGCTATGGAGTCGCCCGATGAGCCCCATGGCCCGTACCGCCACGGCCGCCGCATCCGCCTCCGCCCTCTACGACGTCCCCGGCCCCAAGACCCGCAAGCGGCACCTCGTCTACGGTCTCCTCGCGACACTCGTCATCATCGGGCTCATCGCGTGGCTGCTGTACCTGCTCTTCGACACCGGCCAGTTCACCTACACCAAGTGGATGCCGTTCGAGTACGAGGGCATCCAGGAGCTCCTGCTGCGGGGCCTCGGCAACACGCTCAAGGCGTTCGCGATCGCCGCGGTGCTCTCGCTCGCGCTCGGCGGCGTCCTGGCGGTCGGCAGGCTGTCCGACCACGCGCCGGTGCGCTGGGTGGCCACGCTGATCGTCGAGTTCTTCCGCGCCATGCCCGTACTGGTGATGATCTTCTTCATCTTCGTGGCGCTGAAGGTGCAGCCGCTGCCCGCCCTCGTCGCCGGACTGACGCTCTACAACGGCTCGGTGCTGGCCGAGGTCTTCCGCTCCGGCGTCAACTCCGTGGACCGCGGGCAGCGCGAGGCGGCGTACGCGCTCGGCATGCGGAAAACGCAGGTCATGGGGTACGTCCTCGTCCCCCAGGCCGTGCGCGCCATGCTGCCCGCCATCATCAGCCAGCTGGTGGTGGCCCTGAAGGACACCTCACTCGGCTTCCTCATCACCTACGAGGAGTTCCTCCACGCCGGGAAGCTGATCGCGTCGAACCTCGACTACGACCTGCCGTTCATCCCCGTGGTGATGGTGATCTCGCCGATCTACATCGGGATGTGCATGCTGCTCTCCTGGTTCGCCACATGGGTGGCGAAGGCGGAGCGGCGCAGCCTCAAGACCGAGGCGGTCGAGGTCGCTCCCGCGGAACCGGGGACGCTGCTGCCGGGGGCGGGTCCCCCCACGGCACCCAAGCCGTAGGGGGAGCCATGGGGGGAGTGCAAGCCCGCACGGCCGTGCCTGCCCGGCGGCAGCCGAAGATCACTGCTCGCGCAGCGGTACCGACACATACGACGGGTCGGCCGCGGGCGAGGAGAAGGTCAGCTGCGCGCCGGTCGGGTTGTGCTCGATGTAGAGCGGGTCGACCGTGTCCACGACCAGGGCGAGCCGGTGCCCCGCCGGGACGTCGTAGGCCGTGGAGAACAACTCCAGGTCGACGGCGAACGGCTTCCCGGGCGTCTGCCCGTGGAAGGTGTACGGCGCGTTGCTGACCAGCTTGCCGAGGCCGAGCGGCCCCACGTCGTAGAGATACGCGACGAGGGTGCCGCTCTCCTTGGTGCCGGTGACCGTCGTGTGCAGTTTCGTCGTCCCGCGGATCTGCTGCGCCGTGCCGTACTTCTCTGACTGCCACACCGCGGCGTAGCGGCGCGGCAGCAGCGGGACGGACGCGACCGGCGGGACCTGCACGAACTGGTCGAGGGCGTTGGAGAGCATCAGGATGCCGCCGTTCGCGCCCGAGTCGACGTTGGTGTGGATGGTGGTGGTGCCCGCCAGGGCGATTTTCTTGCGGGTCGGGCCGACCGACTTCCAGTCCGGATAGCCCTCGTAGCCGCCGGTGGAGCGGGACTTGATCTGTACGGGCTGCTCGCGGTCGATGCCGTTGTCGGCACCCTTGAGGTAGTGGTCCAGCCAGCGGGTGGTGTCGGTCCACACGTCGTTGGGCAGGCCGAGGAGGCCCGTCGCCTCGGCCGTGGCGTGGTCGCCGGGCCGGAGCTCGAGGCGCTTCGGACCGGTCAGCTTCTCGTAGAACGAGGCGTACTGGTTGGGCGGGAAGATGGTGTCGCCCCAGGCGTTGGCCAGCATGATCGCGGCGCCGTTGGCGTTGATGCGGTCGACGTAGGCGGCCGGGGAGCGCTTCTTGCCCCACGCGATGATCTCCTGCTCCTTGGCCAGGTCGGAGCCGAAGAAGTCCGCCATGATCTGCTGCAGTTCGGGGCTCGGGCGGCCCGTGAGATACGCCGTGCCGCCGAGCATCGCGGCGGCCTGGAGGTGCTGGGTGCGTCCGCTGTAGATCGAGTCGATCAGATCGCCCCAGCCGCTGAGCGCCGCGACCGCCTTGATGCGCTTGTCGTGCGCGGCGGCGAGCAGGCTGATGCCCGCCCCGTACGAGACGCCTGCCATGCCGACCTTGTCCGGGTCCGCGGGGGTGTTCGCCAGCGCCCAGTCGATCACCTTGGAGGCGTCGGCGATGTCGGCCGGGCCCGCGACCTCGACGTAGCCGCCGGACTGCCAGAAGCCGCGGGAGTTGTAAGTGACCACGACGTAGCCCGAGTCGGCGAGCTTCTGCGCCTGCGCGAGGTATTCGACCTGCGGCGTGGCCCAGCTGGTCGGGAGCACGACGACCGGGAATCTGCGGGTGCCGTCGGCGGCTGCGGCGGGCGTCACGACGTTGGCCTTGAGCACGGTGCCGCCGTCGCCGGTGATGTCGACGAACCGGATGCCGGAGGCGGACGCGGTGTCGGCTGCCGCTGCCTGCACGGCCGGAGCCGCCTGTGCGGCGGGGGCGAGGCCGAGCGCGGCGCCGGCGACCAGAGTCGCGGAGACGGCGCCGACACCAGTCGTACGCAGGGCCTTGCGCGGGTGTCCCATCAGTCACTCTCCTGACTCGTGCCAGCAAAAAGTGACCTGACGGTAACCGTGTCGGCTTACCGGGGGTAACCCGTCGGTAAGTTACGTGGGAGTAACGATTGTTGTGCGAGGGCCTGTGCGGGGGCCGCGTGCAACCGGCCTGCTCACGAGGCGCGATGGGAGGTGCGGGGCGCGGACGTCACCGGTGCCGGGGCCTGCGCGGCCCGCGTGACGTCGGCGACCAGCTCCACCACGTCCGGGCCGTACGCCTGCGAGTTGACGACCTTCAGCAGCAGCACGAACGAGCCGCTGCCGTGCTTGCGCGCCAGCCGCTCGTGGGTGCGCGCGAGATAGCGGGTGGCGGCCTGGTTGGTGATCGCGCGCTGACCGCAGAAGAGGAAGACGGGTCTCGCCCCGCGGCTCTGTCCCGCGGTGAGCCGGGCGAGGATCACGTACTCGGCTTTGCCGGGCTCCGCCCGGTAGCGCTCGCTGCCTATCTGGAAGGAGCCGCGGTCCGGTCCGGGTTCGGCGTCGGTGTTCACGAGGACGCCCGGCAGCAGCGACTGGAGGTGGGCCGCCATGCGGCGATTCGACGGCGGCGCCCCCACGCAGAACTCAGTGCGCTCCCCGAACCCTTGCTGGGCGGCATCGTGCGCGACTACCTGCGCGTGCGCGCCGCAGTCCTTGATCAGTGCGGAGAGTTCCAGGAGCGCGAACACGTCGTGCCGCATCACGGTCAGCTCCGGACCGCCCGCCTCCCGGTTGACCACCAGCAGGGACTCGGAATTGGCGGGCAGCCCGAAGAACGCCTGCTTGCGGCGGAGCTTTCGCCTCCATAGATACGTACGGGCGAGCCAGCCCAGCGCGGCGCTGATACCGGCCGCCACCACGCCGAGGACGATGTTGCGCACGTCGTCAGTCATGGGCGCGCATGGTAGCGGTCGCGCGGACCCGTGTTCGAGTTCAAGGTGGTCCTGACGGGAGCATGGCAGTGAAGTTACGCTGCGTGGACCGGTGTCGACTGGAGGTACGGATGCGTCGCCCTGTTGCGCGGAGCCTGTCGTTCGTGGCCGTTACGGCGGCCGTGGTGTCGCTCGGGGCGGCCGCGCCACCCTCCTCGGACGCGGCGTCTCCGCCCGAGAGGACACCCGTCGCTGTCGGGTACGGCGGCGCGGTCGCCAGCGTCGACCCGGACGCCTCCGCGGCCGGCATCGAGGTCCTGAGGAACGGCGGCAACGCGGTCGACGCGGCGGTCGCCACCGCGGCGGCCCTCGGCGTCACCGAGCCCTACTCGTCGGGCATCGGCGGAGGCGGCTACTTCGTCTACTACGACGCGAAATCCCGTACCGTCCAGACCATCGACGGACGCGAGACGGCGCCGCTGACCGCCGACTCGGGGTTGTTCCTCGAGAACGGCCAGCCGATCGCCTTCGCCGACGCGGTCACCAGCGGACTCAGCGTCGGCACGCCCGGCACTCCCGCGACCTGGCAGTCCGCGCTCGACGCGTGGGGCAGCCGGTCACTGGGCTCCCTGCTGAAACCGGCGGAGCGGCTGGCCCGCGACGGCTTCACCGTCGACGCCACCTTCCGCTCGCAGACCGAGTCCAACAAGGCCCGCTTCGAGGACTTCCCGGACACGGAGAAGTTGTTCCTGCCGGGCGGCGAGCTGCCGGTGGTCGGCTCGACCTTCAAGAATCCCGATCTGGCCACCACCTACGCCGAGCTGGGGCGCAAGGGCGTCGGCGCGCTGTACCGCGGCGACCTGGCGAAGGACATCGTGCGTACGGTGAACGATCCGCCTGTGGACCCGTCCTCGGGATGGGTGGCCCGGCCCGGTGACCTCTCGCTGAAGGACCTCGCGGCCTACCGCGCCAAGCGGCAGGCGCCGACGAAGACCTCGTACCGCGGCCTCGACGTGTACTCCATGGCACCCTCGTCCTCCGGCGGCACGACGGTCGGCGAGGCGCTCAACATCCTCGAGAAGACCGACCTCTCGAAGGCGAGCGAGGTCCAGTACCTCCACCGATACATCGAGGCCAGCCGGATCGCCTTCGCGGACCGCGGCCGCTGGGTCGGCGACCCCGCCTTCGAGGACGTCCCGACGAAGGAACTGCTGTCGCAGAAGTACGCCGACTCGCGCGCCTGCCTCATCAAGGACGACGCCGTGCTGACCAGCCCGCTCGCACCGGGCGACCCGCGCAACCCGGCCGCCTGCGCGACCGGCGACAAGGCCGCCCCGACGACGTACGAGGGCGAGAACACCACACACCTCACGGTCGCCGACAAGTGGGGCAACGTCGTCTCGTACACCCTCACCATCGAGCAGACCGGCGGCAGCGGCATCACCGTGCCGGGCCGCGGCTTCCTGCTCAACAACGAGCTGACCGACTTCTCCTTCGCACCCGCGAGCCCGGACGTCCACGATCCGAACCTGCCGGGCCCCGGCAAGCGGCCCCGCTCGTCGATGTCCCCGACGATCGTCCTCGACCAGCACGGCAAGCCGGTGGTGGCCCTCGGTTCGCCGGGCGGCGCGACCATCATCACGACCGTGCTGCAGACGCTGACGGGCTTCCTCGACCGGGGTCTGCCGCTGGTCGACGCCATCGCGGCCCCCCGCGCCAGCCAGCGCAACCAGACGACCACGGAACTCGAACCGGGCCTGTGGAACAGCCCCCTGAAGGCGGAACTGGAGTCCATCGGCCACGGCTTCCGCCAGAACCCGGAGATCGGCGCGGCCACCGGAGTCCAGCGCCTCAAGGACGGCCGCTGGCTCGCGGCAGCCGAGACGGTACGGCGGGGCGGGGGCTCGGCGATGGTGGTGCGGCCGGCGTCGTAGCGAGCGTCGGCCTGCCGCGCGTGGCGTCGTATCGCGCTGCGTGCGGTGGCCGACCGGCGCGAGAGGGGCCCGGCCGCCGTGAGGGCGGGGCCGTCAGGCCGCGCGGCGGCTGACCGTGGCCGCGGGCCAGGTGTACTCGATCTCGTCGAGTGCGAACCCCGCGGCCATGTGCAGCGTCCGCTCGGCGGTGCGCAGGCCGCCCTGGCGCTCGTAGAAGGCGATCGCACGGTCGTTGCCGCGCAGCACCTCGAGGTAGACGTCCCGGCCGGGGTGCTCGGCCGCTGCCCAGGCGAAGCCGCGGCGCAGCAAGCGGTGGCCGATGCCGGTACCGACATGGCCGGGCCGGGCGTGCAGATTGTCGACATGCACGCGACTGTCCACCGCGGTGTCGAGGTGGATGAAGCCGAGCAGCTCGTCCTCCTCCTCTGCGAGCAGAAGGCGGCGGTGGGCGGTCGGTGCGGCCGTCCGCTGCCGCCACTTTGCGAGGTGCTCCTCGCGCAGCGGCCCCTCGAGGTATTCGGCGGGCATGAGCCCGGCATACGCACTGCGCCAGCTGGCCGTGTGCAGCTCTGCGATCCGGTCCGCGTCGGCGGGTGTGCCGTGTCTGAAGCGCATGCCGCAGGCTAGCGCGCCAGGAGGAAACGCGGACTGGGCCCACGTCGCGGGCGCGAGCCGAGGCCGCCGCACAGCCGCGTACCCGGCCGCGCAGAGAGCTTTGCGGCTCCACCGCAAACTGCTCGTAGCGCGCCTGTAACACGGCGGGTGTTTCCTGGCGGACCGGAAGATTCCAGTCTGAAAACGGGCGGACTTCGATGACAGTGGAACAACTCCCGGATCAAGTTCGGGAGTTCGCGGCCTATCTGAGAAGGCTCGTGACGCAGCTCGATCAGGACTCCGGTTGGTGCGGCGTTTTCTGGCAGCGCGACCCCGATGGGATGCATGCCTGCCTGGACGGCCGAGAGGTGCCGCCCTGGGATGTCGTGGAGTCCCTGATTCAGGATCTCGCCGCGGAGCGCGGCAACTGGATGGCCGGGCCGGAGACCGTGCAGGCTCGCAGCCTGCATGCCGCGTCGCTGGCCGCATACGACGCCAGGCCCGGCGGCCGTGAGGCGCTCGGCGACCGGCTCGACGTCATGCTCAGGGAGCAGCGGTACGCCGCCGAGCGCCAGGCGGAACTGGGCAGACTGCTGCGCGACGCCACCTCGCCGGACGAGGGCGAGGCCCTCCGCCTCGACCTGGCCTGGGCCAGTGACGACCAGGAGCGCGCGACCGCGCGCTGCGCGGAACTCCGCTCCCGCATCGCCACGGTGGACCGCCTTTGGACCGGCGCGGAATCCTTCACGCCGGACGGTCAGGTGCAGGGGCCGGCGCGACCGGCGGCGCCGGACGACACCTCGGCCCGGCAACACCCCGCCGCGCCGGAGAGCTCCGCGGGCCCCGCGCGGCCGGGTGCGGGCCACTCCGTCGCGGCAGGCCGCAGCATCGTCCCCGACGACTGGTTCCGCCCGGAGGACGAGGAGCGCCCGCGCAGCGGGCCGTCGGCGGCCGGGCAAGCGCAGCGCCATGACGGACCGGCCCGCCCGTCGGAGGGCGCCCACGGGTCGGGCGCGCCGGACCGTGCGGCGTCCGGCGGGTACGGCCCCGGTCCCGTCCGTGACGGGTCCGCGTCCGCTGGGGGATATGGCCCCAGACCAGCCGGGGGCGGGTCCGCGTCCGCCGGTGGTTACGGCCCTGGTGCTGCCGGGGGTGGATCGGCGTCCGCCGGTGGCTACGGCCCCGGCGCTGCCGGGGGCGGATCCGCATCCCCCGGTGGGTACGCTCCCGCGGCCACTGGGAACGATCCTGCGTCTGCGGGGGCCCATCGTCCCGGTGGCACCGGCACCGGCACCGCTCCCCAACCCGCGAACCGCTCATCCGAGACCGTGCAAGCCGACAACGGCGGCAAGGCCGATGCCCGGAATGCCGAGCCCCGCAAAGCCGAGACCCGCACCAAGCGCCGGCGCGGCAGCGCCCGGTTCGCCGGGATGGAGGCCGAGCCGGACACCGCCGCCGGGCCCGCCATACCCCTCCCTGCGATGCCCGCTCCGGCGGCGACCGGTGGCACACCCCGCGGCGCCCGGTTCGCCGGAGCCGCCCAGGAGGACTCCCGGCAGGCGCAGGCCCAGCCGCTCGACGCCGAGGTGCGCCGGGCCGTCTCGGGCGCCGTCGAGAGCCTGGTGCGGCTGCGGGCGGAGGGCCGCAGCGGCGAGGCCCACGCCGTGCTCGTCGAGGCCGCGTACTGGCCGGCCGCCCACTTCCCGCTGCTCGCCGCCGAGCTGCACCACGCCGGACTCGGCGCCGACTGGGCCACGCTGCTGTGGGAGACCGCGTCACTGCCGCCCGACCGGCTCGTCGCCGCGGCCGACGCCCTGTCCGCCGCGGGCCGCACATCGGACAGCGACCAGATCCTGCGCCAGGGCGTGGTACGGCCCGCGCGGGAGATCGGCGGCGCCGTCGTCGTGCTCGTCGACGAGGGCCGCCACCGCGAGGCCCGCGTCCTGCTCGACGCGTACGTCCGGGTCCGCACCCCTGAGGAGGCCGCCCGCAGCGCCCAGAGCGACCCGGGGCTGCTGGTGCCGCTGCTCCTGGACGCGGCCCGGGGAGTGTCCGACGAGCGGCACTGGGACCTCGTACACGCACTCCGGGTGGCCGGACTGAGCGCGTGAGCGCGTAAGCACGCACGCGTTCGGGCACGCGCACAGGGATCGGCCTCGCGCCCGCCCGGATCTCACCCGCTCGGGTGCGAAACATGATCGACTCAGCGGGTTAACGGCTATGGTCTTGCCCAGCTCCCCGGCGCGGCTTACTTTCGGCCTCTACACCCTGTTTTCTACGGGCGTAGAGGCTCTCTGACGTTCCCGTCGAAGGAGCAGCTCATGGCCAACGTCGTACGTGCCGCACTGGTCCAGGCGACCTGGACCGGCGACACCGAATCCATGATCGCAAAGCATGAGGAGCACGCACGCGATGCGGCCCGCCAAGGGGCGAAGATCATCGGTTTCCAGGAGGTCTTCAACGCTCCCTACTTCTGCCAGGTGCAGGAGGCCGAGCACTACCGCTGGGCCGAGCCCGTGCCCGACGGCCCCACGGTGCGTCGTATGCAGGACCTCGCGCGCGAGACCGGCATGGTGATCGTCGTCCCCGTCTTCGAGGTGGAGCAGTCAGGGTTCTACTTCAACACCGCGGCCGTGATCGACGCCGACGGCTCCTACCTCGGCAAGTACCGCAAGCACCACATCCCGCAGGTCAAGGGCTTCTGGGAGAAGTACTACTTCAAGCCGGGGAACATGGGCTGGCCGGTCTTCGACACCGCCGTGGGAAAAGTCGGCGTCTACATCTGCTACGACCGCCACTTCCCGGAGGGCTGGCGCCAGCTCGGCCTGAACGGCGCCCAGCTCGTCTACAACCCGTCGGCCACGTCACGCGGCCTGTCCGCATACCTGTGGCAGCTGGAGCAGCCCGCGGCCGCCGTCGCCAACGAGTACTTCATCGCCGCGATCAACCGCGTCGGCCAGGAGGAGTACGGCGACAACGACTTCTACGGGACGAGCTACTTCGTCGACCCGCGCGGCCAGTTCGTCGGCGAGACCGCGAGCGACAAGACCGAGGAGCTCGTCGTCCGCGATCTCGACTTCGACCTGATCGACGAGGTACGCAACCAGTGGGCGTTCTACCGCGACCGCCGACCCGACGCGTACGAAGGACTGGTACAGCCGTGAAAGACCTCTACGACCGCCACCGCGCCGTCCTCCCCGACTGGCTGGCCCTCTACTACGACGACCCGATCGAGATCACGCACGGCGAGGGCCGGCACGTCTGGGACGCCGAGGGCAACAAGTACCTCGACTTCTTCGGCGGCATCCTCACCACGATGACCGCGCATGCACTGCCCGAGGTCACCAAGGCCGTCAGCGAGCAGGCCGGGCGGATCATCCACTCCTCGACGCTCTACCTCAACCGGCCGATGGTCGAGCTGGCCGAGCGCATCGCGGCCCTCTCCGGCATCCCGGACGCCCGGGTCTTCTTCACCACCTCGGGCACGGAGGCCAACGACACGGCGCTGCTGCTCGCCACCGCGTACCGCCGCTCCAACCAGATCCTGGCGATGCGCAACAGCTACCACGGCCGCTCGTTCAGCTCGATCGGCATCACCGGCAACCGCGGCTGGTCCCCGACCAGCCTCTCGCCGCTGCAGACCCTGTACGTGCACGGCGGTGTCCGCGGTCGCGGGCCGTTCGCGCACCTCAGCGACGACGAGTTCATCGCCGCCTGCGTCGCCGACCTCGAGGACATGCTCGGCCAGACCCGGGGCGGAGTGGCGGCCCTCATCGCCGAACCCATCCAGGGCGTCGGCGGGTTCACGTCACCGCCCGACGGGCTGTACGCGGCGTTCCGCCAGGTCCTCCAGCGCCACGGCATCCTGTGGATCGCCGACGAGGTGCAGACCGGCTGGGGCCGCACCGGCGACCAATTCTGGGGCTGGCAGGCGCACGGGCAGTCCGGACCGCCCGACATGCTCACCTTCGCCAAGGGCATCGGCAACGGCATGTCCATCGGCGGCGTCGTGGCCCGCGCAGAGATCATGAACTGCCTGGACGCCAACTCCATCTCGACGTTCGGCGGCTCCCCGGTGACCATGGCCGCGGGCCTCGCCAACCTCTCGTACCTGCTGGAACACGACCTCCAGGGCAACGCGCGGCGCGTCGGCGGCCTCCTCATCGAGCGGCTGCGCGGCATCTGCGCCCAGCTGCCCGCCGTACGCGAAGTGCGCGGCCGCGGACTGATGATCGGTATCGAGCTGGTGAAGCCCGGCACGGATGAGGCCGGCCCGGAGGCGGCCGCCGCCGTGCTCGAGGAGGCCCGCGCCGGAGGGCTGCTCATCGGCAAGGGCGGAGGCCACAGCACCAGCGTGCTGCGCATCGCGCCGCCGCTCTCCCTCACCGTCGCGGAGGCGGAGGAAGGCGCCGCGATCCTCGAACGGGCTCTGCGCAGCGTCTGTTAGTCAGCCCAGGGAGGGGTCGTCATGACCTTCACCACCGCCGTTCCGGCTCCTGAATCGGCCCTGTCCGTACGCCAGATCCTCGCGCTCGAAAGGGTCGTGGCGGGCGAGCCGGAGGTGGTGGCGGGGGCCGGGCAGCTCGACCGGCCGGTGCGCTGGGTGCATGTCGCCGAGGCCGCCGACGTCGGAGTGATGCTCGCCGGCGGCGAGATGGTGCTCACCACCGGCGTGCTGCTCGCCGGCGACGCCCGGATCCAGACCGAGTACATCCGGTCGCTGGACCGCGCGGAGGCCGCGGCCGTCGTCCTCGGACTCGGCCGGGCCTTCCCCGCCCCGCCCGACTCCATGCTGCGGGCCGCCGAGCGGTGCGGGATGCCGATGGTCGTGCTGCACCGGCCCTTCCCCTTCGCGGAACTCACCGAGGAGGTCCAGTCCCGGCTGGTGCGGCGGAAGTTCGCGGCCGTGAGCCTCTCCGAGGCCGTACGGACCGCACTGACCGGGCTCATCACGACGGGCGCACCGCTGCAGCGGCTGCTCGACGAGATCGCCGGGCACAGCGCCTGCCCCGTCGTCCTCAGCAACCTCGCCCACCGCGTCCTCGCCACGGCGGGCGAGCGGTCCGCGGTGGACGATGTGCTGCGCGACTGGGAGCGCATCGCACGCCAGGCGGGCGGCAACGAGGGCGACGGCTGGATCCGCGCCGACATCGGAGGACGCGGCGAGCAGTGGGGGCGGCTCGTGCTGTGCGGCTACCGCGGCGACTCCGCGACCGGGCGGCTGCTCGCCGACCGCGGCGCCGAGGCCCTCGTCCTGCACCGCCTGCTTGGCGGCACCGTCGCCGCCTGGGAGGAGCAGTCCGCGCAGAGCCTGCTGACCGACGTGATCTCCGGTGTCGTACCGGCCCGCCAACTGCTGCCCCGGGCGCGCGCCGCCGGGCTGCCGGTCAACCGGCGCACGTTCGTACCCCTGGTGGTACGCGACGGCGACTCGGGCCGACTGAACCGCGTTCTACGGCTGTTGGGCATGTCAGGGATCGTCGCGGAGCTGGCCGACGGGTTCACCGCCGTGCTGCTGAGCCTCGCCCGCGACCAGGACGCCGACGCCCTGGCCGTGCACTTCGCCGCCCGGCTGCGCACCGGGGTGGGGGACGACCGACCGGTCGTCGCCGCCGCGGCGTCCCGTACCGCCTGGGAGGACGTGCCCGCCGGACTTCGGGAAGCACTGCACGTCGCCGAGGCCGCCGCGGACACGCCCGTCGACCAGGACCTTCCCGTCCTGGTGCGGCTGCGCGACGTACGGCTGCGTGGTCTCGTCCGGCTGCTGCGGGACGACCCGCGTGTGCAGTCCTTCGCGGAGCGCGAGCTCGACGGGCTGCTGTGCGGTGGAGACGGCGATCCGGACCTGCTGCCCGTGCTACGGACGTACCTCGCGACCGGGCGCAACAAGTCGCTGACCGCCCAGCTGCACCACGTCAGCAGGCCCGCGCTGTACCGCAGGCTGGAGGCCATCGAGGCCCGGCTCGGCGTCGACCTCGACGACTTCGAGCAGGCCGCGTCCCTCCACATCGCGCTGCTCGCGCACGACGCCCAGCGGAGGTGACGGAATGGGACGCGGCGTGATGGCGCGCGGCCGAATCGATGCGCCGGCACACGGCAGAAACAGCAGAGAAAACTGGGCGGAACACGGCGGGGTCGACGGCCCGAACAGGGGTGACACCGTGGAACGCCACCCCGCCGCAGACGTGACACGGTGCAACTCCGAGGGGCTTCCCGGGCTTTCTAGGCTCACGGCACACCGAGCGACCGGAGGTCCCGATGAGCAGAGTGGTCCGCGCCGCCGTCTTCCAGACCGCCTGGACCGGCGACAAGGAGTCGATGATCCAGGTCCACGAGCAGGCGGCCCGCGACGCCGCCGCACAGGGCGCACAAGTCCTTTGCTTCCAGGAGCTGTTCTACGGGCCGTACTTCTGCCAGGTCCAGGACAAGGCGTTCTACGAGTACGCCGAGCAGATCCCGGACGGCCCGATCGTCAAGCGCTTCCAGGCCCTCGCCAAGGAGCTGGGCATCGTCCTGATCCTGCCGATGTACGAGGAGGAGCAGCCCGGCGTCCTCTACAACACCGCGGCGGTGATCGACGCCGACGGCTCGTACCTCGGCAAGTACCGCAAGACGCACATTCCGCAGGTCGAGGGCTTCTGGGAGAAGTTCTACTTCCGCCCCGGCCACTCCGACTGGCCCGTCTTCGAAACTGCGGTCGGCAAGATCGGCGTCTACATCTGCTACGACCGGCACTTCCCGGAGGGCTGGCGTGCGCTGGGTCTCGCGGGCGCCGAGATCGTCTTCAACCCCTCGGCCACCTCGCGCGGCCTGTCCGCGTACCTGTGGCAGCTGGAGCAGCCGGCCGCGGCCGTCGCCAACGAGTACTTCGTGGGCGCGATCAACCGGGTGGGCGTGGAGGAGCTGGGCGACAACGACTTCTACGGGACCTCGTACTTCGTGGACCCGGAGGCGCAGTTCGTCGGGGAGGTCGCCAGCGACAAGGACACCGAACTCGTCGTCCGCGACCTGGACATGGCCAAGCTCCGCGAGGTCCGCGACCGCTGGCAGTTCTACCGCGACCGGGCCCCGGGCGCGTACACGCCGCTGACCACGCCGTGAACGCACACCGAGCAGGCGTGGAGCGGCCCTGAGCGGGCCGATGCGCAGCACGTCCGCGGGCCTGGCACCGACGGGAGCCGGGCCCGCGGGACCACCTTCCCTACGAGCCTTTCCCTACGAGGACTTCCCTACGAGGAAACGAGGGATTATGAGCAGCCGTACCGTCATCCGCGGTGGCCTCGTCATCACCGCCGCCGACGAGATCCATGCCGATGTCCTGATCGAGGACGGCCGCATCGCCGCCCTCGCCGCGCACGGAACCCCGGCCGCCGAGGCCTGGACGGCCGACCGCACCATCGACGCCACCGGGAAGTACGTCATCCCGGGCGGGGTCGACGCGCACACGCACATGGAGCTGCCGTTCGGCGGCACCTTCGCCTCCGACACGTTCGAGACCGGCACCCGGGCCGCCGCCTGGGGCGGCACCACCACGATCATCGACTTCGCGGTCCAGAGCGTCGGCCACTCCCTGCGCGAGGGCCTCGACACCTGGTACGCGAAGGCAGACGGCAACTGCGCGATCGACTACGGCTTCCACATGATCGTCTCCGACGTCAACGACGACACGCTGAAGGAGATGGACCTGCTGGTGGAGGAGGGCGTGACCTCCTTCAAGCAGTTCATGGCGTACCCGGGTGTCTTCTACAGCGACGACGGCCAGATCCTGCGCGCCATGCAGCGCTCCGCCGAGAACGGCGGGCTGATCATGATGCACGCCGAGAACGGCATCGCGATCGATGTGCTGGTGCAGCAGGCCCTCGCCCGAGGTGAGACGGATCCGAGGTATCACGGCGAGGTCCGCAAGGCGCTGCTCGAGGCCGAGGCCACCCACCGAGCCATCAAACTCGCGCAGGTCGCGGGCGCCCCGCTGTACGTCGTGCACGTCTCCGCCATGGAGGCGGTCGCCGAGCTGGCCAAGGCGCGCGACGAGGGCCTGAACGTCTTCGGCGAGACCTGCCCGCAGTACCTGTTCCTGTCCACGGACAACCTCGCGGAGCCCGACTTCGAGGGGTCCAAGTACGTGTGCTCGACGCCGTTGCGGCCCAAGGAGCACCAGAAGTACCTGTGGCGGGGCCTCAGGACGAACGACCTCCAGGTCGTCTCCACCGACCACTGCCCGTTCTGCTTCGTCGGCCAGAAAGAGCTCGGCCGCGGCGACTTCTCGAAGATCCCCAACGGTCTGCCGGGCGTCGAGAACCGTATGGACCTGCTCCACCAGGCCGTTGTCGACGGCCACATCAGCCGCCGGCGCTGGATCGAGATCGCCTGCGCGACCCCGGCCCGGATGTTCGGCCTCTACCCGAAGAAGGGCACCATCGCGCCCGGGGCAGACGCCGACGTCGTCATCTACGACCCGCACGCGGAGCAGACGGTCTCCGCCGAGACGCACCACATGAACGTCGACTACTCGGCGTACGAGGGGAAGCGGATCACCGGACGCGTCGAGACCGTGCTGTCACGGGGCGAACTCGTCATCACCGAGCGGGAGTTCACCGGGCGTGCCGGGCACGGCGTCTACACCCCCCGCTCCACCTGTCAGTACCTCAACTGAGACTGAGCACACTGAGCACTTAGGAGTGGCGCCATGGACTTCGGACTCGTCCTGCAGACCGACCCCCCTGCCTCCCGTGTCATCAGCCTGATGCAGCGCGCAGAGCGCAACGGCTTCACCTACGGCTGGACCTTCGACTCCTGTGTGCTGTGGCAGGAGCCCTTCGTCATCTACAGCCAGATCCTCGCCAACACCCAGAAGCTGACCGTCGGCCCGATGGTCACCAACCCCGGCACCCGCACCTGGGAGGTCACGGCCTCCACCTTCGCCACCCTCAACGACATGTACGGCAACCGCACCGTGTGCGGCATCGGGCGCGGCGACTCGGCGATGCGCGTCGCGGGCCGCAAGCCCAACACTCTGGCCCGGATCAGCGAGGCCATGAAGGTGATCCGGGCCCTCGGCTCCGGCCAGGAGGCCGACCTCGGCGGCACGGTCATCAGGTTCCCCTGGGCGAAGGAGGACGCGCACCTTCCGGTGTGGATGGCCGCGTACGGGCCGAAGGCGCTGAAGATGACCGGCGAGGAGGCCGACGGCTTCATCCTGCAGCTCGCGGACCCGTTCCTCACCGAGTCGATGGTGAAGGCCGTCAAGGACGCGGCTGCCGCGGCCGGCCGCGACCCGTCCGCGGTCAAGATCTGCGTCGCCGCGCCCGCGTACGTCACCGAGGACGACTCGCCGGAGGCGCTGGGGCACGCCCGCGACCAGTGCCGCTGGTTCGGCGGCATGGTCGGCAACCACGTCGCCGACCTGGTGTCCAAGTACGGCTCGGACTCGGAGATGGTGCCGCATGAACTGACCGACTACATCAAGGCCCGCGAGGGCTACGACTACTCGCACCACGGTCGCGCCGACAACCCCGACACCGCCTTCGTGCCCGACGAGATCGTCGACCGGTTCTGTGTGATCGGGCCGGTCGAGAAGCACATCGAGAAGATGAAGGCGCTGCGGGAGCTGGGGGTCGACCAGTTCGCGGTGTACGACATGCACGATGCGCAGGAGCGCGTCATCGACGCGTACGGGTCGACGGTCATCCCGGCGGTCCTCGCCGGGTGACCCGGTAGCCCAACCTCTTACGGTGCCCGCCGTCGTGGGCTGTGCCCACCCTCCCCCAAGCTCTCGGCTTCTCCCCCAGTGCCTTAAGGGCCTGGGAGGTGCCCCCAGAGCAGGGGGGACCCCATCGCCCTGCGGGACGTTTGCCCACAGCGGTAGCGGCACCCGGGCCACCGCCCACCCCTTGTCGTCCCCTCCCCGCCGTCCGGGGGAGGGGCACCGGCCACCCCGCACGGCACGGCCTCTCCCTACACTCCTCACCGATTGGCCTGCTCATGACCGACACCGTCCCCACGGGCCCGCCGCCGCAGCCCGCCGCGTACCCGGCCTCTCAGATCACGGCGGCCGACGGCCGCGTAGAGATAAGCCCCGGCGCCTATCCGGAACACAGTCCCTTCGCCAACGAGGACCTGCGGCCGGTGCCGCTTGCCGAGCGCAAGTGGACGACGTACAACTTCGCCGCCCTGTGGATCTCCATGGCCCACTGCATCCCCAGCTGGACCCTGGCGTCCGGCCTGGTGGCCCTCGGCATGGACTGGAAGCAGGCGGTCTTCACCATCGCCCTGGCCAACGTCATCGTGCTGCTGCCGATGCTGGCCACCGGCCATGCGGGCCCGAAGTACGGCATCCCGTTCCCGGTGCTGGCCCGTGCCTCCTTCGGTGTGCGCGGGGCCAACATCCCGGCGCTGATCCGGGCCGGGGTCGCCTGCGGCTGGTTCGGCATCCAGACCTGGATCGGCGGCAGCGGCATCTTCGCCCTCGGCTCCAAGCTCACCGGCGGCGAGTGGGAGAAGGCGGGCCAGATCGCGGGCAACCCGTGGCCGCTGTGGCTCTGCTTCATCCTCTTCTGGGCCCTGCAGATCGCCATCATCTACCGGGGCATGGACTTCCTGCGGCACTTCGAGAACTGGGCCGCCCCGTTCGTCATCGCCGGCGCGCTCGTGCTGCTGATCTGGATCGCCGTCAAGGCGGACGGCTTCGGCCACCTGCTCGACCAGCCCTCGAAGCTGGGCTGGGGACCCGACTTCTGGACTGTCTTCTTCCCGTCCCTCATGGGCATGATCGGCTTCTGGTCGACCCTGTCGCTGAACATCCCCGACTTCACGCGCTTCGGCGCCGGGCAGCGCGCCCAGATCTGGGGACAGTCCCTGGGCCTGCCCACCACCATGACCCTCTTCGCGGTCCTCGCGGTCCTGGTCACCTCGGGCTCGGAGGCCATCTACGGCGAGGCGATCTGGGACCCGGTGACGCTGGCCGCCAAGGCCGACAACGTCTTCGGCCTGCTCTTCGCGCTGATCACGGTGCTGATCGCCACCATCTCCGTGAACATCGCGGCCAACGTGGTCTCCCCGGCGTACGACCTGGCCAACCTCGCCCCGAAGCTCATCAACTTCCGTACGGGCGCGCTGATCACCGGCGTCATCGGTGTGCTGATCTTCCCGTGGAAGCTGATCTCCACGCCCGAGTTCTACATCTTCACCTGGCTCGGTGTGGTCGGCGGTCTCCTCGGCACGGTCGCCGGCATCCTCATCGCCGACTACTGGATCGTGCGCCGCACGGTCCTGCACCTCGCCGACCTCTACAAGAGCGAGGGCCGGTACTGGTACTCGTCGGGCTTCAACTGGCGGGCGATCGTGGCCTTCGCGGTGGGCGGCGTGCTGGCGGTCGGCGGGTCCCACTCCGCCGTCGACGCGAAGGGCGTGAAGCAGGGGCCCTTCCCGGTCGACGGCCTCATCCCGTTCCTCAAGCCGCTCGCGGACTACGGCTGGGCGATCGGTCTGGCGTCGGCGCTGGTGCTGTACGTGGTGCTGATGGCGGGCCGGGAGGAGGAGCGGGCCGAAGCGTAGGGGCTTTCAGCCCGCTCCGGCGGTGGAGGACGGTCAGTTCTTCTGGCCGTCCTCCAACGCGGCCACCGCGTCCTTGGCCGCTTTGATGGCACCCTTGTTGATCTCGTCCGTACTCGGCGCCTTCTTCGTCTCGAAGTCACTGCCGTTGTACGTGACGACCACCAGCGCGTTGGACACGCGGACCATTACCTCCCCCTCGCGCGTCTGCTGCTTGTCCTCGGTGGTGAGGTTCACGACGGAGTAGGCCGTGTCGCCGAGGCCGGGCACCGCCCCTCCGCCGCTCTTCTCCGCGGTGCGCTGCTTGTAGGCCGTCCGGGCCGCCGCGTCGTTGTCCTTGATCTCGAAGGTCACGTCGAGCCAGCGGTAGTCGTAGCCCTTGAGCGCGTTCCACGAACAGGTGCGGCGCACCGACTTGTCGGTCGAGGCGAGCTCCTTGCCCGCCGTCTTGGCGCCCGGGACAAGCGACTTGATCATTTTGTCCGAGATGCTGTCGCAGGGTGCCGGAGCCGTACGGTACGTCTTCACCGCCACCGCGGTCGCCGACGCCGAGGGCGTCGCCCCGGCACCCGACGACGCATCGGTGTGCCCGCCTTGTGAGGAGTCCTGGTCGGGCGTCCATGCCCAGCCGACGACGGCGAGGATCGCGACCGGCAGCAGACGCGCGGTGAGAGTGAGCGGCAGAGGGAGTGGACGCACGGGTCACTTCTCAGGAGTTCGGCGGCAGACGGGCGAACCGCACTGGGGCTCGGCCCGCACTGCGGAGGGGACGACAGTTTCACACGAGTCTGTGTGGCGGCGACAGGGGAGCCCGGTTTGTCCCGTGCTCCGCACCCTGCCGGGCCTCCCTCGATGCGTGCGGCCCGCCGGCAAGCACCCCCGGCCCGACGGCACGCACCCGGGGGCACAGCCCACGAAACCAGTTGCGTGCCGTCGCGCCTGTTCAGCAGCCTGGTGACATGACGCAACTGCCCTCCGTACGCGAAGAGATCCTCGCCTACTACGCCCAGGGCAAGGAGGACGCACGTCTGAGACGTGGCGTCGGCCGACTGGAGTTCTGGCGCACCCAGGAAGTGCTGCGGCGACATCTTCCCGAACCTCCCGCGCGCGTACTCGACGTCGGCGGCGGCACCGGCGTCCACGCCGAGTGGCTGGCCCGCGACGGGTACACCGTCGAACTGATCGACCCCGTCCCGCTCCATGTCGAGCAGGCGGACCGGCTGCCGGGCGTCAGCGCCCGCCGCGGAGACGCCCGCGCGCTGCCCGCCGACGACGGCGCCTACGACGTGGTGCTGATGCTCGGCCCCCTCTACCACCTGCCCGAGCGGGCGGACCGGGTGCGTGCCCTCGCCGAGGCCCGGCGCGCCGTCCGCCCCGGCGGGCTCGTGGCCGCCGCCACCATCAACCGCTACGCGGGACTGCACGACGTGCTCCGCGAGGAGCGCTACTTCAACCCGCTCCAACGCGCCCGCACAGACGCCTACGCCACCGACGGACGGCACGGCTCCGGCGGCGAGGACGCGCTCTTCACCACCGCCTACTTCGCCGATCCGGCCGAGATCCCGGACGAGTTCACCGATGCGGGGCTCGTGCCCGTGGGGCAGTACGGCCTGGAGGGCGCCGCCTGGCTGATGGGCGGCGTCGAGGAGTGGCTTGACGACCCGGACCGCCGCGAGGCCGTACTGGCGGCGACGCGGCGCATCGAGTCGGAGCCCACCCTGCTGGGCATCAGCGGCCACCTGCTGAGCGTGGGGCGGCGCGCCTGACAGCCGTCACTCACCGCGGGCGTATCGCCGTCACTGCGGGCGTACCGCCGTCACCAGCCACACACCTGCCCGTAGCCGCACGCCGGTCTCTGTCTCGTACGGCCGGAGCGCGTCCTCCAGCGCCGCACGGGAGGCGGCGGACACCCGGCGGTCCGGGGTGCGGGACAGCACGAAGTCGACGGTGTCCGCCGCGTCCCGGCCCCAGACCGTCTCCACCGGCACGGGCGTGACCGTCACGTCGTCGTATGCCCCGAGTACCTCACGGATGCGGGCCGGATCGGACAGCGAGGCCATCGCGACGTGCGCGGCCACCGTCTCGGGAGCGGGCCGCAGCGGCCCATCCTGCTCCTCCAGGAGTTTGGTGAACAGGCTGAAGGCCTTGGACTCCTCTGAATCGGGCCCGGTCGGCTGCGGACAGATGAAGGCGAGCCGCCCTCCTGGACGCAGCGCCCGGGCCAGATTGGCGAGCGCGGCCGCATGGTCGGCGAAGAACATCACGCCGCCACGGCTGATGACGACGTCGTAGCCGGCAGGTGGGAACGTGTGCAGCTGTGCGTCGGCCAGTTCGTACACGGCGTTCGTGATGCTTTCGGCCGAGGTGCTCGCGCGGGCCCGCTCCAGCAGGGGCGCCGAGATGTCGATGCCCACGGCGTGCCCGTGCGGGGCGAGGCGGGCAGCGATCCGGGTGGTGGCACCGGCGCCGCATCCCACGTCCAGCACCCGGTCGCGTTCACCGATGGCCGCGCCTTCGAACAGCGCGTCGTTGACGCCGGCGAGCATCGCGTCGTAGCGGTCCTGGTGCGCGGCCCAGTGCCTCCCCAGGGAGCCGTTCCAGGCGTCGGACTGGACGGGGTCGGCGGTCGGTGTCGTGGTCATGTCGTCTCCTTGACAGATTCGTCGTTCGGGCTCAGCTGTGCCGTCAGTGCGTTCTGGATCCGGTCGACCGCGGCGAAGGCGCCGTACGCGATCAGATGCACCAGGCAGTGGTCGGTGTAGGGCGGGCGCCGCCACGCCGCCACGTCCTCGTCGGTGATGCGGTACGGGGCGAGGGCGGCCAGTACCGCGAGGCGTGCCCCGGGCCGGTCGCGGCTAGGCAGTCCGTCCCAAGCGAGCGGCGGATGGCCGCCGTCCCATGCCGCGACCGCCTCGCGCAGGCAGTCCTGGTCGGCCTCGTCCAGCAGGCCCGCACCGGACAGGGCCGCCACGCGAAGTGCTGCGTAAGCGGGACCGACGGTCGTCCCGGCAGCCCAGGACGGGCCGGGTGACGGATCGTCCAGCAGCGCGAGGCCCGCGCCCGGGGCGTGCCGCCGGCGGACGGTCCCGGCCACCGAACGGCCTACCAGGCTCCGCACCACCCGGAACCGCTGTGCATTGCCCGGAAGAAGGTTCTCGGTCAGCAGGGCCGAGACGATGCGGTTGATGAAGTGGAACGCGAGGGCGGTGCCGACATACGCGGGGGCATGAGTCCGCGGGAAGGGCAGCACACCGAGGCCGGGGGCGCCCGGATTCCGCGTGGCGCTGCCCCACGCGAGCACGCGCGCGTGCTCCTCGTCCGCGGGCTGCTCCCCGCGTGCCAGAGCCTCGGCGAGGGCGTGGTCCCCCGTCGCGTGCAGCAGCATGGTGTGCGCGTCCACGCAGAACGGACACCGGTTGGCCAGCGAGACACCGGCGGCCACCAGTTCCTTGCCGGTACGGGTGCCATCCCCGGCAATCAGTGATTCGCGCATCAACGCCCAGGTCGCGACGAGCAGTTCGGGTGCCGAGGAGAGCACCACGAAGGTGGACGCCCGCTCGATCCCGAAGTCCTCGGCGATCTGCGCGAAGACCTCGGCCGTCCGGCCGACGGCGGATTTCGGGGGCGGGGGATCGGTGTAGCGGAAGGGCGTGGCCATGAGTCCTCCAACATCGCTGTGGGCTGTCGTCCCTCAGGGCGAAACCAGTGGCACGGGCCCAGGCCGGGCGTGCCGCTGATGCAACCCTCGCCCCGCGGCGCGGCTCCAGGCGTCGTACACCCGAAGGCACTTGGCCCTACGCCGAGCACCTGGAACCGGACGCGGCCTACTACACCGGGAGTAGCGCGAGAGCCGTTCCCACGACCGACGCCACTGTCAGAGCGCCGGGCTATCGTGCGAACAAGATGGACGTGGAGGGGGCCATGGAGGGGGAGCAGGTCGGGCGGGCAGGGCTCGCCGACGCCGCACTGGCGGCCGTCGTCGGCGTGATCGTCGTGCTCGCGGCAGCCTTCGGAGACGAAGGCGCCGACGCGCTCGACTACGTGCTGATCACCGCGGGCTCGCTGGCGCTCGCGGCGCACCGAAGGGCGCCCCGCGCCGTGCTGGCGGTCGCCACGGCGTGTCTGCTGGGCTATGTGGTGCACGCGGGCCCCACCGGAACGGCGGCCATACCTGTCGTGGGGGCGGTCCACACGGCGGCGCGCGCGGGCCACCGGGGGACTGCGGCCGGGGCGGCCGCAGTCTTCCTCGCCGGATATCTGGCGGCGGGGCATGTCACGGGCGACGCCGTCCAGGAGACACTGCTGCTGGCAGGCTGGTTCCTGTGCGCCGTTGTCACGGGGCTCGCCGACAAGAACTGGCAGGCGTATCTGCGCCAGACCGAGCAGCGTGCCCTGGAGGCCGAGCGCACCCGCGAGGAAGTGGCACTGCGCAGGGCGGGCGAGGAGCGGCTGCGGATAGCCCGCGAGCTGCACGACTCACTGACGCACAGCATCTCGATCGTGAAGCTGCAGGCGGGCGTTGCGGCGCATCTGGCGCGCAAACGCGGTGAGGAGATACCGCCCGCGCTGCTCGCCATCCAGGAGGCGAGCGGCGAGGCCATGCGGGAACTGCGCTCCACGCTGGACGTGCTGCGCACGGACGAGCCGACCGGGGGCCCCGCCCTGCTCGTGGAGCGGGCCCGGTCGGCGGGTCTCTCGGTCGAGCTCACGGTCACGGGCCGCGAGCGCCCGTTGTCGGCCGTCGTGGACCGCGCCGCGTACCGCATCGTCCAGGAGGCCCTGACGAACGCCGCCCGGCACGCGGGACCCGCCAGGATCCGCGTCCGGCTCGACTACAGACAGCGGCAATTGACGATCCAGGTGGACGACGACGGGGCCGCCGATCCGGCTCGCCCGCCCGCCCCCGGCACGGGCCTCACCGGCATGCACGAACGCGTCACGGCATTGGGCGGCACGCTCCACACCGGCGCCCGCCCGGAAGGCGGCTTCTCGGTACGTGCCGAACTGCCCCTCAACAAGCACACGGAGGCCGCATGAGCGCGCCCATCCGTGTCGCACTCGTCGACGACCAGGCCCTCATGCGGGCCGGGTTCCGCGCGCTGCTGGACGCCGAGGACGGTATCGAGGTGGTCGGCGAGGCCGCCGACGGGGAACAAGGAGTCGCACTCGTCCGCACACAGGTGCCCGACATCGCCCTCGTCGATGTGCAGATGCCCGTGATGAGCGGCATCGAAGCGACCCGCCATATCGCCGCCGACCCGAGGCTCTCCGGCGTACGCGTCGTCATCCTGACCAACTACGGC
The DNA here is from genome assembly GCF_040295225.1 of Streptomyces sp. NPDC002896. Taxonomy (NCBI): domain Bacteria; kingdom Bacillati; phylum Actinomycetota; class Actinomycetes; order Kitasatosporales; family Streptomycetaceae; genus Streptomyces; species Streptomyces sp. NPDC002896. The sequence continues at coordinate 368,324 of NZ_JBEOVA010000006.1, read as the reverse complement.
CTCGACGAGTACGTCTTCGAGGCGCTGAGGGCCGGAGCCAGCGGTTTCCTGCTCAAGGACACGGAGCCCTCCGACCTGCTGCAGGCCATCGAGGTGGTCGCGCGCGGTGACGCGCTGCTGTCCCCCTCGGTCACCCGGCGGCTGATCGGCGAGTTCGTCGCACGGCCGCCGGAGCGGTCCACGGCACCGGGCCTGGAGTGCCTGACCCGCCGCGAACGCGAGGTCACCGCCCTGGCCGCCCGCGGGCTGACCAACGAGGAAATCGCCGCGCACATGGTGATCAGCCCGTTCACGGCCAAGACCCACGTCAGCCGCGCCATGACGAAGCTCGGCGCCCGCGACCGCGCCCAACTGGTCGTCTTCGCGTACGAGTCGGGGCTCGTCACGGCGCGGGGTGCCGCGGACGGGCAACGGACCGGCATGGACTGAGGCGTGCCGCCGTGGCCGCGCCGTGATCGCCCGCGATCGCCTTACGCCGCATCGACCGGTGTGTTTCCGCCGCGACCGCAGACAGCGGCGCGCGCCCCGGACCGGGCATGCGCCTCCGGCCGGCCGGGGGGAGAAAACCGGATGATGACTCAGCGGGCCAGGTGATGGGATGGCGGGATGCGACGTGATGTGCCGGCGGCTGTGGACCGAGGGCGGTATCCGGGGGCTGTGACACCGTGGGAGCTGGACGCCTGGCGGGAGGCCGCGCTCGGGTGGGCGGAGCAGGGGCTCGCCGCCCACGGGCTGCGTGAGACGGGGGAGCGGAAGGTGCGGCTACGGCCGTGGTCCGTGCTGGTACGGATGTCCGTCGGCGCGCACGAGGCCGTGTGGTTCAAGGCGAACCCGCCCGCCAGCGCCTTCGAGGCAGGGCTGGGCGCTGCGCTGGCCTCCTGGGTGTCGGAACACGTCCTGAGCCCGCTCGCTGTCGACGCCGAACAGGGCTGGTCCCTGCTCCCGGACGGCGGCCCGCTGTTCGCCGACGTACTCAACCGTGGCGCCGCCGGCCCGCACGCCTGGGAGGAGCTGCTGCGCCAGTACGCCGAGACGCAGCGCACCCTCGTTCCGTACGCCAAGGAGATCGAAGCACTCGGCGTCCCCAGCGCGCGCACGCGGGCACTCCCCGAGCTCTTCGACCGGATCGTGGAGGAGAACACCGTGCTGGACGCCGGCGACCGCACGGCACTGCGTGAGCTGCGGCCTCGGCTCGTGGGCTGGTGCGAGGAGCTCGCGGGCACGGGCATCGCCGATTCGCTCGACCACTCCGACCTGCACGAAGCTCAGGTCTTCGCTCCGGAGCCGGGCCGTTTCACCTTCTTCGACTGGGGCGACGCGGCCGTCTCCCATCCCTTCTGCAGTCTGCTGGTCACCGCACGCGTGGCCCGCGAGCGGTACGGGCCTGCCGTGCTCCCGCGTCTGCGGGACGCCTACCTGGAACCGTGGACGGAAGACGGCCCCACGGCCCGGCAGCTGCGGCGCGCGGTGAGTCTTGCATGCCGGCTCGCGGCGATCGGCCGGGCCTGCTCCTGGGGCCGTCTCTTTCCCGGGGCATCCGAGGGCGTTGGAGATTCGGGAGACGCCGGCGATACAGGCGACGCCGGCGATGTGGCGAGCGCCCGCTGGCTGCGTGAACTCTTCACCGAGCCGGTGCTGTAGACCGTGTCGGACGTCGTCGTCGTAGGCGCTGGAATCGTCGGCTCCTCTGTGGCGTATCACCTGGCACGCCAGGGCGCGTCCGTGACGCTGATCGACGCGGGACCGTCGCCGGCCGCGGGAGTTACAGGCGCTTCCTTCGCGTGGATCGGTGGCTGCAGTGGTGACTGGCCGGGCGGTGCCGAGGATCTGCGCGGCTCGGTGCTGGCGGACTACCGTCGGCTCGAAGCCGAGCTGCCCGGAGTGGCGGTTCGCTGGACGGGGTCGCTGGTGTGGAGCGACACGTCGGTTCGGTCCGGGGAAGGTGCCCGGACCGGGGACGGTCAATACGTGGTCGGGCGCCGCGAGATCGCCGATCTCGAACCGAACCTCCGTACTCCTCCCGAGCAGGCCGTGTACACGCCGACGGACGGCGGTGTCGATCCGGTCGCCATGACCGTGGCGCTCGTGGACGCCGCTCGCGCGCTCGGTGCGCAGGTGGTCCACGGCTCGCCTGTGACCTCCCTCAAGACCGTCGGTGGACGTGTCACAGGAGTGATGACCTGCGACGGATTCCATCCGGCCTCGACGGTGGTGCTCGCCGCCGGGACCGGCGTCAGGGTGCTGTGCGCGCCGCTGGGTGTGGCGCTGCCCGTAGCGGCCTCTCCGGCCTTCTCCCTGCGTGTAGCGGCGCCGGCCGGGCTGGTCAGGACCGTGCTCGCCGGCCCGGAGTTCGAGGCCCGGGAGTACCGCGACGGTCACCTCATGATGACCACGCCTTACACAGAAGGCACGGCTTACAGAGAAGGACTGTCCGGAGCGTCTACCCTGGACCGGCTTGCCCGGCGCACGCTGGAGCGCTTGCGGTCGGCCTTCCACGACACCGGTCCCGTCCACTTGCTCGGTCACCAGGTCGGCATGCGCCCCATGCCCGCCAACGGGCCCATCGTAGGGCGGCTCACACCGGACGAGTCCGTGTACGTGGCCGTCATGCACTCGGCAGTGACCCTTGCTCCCACCATCGGACGCCTGGTCGCGCACGAGCTCCTCACCGGTGAGAGCGTCCCCGAGCTGCGACGCTGCCGACCGTGAGGTCCCGCTCGGCCGGCCGTGTGGTCCGCTCGGCCGACCGTGAGGTCCCGCCCGGTGATGAACACCGCTGCCCGAAGAGGGCCGCAGGTCACGTCACCAGCGGTATGTGGTCGAACGGCAGCCCCACGCGGGCGGAACCGATGCGCTGGGCCAGCGGATCGGCCATGTTCGGGGCGACATGGCTGAGGTAGGTCGCGCCGTCCCGGAAGTACCGCTGCATACGGGCTCCGTCGCGGGCGTGCCGGGAGCCCGCGGTCCGGTAGAGGATGTTGTGCAGCGCCTCCCAGGCGAGCTGTCCGGCGGTGAGGAAAACGGCCGCGAGCCGGTCGTCCTCGGCCAGGGTGAAGGGCGCCTCGCCCGAGGCGTTGCGCCGGCAGACCTCCATGTACTCCTCGGCCGCACCGTGCAGGGCCGCCTCCGCCGTGGAGATCTTGGCGAGAGCCTGGCCCAGGTAGCGCTGGTAGTCGGGGAGTTCGGCGCGGGTCCGTCCAGGGTCGGTGGCGAGCGGACGGTTCGCGATGATCGACGCGTACTCGTCGGCGGCCGCGTAGGCGGTGCCCACCATGAACGAGGCCAGCTCGCCGTGGAAGAAGCTGGCCGCCCGGCCCGCGTACATCGGGTTGCCGTGCAGCCGTGAGCCGGGGGTGCCGCCCTCGACGGGCAGGTCGAGCAGGCTCGCCGGAAAGGTCAGACGGGCGGGGATCCGGCTGCGGTCGATACGGATGCTGTTCGAACCGGAGCCGCGCAGGCCGAGCGTGCCGTACCAGTCGTCGACCACCGTCCAGGCGGAGCGCGGCGCCACGAACAGCAGCATGGGGCCCGGGGGATCGCCCTCCTTCTCGGGGGCGAGCAGGGTCTGGCCCACGTAGTGCGTCGAGTAGGGCGCGCCTGACGAGTACGGCCAGGTGCCGTCGAGGATGTAGTGGCCGTCGCCGTCCGGCTGGGCGACGCCGATCGGCATGACCGTGGACGCGGCACGGAACTCGCCGTCCGCGCCGAAGACCTCCGTCTGGACCTGCTCGCCGAACAGCGAGGCGAACTGCAGCACATGGGCGGAGACCAGGGACAGCGCCCAGCCCGTCGACGGGCAGCCGCGGGAGATCTCGACGACGACGCGGTAGAAGGTGGGCAGTCCGAACTCGTAGCCGCCGTAGAGGCGCGGCTGCAGGGTGCGGTAGAAGCCGGCCCGCAGGAAGTCCTCGTGGGTGGCGGGCGGATAGCGGGTCAGCCGCTCGGTCTCCTGCTGGCGCTCCAGCAGGACGGGCCGCAGTGCCACGGCCCGTTCGACCAACTCGGCTTCGGTCAGGTCGGGTTCGGGGACCGGAAGGTGCGTACGGTCGGCGACGTTCATGCCCTCACGGTCGCCCGCGAGATCCGCTCGGACAAGGCGATCGTCGGTCACTTCGACGAGCACGGTTCCGCCGCTCCTGACGATCTCGATTCCGCCGCCCCGATCGAAGGCGCGTGCGATGATCGGCGCGTGACTGCGATGGGTCGGCGGGTGACTGCGATACGGGCGATACGGATACGACCGGTCCTGTTCGCCGTCGTCACCGCCCTGACGGCGATCGCGGCGAGCGGGTGCGGCCTGTCGGCCGAGCTGGATCGTGAACGCAACCCCGAGCGCAGGCCCGAGCCGTCGGCGACCTCGTCTGTGCCGCCCCTCCCGGCGCGGTCGTCCGGGCAGGTGTCGAGCCCGAGCGGGCCCGCCCAGGACGAGACGGCCTGTCCCGCATCGGGTGTGCGCATCTCGGCGGGCCCAGTGGACGGCGCCATGGGACTCCGCGCCCAGACGGTCACACTCACCAACTGCGGTGAGCAGCCGTACCGCCTGAACGGTTATCCGTCCGTCCGCGTCCTGGACGAGAGCGGCAAGGTCATGAGCGGCGTGCAGACCGTACAGGGCACCGACTCCATCCCCATGGCTCCGCCGGACGACCCGGAACCGGGGCCGCTGACCCTGGACCCGGGCGAGTCGGCGCAGGCAGGACTGGTCTGGCGCATGGGAGCGGGGGCCGGCACGTATCTGCGGATCGCGCCCACGGCGGGCGACGACCCCGTCACCGTACGGATGACGGATCCCCTCGACATCGGGCCAGAGCAACAACTCGGCACCACGGCCTGGCACATGGCCGAGGGCTGACCGACAGCCGGTTTCGCGTCAGGCGCCGCGACGCGGCGGTGAGCTTCGAAGCACACCGCCGCGCCGCCCCGTTCAGGCCTGTCAGCCTGTCAGCCTGTCAGGTCTGTCAGGCCTTGAGCACGCCGTCCAGCGCGCCCGACTTGGCCTCGTCGACCAGTGAGGCGAACTGGTCCGCGCTCATCTGCACGCGCTGCCCGAAGTCGTCCGTGAGGACGACACGGCGATCGGTGGGAGCGTGCGGGTCGACGTACAGCTGCGGGCAGCCGCAGTTGCAGTTGCCGCAGAACGCGGCGATCGGCTCGAGGCCGTTGGTGTCCGTCATGGTGCAACCTCCGTGTCGGTTCTGGGATGTGGGATTCGATGGCCCGGGGACCCGGCGCTCCCGCGATCAGGGGATGCCGCGAACGGCGAATCCCCTGTCGGGGGGCGGACGGTATGGAACCCCCAGGCGTGCTGTCCGGGACCATCGGCTTCGGCGAGTGCAGCGCCTCCGTCTGGCGCAGCAGCGCGGTCATGTCCTCGCGTGCCCGGGCCACCCGGGAACGCACGGTGCCGACCGGGTAGCCGGCCGCGCCGGCGGGCTCCGCATAGGGCAGCCCCAGCAACTGGGTGAGCACGAACGCCTCCCGGTCACCGTCCCGGGCGGTCGGCGCCCACGCGGTGACCTGAGTGTCGCTGTGCGCCCGGGTCTGGCCGCGCGGGGGCCGTATCGGGGAAGGGGGCATCGCAAACCGTCCTTCGCGTGCGGACGGAACGGGCGCGCGGGCGCGGTTCCGTCGGCGGGTGGCTCTCCGGGCACGGGCCCCGCTCGGGGGCACGACGGAGAGCTATGGGATCTCAAGACCCGGCGCACGCCAAGCACATTCGGACTCAAGTGCCTCAAGTGCGATGTGCACGAGCTCCGGTACTCCGGTATGTCACCGCTTCACCGGTCACCGGCCGTGGCCGGGACGGGTGGTGTCAGACGCAGACCGGCCGTACCGGCGGACCCCTCCGCGAGACGGCGTGCCGCAGCAGCAGACGGCGCAGCCGTTGGCCGGCGCGGCGGAACGGCCGTACGGCGGCCGGGCCTTGGGGCGCGGCCGCGGCCGTGAACAGGCCGGCGGCCAGCACCAGCGGCGCGAACAGGAACGCGGTGAGGGCCCGGCCGAGCCGGAACACCGCGGCCTCGCCCCGCCACAGCCACAGGCCGCACAGCAGCCCGGCCAGGGCGTGGGCCAGCAGCATCCCGAGTGACGTGCCGTGGCCGGCCGCCAAGTGCATGTGACCCGACGCCATTGAGGCCGGGTCCATGGTGTGGTGCAGGTGGTGCATCTGCGCCATGCCGGTACCCGTACCGGTACTCGTGCCCGCGCCCATGGCCGTCTGCATACCGGCCGTGTGATGGGCCGTCGACGATGCGGCCGCCTCATGCCCCGTCGGCGACGCCGAGGATGAGGACGAGGACAGGGTGAAGGCCAGGTGCAGCCCGATCTGCGTGACCACGGTCGCGCCGGTGACCACGCCAGCCCCGCGTTCGCGGCCGGTCAGGAGCCATGCGGCGAGAACGACGGCGGCGAACGCGGACCCGACGGCCCCGGCCGGCAGCGCATCGCCGGACATCAGCGCATGGCCCAGGCCCGTCGTCGCCACACACACGGCCGCGAAGATCGCGGAGCGCGCGAGGCGGAAGGCGGGCCCGGTGGTCATGGCGGCCATCGTGCCATCCGCTTGGTCCGTACGCGCGGTAAGTCACCCGATTTCGGACAGCCCGCGCGTCGCCGCGACCGGTCCCTCGACTCACAGTGACCGGATCTCGTTTGGCGGCGTGATGGGTGATGGGTGATGGGTGCGGGTGGCGGCGCGACGCGCAGGTCGATGTGTGTAGCGCGCACCCTTATGTCGCACCCCGACATTCAAACTTCACAGCTTTCCCTCATGCCTGCGGGCCGCACCCCTTGATCGCCGAATGTATGCGAAATACGTTCTGCGGTATTCCCGATCGCCGATCCCCCTCTCGGAGGTCTGTCCTCGTGCGCCGAACAGCCGTTTCTCTGACGGCAGTTGTCCTGGTGTTGTCCACAACGGTGGGCTGCGGCTCCCTGCAGTCCTCGGCGACCGAGGTCGGCGGGGAGCGCATGGCCGACGACCGCCCCGTACGCGACGGGGGAACCCTCACGGTCGCGCTCAACGCCGATCCCGACAAACTCGACCCGTCGCTCGCACAGACCCTGGTGGGCCGTACGGTCTTCGCGGGTATGTGCGAGAAGCTCTACGACATCGACCAGACGGGCGCCGTCGTCCCCCAGCTCGCCACCGCCCTTCCCAAGACCTCGCCCGACGGCCGTACCGTCACCTTCAGCGTCCGCGAGGACGCACGGTTCAGCGACGGCACGAAGCTCGCCGCCGCCGCCGTCGTGACCTCGCTGCTGCGCCACCGCGACCTGCCCGGCTCCGCACGCGCCACCGAACTCGCCCCGCTCGACGGCGCCGTGGCCACCGGCCGGTACGAGGTGAAGCTCACCCTCAAGCAGCCGTACGTCCCGCTCTCCGCCGTCCTCGCGGACCGATCCGGCATGGTGATGTCGCCGGCCGCGCTGAAGAAGTACGGCAAGAACTTCACCAACAACCCCTCCTGCGTAGGCCCGTTCCGCTTCGAGGAGCGCGTCGGCGGCGACCGCATCGTGCTGGTCAAGGACCCGAACTACTACGACGCCGAAACGGTCCACCTCGACAAGGTCGTCTACCGGCCGATCCCCGACGGCAGCGTCCGCCTCGCCAACCTGCGCTCCGGCGACATCCAGATCGGGGACCAGATGACCCCCGTCGACGTCCGGAGCTCGCTCACCGAGCCGGAACTCCAGCTCTTCAACTCGCCCTCGCTCGGCTACCAGGGCATCGGCCTCAACGTGGGCAACGTCAAGGGCCTCGGCGAGAAGCCCGGCCCCATCGACACGCCCCTCGCGCGCGACGCACGCGTGCGTGCCGCCTTCGAGCTGGCCATCGACCGCCGTTTGATCAACAAGGTCGTCTTCCAGGGCATGTACGAACCGGCCTGCGGCCCGATCTCGCCCGAATCCGCCATCGCGCCCGGCGTCAAGGCGTCGCAGTGCCCCGAGCGGGACGTGGCCGAGGCGAAGCGGCTGCTGAAGGAGGCGGGTGTGAAAACTCCGGTGCGGCTCGAGCTCAAGATCCCCACCACACCCGAGCAGAACCGCGTCGGCCAGGTCATCCAGGCCATGACCAAGGAGGCAGGCTTCGACGTCACCCTGCGCCCGACCGAGTACGCAACGCTCCTCGAAGAGACCGACTCCGGTGACTATGACGCCTACACCAGCGGCTGGTCCGGGCGGCTCGACCCCGACGGCAACATCGCCAGCTTCCTGAAGACCCAGGGTGCCATGAACTCCTACGGACTGTCCGACCCCAAGATCGACGACCTCATCGACCGCGGCCGGACAGAGGCCGACCTGACCGAACGCGCCCGTATCTACGACGAGTTGACCCGCCGCGTCAACGACCAGCACGCCCTGATCTACCTCTACAGGCAGAAGAACTACGTCGTCGCCCGCAAGGACGTGGCAGGCCTCCGTGTCTACGGCGACGGCCTGGTCCGGGTGAAGAACGTGGGGTACGTGCGATGACGCTCACGCAGCCCGCCGAGTCCACCACGTCCGCCGAGCCCCCGAAGGCCACGGGGCGCACCAAGCTCCTGGCTGCCATGAAGCTCCGTGCTCCACGGAACCCCATGGCCGCGTATCTGCTGAGGCGCCTGCGCCAGTCCGTCATCACGCTGTTCCTCGTCTCCGTCGTGGTCTTCGCCGGCATCCGGGCCCTGCCCGGCGACCCTGCGCTCGCGCTCGCGGGAGAGGAGCGCAGCCCGGAGGCGCTCGCCGCGATCCGCGCCGAGTACGGACTCGACGACAGCATCGTGATCCAGTACGGACGGTTCATCGGGCACGCCCTGACCGGAGACCTCGGTACCTCGTCGCGCACCGGGCTCCCCGTGTCCGACGCCATCGCCGAAGCACTGCCAGTGACCCTCGAACTCTCGCTCCTGTCCCTGCTGTTCGCGGTCGTCCTGGGCATCGGCGCCGGTGTCGTCGCGGCCGTCCGGCGCGGCAGGCCCGAGGAGTGGCTCGCCAACGCCGTGGCGCTGCTCGGGCTCTCGGTTCCCAGCTTCTGGCTGGGCATCGTGCTCGTCCTCGCGTTCGCCATCGCCTTCCCCGTCTTCGCCGCCTCCGGCTACGTACCGTTCGGCACGGACCCCCTCGACAACCTGCGCCGCATGGTGCTGCCTGCCGTCGTGCTCGGTTCGGGCCTCGCGGCGGTCGTCATGCGTCAGACGAGGGCGGCCATGCTCGACTCGCTCTCCGCCGACTACATACGCACCGCCCGGGCCAAGGGACTGTCACGGCGCGAGGTCATCGGCGGGCATGCGCTCAGGAACTCCCTGGTCACCGTGGTGACAGTGCTCGGACTCCAGCTCGGCCATCTGATCTCCGGGGCGGTCGTCACCGAGCAGATCTTCGTCCTCCCCGGCTTCGGCAAGCTCACCATCGACGCCGTCTTCACCCGCGACTACGCGACCCTGCAGGGCGTGGTGCTGTGCACCTCGGCCGCCTACATCCTGATCAACCTGCTGGTCGACGCGGCCTATTCGGCCATCGACCCGCGTATCCGGCTCGGAGGTGCAGCCCGGTGACCACGGCAGTCGTCGTGACAGCGATACGGGACATGAGGGCCAGGGGAACCGGAAGCGCCAAGCTGCGCGCGCTCCGCGCGAACAGGCTTGCGGTGGCCGGCGGGGTGATCGCCGCCGTGTTCGTCCTCGCCGCCCTCTTCGCACCTCTCGTCGCGCCCTACGATCCCGCCCAGCCCGACTTCGACAACGCACTGTCCGCACCCGGCTGGGCGCACTGGCTCGGCACCGACGACCTCGGCCGCGACCAGCTCTCCCGCGCCGTCTACGGGGCGCGCGCCTCCATGCAGGTGGGCCTGCTGGCGGTGGCGCTCGCCTTCCTCGTCGGCGTACCCCTCGGCCTGCTCGCGGGCTACTACGGGAAGGCGGCGGACAGCGCCGTCTCGCGGCTCACCGACACCCTGCTCGCCTTCCCCTTCCTGGTGCTGGCCGTCGGGCTCGCCGCCGTCCTCGGGCCCTCGCTCACCAATGCGACCATCGCGATCGGCATCTCGCAGATGCCGGCGGTCATCAGGATCACCCGCGCGGAGACGCTGCGCCTGGCCCACGCCGACTACGTGGCGGCGGCCGTCGCCAACGGCGGAGGCGACGGGACCGTGCTGCTGCGCCACATCCTGCCCAACGCCACCTCCGCGCTCATCGTCCAGGCGACAGTGGGCATTCCGACCGCGATCATCGGCGAGGCCATGCTCAGCTTCCTGGGCCTGGGTGTCCAGCCGCCCGACCCCTCGCTCGGCGTGATGCTGTCGAGCGCCCAGGCGTTCCTCGCCCCCGCGCCCTGGATGGCGGTTTTTCCCGGCCTCGCCATCGTCGCGGCGACCCTCGCGTTCAACCTGCTCGGCGACGGGCTGCGCGACGTCCTCGATCCCCGTGGAGGCACCCGATGAGTACCTCTGGCATTCCCGAGACCGCCACCGTCGCGACGGCGCCGGAAGCCGTGCTGAGCGTGCGCGACCTGTCGGTGTCCTTCCGGTCGGGTACGCGTACCGTGCACGCCGTCGACCACCTGTCGTACGACCTCGCGGCCGGTGAAGTCCTGGCCGTGGTGGGCGAGTCGGGGTGCGGCAAGTCCGTGGCCGCGATGGCCGTGACGGGACTGCTGCCGTCCACGGCGCACATCACGGGATCGATCCGGCTCGCCGGACGCGAGCTCGCCGGCGCCGACGAGAAGGAGCTGGGGCGGGTCCGCGGCAAGGACATCGCGATGATCTTCCAGGAGCCGATGACCTCCCTGAACCCGGTCCTCACCGTCGGGCGGCAGATCGGCGAGGTGCTCCGCCGCCACCAGGGGCTGACGAAGAAGCAGGCACGTGCGCGTGCCGTCGAACTCCTCGACCTGGTGGGCATCCCGGCGCCCCGGCAGCGCATCGACGAGTACCCGCACCAGCTCAGCGGCGGCATGCGGCAGCGCGTGATGATCGCCATCGGGGTCGCCTGCGACCCGGCGGTGCTGATCGCCGACGAGCCGACGACCGCCCTCGACGTCACCGTCCAGGCGGGCATCCTCGAGGTCCTGCAGTCCCTGAGGGAACGCCTCGGCACCGCCGTCGTGCTCATCACCCACGATCTGGGCGTGGTGGCGGACATCGCGGACCGGGTACTCGTGATGTACGCGGGACGGCCCGTCGAACAGGCCCCGGTGCACGAGCTGTTCGATGCGCCCCGGCATCCGTACACCCGCGGGCTGCTCGGCGCGGTGCTCAAGCCTGGCGTGGCGGTCGGAGCGGGGGTGGCGGTCAAGGCTGATGCGGAGGCCGGGTCCGGCGTGGCGGTCGCGTCCGGCGGCGGGGGCAAGCGCCGGCTGCCCGAGATCCCGGGCCTCGTGCCGAGCCTCGACGAACAGCCCGACGCCTGCACCTTCGCCCCGCGCTGCGCCCGCGCGGACGAGCAGTGCAGATCGAGCCGGCCCGGCCTCAAGGCCGTCACGGCCGACGCGGGCGCGGACGCCAAGCACCGGGCGGCCTGCTGGCACCCCCACGACGTCGCGCTCCAGCGCATCACCCAGGAGGCCGGACAGTGACCACCGCGACCATCGCAACCGCCGGCTCAGCCGAGGGGACTACGCCGCAGCCGGTACTCGAACTCGTGGACCTGGAACGGCACTTCAGCGGCTCCGGCGGCACCGTACGCGCCGCCGACGGCGTCACCCTGACCGTCGGCCGCGGCGAGGTCGTGGGCCTCGTCGGCGAGTCGGGCAGCGGCAAGTCCACCGTCGGACGCTGCGCCGTCCGCCTCGACGAGCCCACCGGCGGCACCGTACGCGTCAACGGCACCGACATCACCCGGATGTCGCGGCGCGCCCTGCGCCCGCTGCGCAAGGACTTCCACCTCGTCTTCCAGGACCCCTCGTCGTCCCTCGATCCGCGTATGACCGTGGGGGCGATCATCGCCGAACCGCTGAGGCTGCACGGGCTGGCCAAGCGGGAAGCGGCACGCGCGCGCGTGGCGGAACTCCTCGAGCAGGTCGGACTGCGCCCCGAGCACGCCGACCGGCATCCGCACGAACTGTCCGGCGGGCAGCGGCAGCGCATCTCCATCGCCCGTGCCCTGTCCGTCGACCCGGACCTGCTCGTCGCCGACGAGCCGACCTCGGCGCTCGACGTCTCCGTACAGGCGTCGGTGCTCAACCTCCTCGCCGACCTGCAGCGCGACCGCGGCTTCGGCTGCCTGTTCATCACCCACGACCTCGCGGCCGTCGAGTACCTCGCCGACCGGATCGCCGTGATGTACCTCGGCCAGATCGTCGAACAGGCCCCGACCGCCGAGCTGTTCGCCGACCCCAAGCACCCGTACACGCAGGCGCTGCTGTCCGCGGCGCCCGTTCCCGACCCGGCCGAGCAGCGCTCGCGGCAGCGCATCGTGCTGAGCGGCGAACTCCCCAGCCCGCTCGACCCTCCGTCCGGCTGCCGCTTCCACACCCGCTGCCCGCTCGCCGTCGAACGCTGCCGCACCGAGGTGCCGGAGCTGCGGGTCCTGCCGGGCGGCGGCCGCGAAGTGTCGTGCCACCTGGTCGCGGACGACGGCACCGCACCGGACGCGTCCGCACCAGGGCAGACGGGTACGACCGGTACGGGAACCGGCTCTCCCACCGGAACCGGCTCTCCCGCCGGAACCGGCTCTCCTGTCGAAGCCGGCTCTCCCGGCGGAGACTGACCGCTGCGTACGATCCCGAACACCCGCACATCCGCACACCACCGCACATCACGCTAGGAGCTGCACTCTTGTTCACCACCCGGCCGACGCTCCAGGGCACCTTCGGCATGGTCTCCTCCACCCACTGGCTCGCCTCGCAGTCCGCGATGGCCGTGCTGGAGGACGGCGGCAACGCGTACGACGCCGCGGTCGCCGCGGGCTTCGTCCTCCATGTCGTCGAGCCGCATCTCAACGGCCCCGCGGGTGAAGTACCGATCATCCTCGCGCCCGCGGGCGGCGAGGTGCGCGTGCTGTGCGGCCAGGGCGTCGCGCCCGCCGGGGCCACCGTCGCGCACTACCGCTCGCTCGGACTGGACCTAGTCCCCGGCACCGGGCCGCTCGCCGCCGCCGTGCCCGGCGCCTTCGACGCGTGGATGCTGCTCCTGCGCGACCACGGCACGAAGTCGCTCGCGGACGTCCTCGCGTACGCCATCGGGTACGCCGAGGACGGGCACGCGCCCGTGGAGCGCGTCGGCGAGACCGTGGAGACGGTCCGCGAGCTCTTCGAGACCGAGTGGACCTCCTCGGCGGAGGTCTATCTGCCGGGCGGCCGGTCCCCGCGGCCGGGCGAGCTGTTCCGCAACCCGGTGCTGGCCGCCACCTGGCGACGGCTGATCGCCGAGGCGACCGAGGAGGGTGGCTCGGACCGCGTCGCGCAGATCGAGGCCGCACGGCGGGTCTGGAGCCGCGGCTTCATCGCCGAGGCGCTGGTACGGCAGGCGCAGCGCCCCACGATGGACACCAGCGGCACCCGGAACACCGGCACGCTCACCCTGGACGACCTGGCTTCCTGGTCCGCGTCGTACGAGGCGCCGACGACGTACGACTGGCGCGGCTGGACGCTGTGCAAGGCGGGCGGCTGGAGCCAGGGCCCGGTCTTCCTGCAGCAGCTGGCCCTGCTTCCGCCCGAGCTGCCCGAGTACGGCTCCGCCGAGTACGTGCATCTGCTCATCGAAGGCTGCAAGCTCGCGATGGCCGACCGCGAGGCCTGGTACGGGGACGCGGCGGAGGTGCCCCTCGACGAACTGCTGTCCGACGCGTACAACGCACAGCGGCGCGCGCTGATCGGCGACAAGGCCTCGCACGAGCTGCGGCCGGGCAGCCCGGGCGGGCGTGTGCCGAAGCTGAGCGCGCACGCGCGCGTGGTGGCCACCGGGGAGCCGGGCTTCGATGCGCTGGGTATCGCGGGGGCGGGCGCGGGAGAGCCCACCGTGGGCGGGAGTGGTCCCTCGTCCGTGCCCGGCGAGCCCGCTGTCGCACCCGACGGCGGCACCCGCGGCGACACCTGCCACCTCGACATCGTCGACCGCTGGGGCAACATGATCGCGGCCACGCCCAGCGGCGGCTGGCTGCAGTCCAACCCCGTCGTGCCCGAGCTGGGCTTCCCGCTCGGCACACGTCTCCAGATGGCCTGGCTGGAAGAGGGCCTGCCGAACTCGCTCACGCCCGGGCGGCGGCCTCGCACGACCCTGACCCCGTCCCTCGCCCTGAAGGACGGCGTGCCGGTGATGGCCTTCGGCACGCCCGGTGGCGACCAGCAGGACCAGTGGCAGGTCCACTTCTTCCTGGCGGTCGCGCTGCGCGAGCAGGTACGCGGCGGACTCGACCTGCAGGGCGCCATCGACGCCCCGAACTGGCACAACGACAGCTTCCCCGGCTCCTTCTACCCGCGCGGCATGCAGCCCGGCTCCGTCACCGTCGAGTCCCGCATGGACCCGGAGGTCGTCGAGGAGCTGAGGCGTCTGGGACACGAGGTGACTGTGGGGGACCCGTGGTCCGAGGGGCGCCTGTGCGCCGTGGCCAGGGACCCGGAGACCGGCGTCCTGTCGGCGGCGGCCAACCCGCGGGGAATGCAGGGGTATGCGGTGGGGCGCTGACGCGTGCCGGGTTCCGTGACATTCATGGCGATTCCACCCCGAGTACACCGTCCCGGCGGGCGGTGTCAGTGACGCGTGCTCTCATGGACGCATGATTGATGACTTTCTCGTACACGGACTGACCGACGTCGAGGAGGTGGTCCGCAAGGCCGCCGCCGTCGAGATCGTGCCCCGCTTCCGGCAGCTCGCCGCGCACGAGATCGTCGAGAAGACCGGTCCGCACGACCTGGTGACGACGGCCGACCGGCAGGCCGAGGAGTACCTGACGACAGCGCTCACCGAGCTGCTGCCAGGCTCCGTGGTCGTCGGCGAGGAGGCGGTGCACGCGGACCCGGCGACGTACGAGGCCATACGCGGCGATGCGCCGGTGTGGATCGTCGACCCCGTCGACGGGACGCGGCAGTTCGTGCACGGGGACCCCGGGTTCTGCACGCTCGTCGCGCTGGCGCTGGGCGGCGAGGTGCAGGCCTCGTGGACGTACGCGCCGGCGCTCGACGAGCTGGCCGTGGCCGTGCGCGGGCGGGGCGCCGTGCTGAACGGCGTGCCGCTGCAGGCCGGTTCGCCTGCCGCGGGTCAGGTGCTGCAGGTGGCCACGTCCCACCCGGACTACACCACGCCCGAGCAGAAGCGGGCCCTGCTCGGGCTGCGCGTGGACGGCGTGGACCCGCGGCCGTGCGGCTCGGCCGGGCTGGAGTATCTGGCCGTCGCCCGCGGTGAGCTGGACGCCGTGGCCTTCTCCTGGGAGGCCGCCTGGGATCACGCTGCCGGATTGCTGCTCGTCGAGGAGGCGGGCGGTGCGCATCTGACGCGTGCGGGCGAGCCGTTCCGTATCACCGGGGGCAATGCGCTGCCGTTCACGGCCGCACGGGACGCGGCCACGGCTCGCCGGGTGGCGGGGCTGCTTTCGGACGGAGCCTGATCTGAAGGCTCGCTGCAGCTTCGTCGAAGTCGAACCGCAGGGTGGTCACCTCCAGCTCGACCTCCGTGCCGACAGGCGGCCAGTCGGCGGCAGCGCGCGGCAGCCACGGTAGGTCGATGAAACCGTCGAACGGCAGCCCGAGGCCGACGAAGAGGCCCGTGACGCCGGGCGGCCAGGGGGTCGGGGCGATTTCGCCGATCATGCGGGTGCCCGCGGGTAGCGGTCCGCTGTCGTACGGTGGCGCCTCGCAGTGGCGATACCAGCGAGCCTGCCGCCAGGCGTGTGCGAACTCCTCCTCGGTCACCGGCTCCGCATCCGGCGGCTCCTCCACGGGCCCCTCGGCCAATACGCCGTACACGGCCTCGTAGAGCTGCACGCCCAGCAGCCCGAACTCCTCGCGGGTCTGGGCGAGTTCGGTCAGCGATGCGGCGGTGACGGGAAGACGGTCAGCGCCCGCGAAGGAGACCTGCCGCGCCGGCCAGCGGTCCGGCGCGGTCTCGAACCAGTACGTGGTCTCGTCGTCATCGGACCGGACGCGGAAGCGGTGCGCCACCATCCGGCCAAGGGTACCGACGCCCCGCCGGGCTGTCAGAGCCGCGGCATATCCTGTGGTTGCAGTGGCCGTCGGCTGACAAGGGAGTCCGAAGGTGCCGTCGATGCTCGATGCCGTCGTCGTGGGTGCGGGACCGAATGGACTGACCGCTGCCGTCGAGCTGGCCCGCCGCGGCTTCTCCGTCGCGGTCTTCGAGGCGCGGGACACGGTGGGCGGGGGAGCGCGGACCGAGGAGCTGACGCTGCCCGGTTTCCGGCACGACCCCTGTTCCGCCGCTCACCCGCTGGGGATCAACTCGCCCGCGTTCCAGGCGATGCCCCTCGATCGGTACGGCCTGGAGTGGCTGCACGCCCCGCTGCCCATGGCACACCCGTTCCTGGACGGCACGGCCGCGGTGCTCTCGCGCTCCGTCGCCGAGACGGCCGCGTCGTTCGGGCCGCGCGACGCCGGGGCGTACCGCAGGCTGGTCGCCCCCTTCACCAGCAGATGGGACACCCTCGCTCGCGACTTCATGTCGCTGCCGCTGACCGCGCTCCCGCGCGACCCCGTCACCCTCGCCCGCTTCGGCCTGGTGGGCCTGCCTCCGTCGACGTGGCTCATGCGCCGGTTCCGCGACGACCGGGCGAAAGCGCTTTTCTCCGGGCTCGTCGCCCATGTCATCGCGCCGCTCGACGGCCTCGCCACCGGCGCCGTCGGCCTCGTCTTCGCGCTGGCCGCGCACGCGCGCGGCTGGCCGGTCGCGCGCGGCGGCTCCCAGTCGATCTCCGACGCGCTCACCGCGTATCTGAAGGACCTCGGCGGCCTGGTGTACACGGACTACGAGGTCAAGCGGCTGGACGACCTGCCGCCCGCCCGCGCATACGTCTTCGACACTTCGCCCGCGGCGCTCGCCCGGATCGCGGGGCTCGGGCGGGCCTACGACCGGTACCGGTACGGCGCGAGCGTGTTCAAGATCGACTATGCGCTGGACGGGCCGGTGCCATGGACCGCCGAGGAGCCGCGCCGCGCCGGGACCGTGCAGGTCGGGGCGAGCCGTCAGGAGATCGACGCGGCCCTGCGCGCGGCCTCGCGGGAGGGCCGCGCGCCCGACCCGCCGTTCCTGATCACCGTGCAGCCGAGCGTCGCCGACCCGTCGCGCGCACCCGCCGGCAAGCACGTCTTCTGGGCGTACGGCCATGTGCCGAACGGCTGGGACGGCGACCTGACCGACGCCGTCGAGCGGCAGCTGGAGCGGTTCGCGCCCGGCTTCCGCGACCGTGTCCTGGCGCGCGCCACGGCGGGCCCGCCCGAGCTGGCCGCCCGCAACCCGAACTACGTCGGCGGCGACATCGCCTGCGGCGCCGCCTCCGGCCTGCAGCTTCTGCTCCGCCCCAGACTGTCCCTCTTTCCGTACAACACCCCGCACCCAGCGATCTTCATCTGCTCGTCGGCGACACCGCCGGGGCCAGGGGTCCACGGGATGTCCGGCCACAACGCGGCGAAGGCGGTGTGGCGGCGGCTGCGGCAGAGCGGGTGACGGCCGGCGCCCGGCCCTCGACGCCCCGGGGTCAGGGGGCACTCGGCCCTCGACGCCCGGGATCGGTGACGCCCGGCTCTCGACGCCCGGGCCCGGCGGGCCGCCGGGCCG
The DNA here is from genome assembly GCF_040295225.1 of Streptomyces sp. NPDC002896. Lineage (NCBI taxonomy): Bacteria > Bacillati > Actinomycetota > Actinomycetes > Kitasatosporales > Streptomycetaceae > Streptomyces > Streptomyces sp. NPDC002896. The sequence continues at coordinate 350,623 of NZ_JBEOVA010000006.1, read as the reverse complement.
TCGCTCCATCCGGACGGATGCGCGCGGGCCCGCCGCGGCTCGCCCACTTCAGAAATCGGCAGGCCATACGGGTCATAAGGCCTGCCCAGCCCCCGCCCCGCTCCGTACGATGGGTGTTATGACCGCGATCACCCTGGTTCAGGGCGACATCACCGAGCAGACGGCCGATGCCATCGTCAACGCCGCGAATTCCTCATTGCTCGGCGGCGGGGGTGTCGACGGAGCGATCCACCGGCGGGGCGGGCCCGCGATCCTCGAGGAGTGCCGCAAGCTGCGGGCCTCCGTATACGGCGGAGGGCTGCCCACCGGCCGGGCGGTCGCCACCACGGCGGGGAAGTTGAACGCCGCTCACGTGATCCACACCGTGGGGCCCGTCTGGTCCCCGGGCGAGGACCGCTCCTCGCTGCTGGCCTCCTGCTACCGACAGTCGCTGCGCATCGCCGCCGAGCTGGGCGCAAGAACCGTCGCCTTCCCGGCGATCTCCACAGGAATCTACGGCTGGCCGATCGCCGACGGCGCGCGCATCGCCGTACGCACGGTGCGCGAAGCCGCCACGCCGCCCGTCGAGGAGGTGCGTTTCGTCCTCTTCGACCAGGCGGCGTACGACGCGTTCGAGGCGGCGCTGGCGGAACCGGCGAAACCGGCGAAACACTGACGCCCGCACAACAGGCCTGGCGCGCTTCCTGGCAGCGCAAGGTTGATGTCGGATTCTCGCCAGCCTCGGCCCGTCGGCGTGCACCATCCTTGAGCCATGCACACCGACACCGAGCGCTGTCTGCGCGCCGTGCAGGCCAAGGACGCCCGCTTCGACGGGTGGTTCTTCACCGCCGTACTGACCACGGGGATCTACTGCCGCCCCAGCTGCCCGGTCGTGCCGCCCAAGCCGCAGAACATGACGTTCTACCCGTCCGCGGCCGCCTGCCAGCAGGCCGGCTTCCGCGCCTGCAAACGCTGCCGCCCCGACACCAGCCCCGGCTCCCCCGAGTGGAATCAGCGCGCCGACCTCGTGGCCCGCGCCATGCGGCTCATCGGCGACGGCGTCGTCGACCGCGAAGGCGTCCCCGGACTCGCCGCCCGCCTCGGCTACAGCACCCGGCAGATCGAGCGCCAGTTGCTCGCGGAGCTGGGCGCCGGGCCGCTCGCGCTCGCCCGGGCTCAGCGGGCCCAGACCGCCCGCCTGCTCATCGAGACGACCGCGTTGCCCATGGCGGAGATCGCCTTCGCCGCCGGTTTCGCCTCGATCCGCACCTTCAACGACACCGTACGAGAGGTCTACGCGCTCGCCCCGAGCGAGCTGCGCACCCGCGCCCTGAGGGCGAAGGGCAGCCCCGGTACGAAGGGCACCCCGGGCACGCTCACCCTGCGGCTGCCGTTCCGCGTGCCGCTCAACCCCGACAACCTCTTCGGGCATCTTGCCGCGACCGCCGTACCCGGCGTGGAGGAGTGGCGAGACGGCGCGTACCGGCGCACGCTCCGCCTCCCCTACGGGCACGGAATCGCCGCGCTCACGCCCGCCCCCGACCACATCGGCTGCCGCCTCACCCTCACCGACCTGCGCGATCTGCCCGTCGCCATCAGCCGCTGCCGCCGCATGCTCGACCTCGACGCGGACCCCGTCGCCATCGACGATCTGCTCCGCAGGGACCCGCTGCTCACACCGCTCGTCGACAAGGCGCCGGGCCGCCGCGTGCCGCGCACCGTCGACGAGGCCGAGTTCGCGGTCCGCGCGGTGCTCGGCCAGCAGGTCTCCACGGCCGCCGCACGCACCCATGCCGCCAGGCTGGTCGTCGCCCACGGCGAGCCCGTCGACGACCCGGAGGGCGGCCTCACCCACCTCTTCCCGTCACCCGAGGCGCTGGCCGGACTGGACCCCGAGTCGCTCGCCCTGCCGCAGAGCCGCCGCACCACCCTCACCACACTCGTCCGCCAACTCGCCGAAAGGACCCTCCGGTTGGGTGCCGAGAGCGACTGGGACGAGGCCCGCGTACGGCTTGCCGCGCTGCCCGGGTTCGGACCCTGGACCGTCGAGGCCATCGCCATGCGCGCCCTCGGCGACCCGGACGCCTTCCTCGCCACCGACCTCGGAATGCGGCGCGCCGCCCAGGAACTGGGCCTGCCGTCCACTCCGGCCGCGCTCACCGCCCGCGCCGCGGCCTGGCGCCCATGGCGCGCCTACGCGGTCCAGTACCTGTGGGCCACCGACGACCACCCGATCAACTTCCTTCCCGTATAGGGCAGTTACACACAAGGACGTACGAAGACATGTCGCCCCGCCACCACCGTCAGCACACCGTCATGGACAGCCCCTACGGCCTCCTCACCCTCGTCCTCACCGACGGCGTCCTGTCCGGCCTCTACATGACCAGCCAGCGCCACCGCCCGGCCGAGGAGAGCTTCGGCGACCGCGACGACACCGCATTCGCCTTCGCGGAGATCGCCACCCAGCTGAAGGCCTACTTCGCAGGCGAGCTCAAAGAGTTCACGCTCCCCCTCGACCTCCACGGAACGCCCTTCCAGCGCACCGTATGGGAGCAGCTCCGGGAGATCCCGTACGGCGAGACCCGTAGCTACGGCGAGCTCGCCGAAGCACTCGGCAACCCCAAGGCCTCCCGCGCGGTCGGCCTCGCCAACGGCCGCAACCCCGTCGGCATCATCGTGCCCTGCCACCGCGTGGTGGGCGCGAACGGAAGCCTCACGGGCTACGGCGGCGGCCTGGAGCGCAAGCAGCAGCTGCTGGACTTCGAGATGGGGGCCGGGCTGTTCTGATCGTGGGCCGGAGGCTCATCCGCGGTCAGTGGGCGAGGCGCCCCAGCAGCTCCGGCAGCGCCGTCCCGATCGGCTCCCGTACGACCTCGTGCGCCTGGTCGTCGTACGGCGTCGGCTCGGCGTTGACGATGATCAGCCGCGCGCCGTGGTCGGCGGCGAGGCCGGCGAGCCCCGCGGCAGGCTGCACCTGCAGACTCGTCCCCACCGCGATGAACACCTGGCAGGCCTTGGTGATGGCGACCGCCTGGCCAAGCACCTCCGGATCGAGCCGCTCGCCGAACATGACCGTCGCGGACTTCAGGATCCCGCCGCAGTCCAGGCACGACGGGTCCTCCTCACCCGCGGCGACCCGCGCGAGCGCGTCCTCCATCGAGGAGCGGGCGCCGCAACCGGTACACATCACCGACCGCGCAGTCCCGTGCAGTTCGAGCACCTTGCGGTCCGGCAGCCCGGCGAGCTGGTGCAGCCCGTCGACGTTCTGCGTGATGACCCGCACCGGCACCCCGGAACGCTCCAGGTCGACCACCGCCCGGTGCGCGGCGTTCGGCTGGGCCAGCAGGGTCCGGTTCTTACGCCGCATCTGCCATGAACGGCGGCGGACCTCCGGATCCGTCATGTAGTACTCGTACGTGACGAGCTTCTCGGCCTCCGGATCGCGCCGCCACAGCCCGTTCGGCCCGCGGTAGTCCGGGATGCCGGAGTCGGTGGAGATACCGGCGCCGCTGAGGATGGCGACGAGAGGGACGAGAGGCTTGTCCATGCCGCCGAGCCTAGGCCGCGGGGCCTGCGGCGGCGAACCGATATCGTAGGCCGCTCCCCACGGGCCCGTTCCCGGGCCGCCGTCGTCACACCGCCGGTCGGCCGTTCTCCAGCTCCGCCGTGCCCGCACCCTCCGCCAGCACGTCGAGCGCGGCGAGGACCCGGAGGCCCAGCGTGCCGTGCAGGTACTGCTGGAGCTCGGCGCGTGGCAGCAGTCGCCACGACAGGAGTTCCTCCTCCTGCAGCCGGATCGACTTGAGCTGTTCCTCGGTGAGCACCCCGCCGTCGTACAGATAGGCCACGATCGGCGGGCGCCCCGTGCCCAGCACCCAGTCCACCGCCAGCAGCCGCCCGAGCTCGACGTCGAGGCCGATCTCCTCCAGCGTTTCGCGCCTGGCGCCCTGGCGCGGGCTCTCACCGGCGTCCGATTCGATGGTCCCGCCGGGCAGCGCCCAGCCCTCACGGTAGTTGGGCTCGACGGCCAGCACGCGTCCCTCGGCGTCACGGAAGAGGGCGGCGGCGCCGGCGAGGACACGGGGGAGGCCGGCGATGTAGGTGGCGTAGTCAGGAGTGGTCACCAAGGAAGGGTAACCAAGCGCCCGCGTCCCGCCTCGGTTCCAAACGGCGTGCTTCAGATGTTCTGCGCCCGTGCCAACAGTGCTGTCCGCTCCGCCAGTTCGCTGATGCGCGCCCCGTCGAAGCCGAACACGGCGCTGCGCACGGTGTCCTCCAGCGGGTCCTTCCACTGGGACGGGATCGCGGCGGCGCCGCACAGGACGCCCGCCACGGAGCCTGCGGTCGCGCCGTTGGAGTCGGTGTCGAGGCCGCCGAGCACGGTCAGGGTGATGGTGCGCGTGAAATCACCACCGCCGTAGAGGAGTCCGGCGGTGATGACGGCGGCGTTCGGGATCGTGTGGATCCAGTTGAGGCCCGCCGTCTCCTCCTGGACGGCATCGAGTGTGTCCTCCCAGCCGAGGCGGGAGTCGTGCAGCGAGATGACACGCCGCACCGTCCGGGCGAGACGGCTGCTCGCCGGGATGACCGTGAGCGCGGTGTCCAACGCGGTGCGGGCGTTCGGCGCCGTGAACGCGGCGGACACCAGCGCCGCCGCCCACATTGCGCCGTACACGCCGTTGCCGGTGTGCGACAGCACCGCGTCGCGGCGGGCGAGCGACGCCGCACGGCGCGGGGCGCCGGGGCAGGTCCAGCCGAAGACGTCGGCGCGGATGAGCGCGCCGATCCACTCCTGGTAGGGATTGTCGTACGTCGCGGTCAGCGGTGGCTTGAGGCCGTTCGCGAGGTTGCGGTACGCGGCGCGCTCCGCGGTGAACGTCTGGAGATACGGCAGCCGCAGCAGCCACAGTTCGCCCACCTGCTCGGTGGTGAAGCCGAAGCCGTGGGTCTCCAGCAGGTGCAGGCCGAGGATCGCGTAGTCCACGTCGTCGTCCCGGCAGCTGCCGTGGATACGGCCCCGTACGCACGAGCGCCACTCCGGGCGCAGCGCGAACTCGTCGGACTCGGACACGGGTCCCGGAAGATAGTCCATGAGCGGCAGAGCGGCCGCCCGCCTGAGATAGCTGTCGATGCGCTCGCGCGTCCAGTGGTCGCCCTGCTCCACTGGCTTGCCGAGCATGTTGCCCGCGATCCGGCCGAGCCAGCCGCCGAGAATCCGGTCGTCGAGCCGCGTGCCCACATCCGTGCCCACGTGCACGTCCACAGTGGTCATGTCTCCGGTTTACCCACTCCCGGGTGCTTTCGCTCGGCCAATGCCGTTCCGGGCCGCACCAGCAGGTGAGACGGCCCATGGGCAGCGGGCCCCACCTCCGGCTAAGGTCGCAGCGGCGCGACTGCCTTGCGTGAGCAGGGCCCGGAGGCAAGGGGATGAACGGTGGCGGACGCTGCATGGACGGCAGCGGGCAAGGCACAGCCGACGGGGCCGTCAGGGCCGTCGGGGGGGTCCGGTCACGTCGGACGCGTGCTGATAGCCGCAGACAAGTTCAAGGGATCACTCACGGCCGTGCAGGTCGCCGAGCGTGTCGCGGCCGGGCTGCGCCGCGTCGCTCCACGGGTCGAGGTCGAGGCGCTGCCGGTGGCCGACGGCGGCGACGGCACGGTCGCGGCCGCCGTCGCGGCCGGTTTCGAGCGCCGCGAGGTACGGGTCACCGGGCCGCTCGGCGACGAGGTCAGCGCGGCGTACGCGCTGCGCGACGGAACCGCCGTGGTCGAGATGGCCGAGGCCAGCGGGCTCCAGCGGCTGCCCGACGGCGTCTTCGCGCCGCTGACCGCGACGACGTACGGCTCCGGTGAGCTGATCCGCACTGCGCTCGACGCGGGCGCCCGCACCATCGTGTTCGGCGTCGGCGGCAGCGCCACCACCGACGGCGGCGCCGGGATGCTGGCCGCGCTCGGGGCGCGGTTCCTGGACGCGGACGGGGAGCCCGTCGCACCGGGAGGCGGGGGCCTGCGGGGCCTGGCCTCCGCGGACCTGTCGGGCCTCGATGCGCGTCTCGCCGATGTCGATGTGGTGCTCGCCAGCGACGTCGACAATCCGTTGACCGGGCCCACGGGGGCTCCCGCCGTGTACGGGCCGCAGAAGGGGGCGAGCCCGGAGGACGTCGCGACGCTCGACGCCGCGCTTGGCCACTATGCGAAGGTCCTGGAGAAGACGGTCGGGCCGCGGGCTGCGGAGTACGCGCAGTCGCCGGGTGCGGGGGCCGCGGGGGGCATCGGATACGGCGCTCTCGTCGGGCTGGGCGCGAGTTTCCGGCCCGGTATCGAGGTCATGCTGGACGTCCTCGGCTTCGCGCCCGCCCTGGAACGGGCCGCTCTCGTCATCACGGGTGAGGGGTCGCTCGACGAGCAGACGCTGCACGGCAAGGCCCCTGCGGGTGTCGCCGCTGCGGCCCGCGCGGCGGGCAAGGAGGTCGTGGCGGTCTGCGGCCGCCTCGCGCTCCGGCCGGAGGCGCTGGGGAAGGCGGGGATCCGCCGGGCGTACGCGCTGACGGACGTCGAACCGGACGTCGCGCGCTGCATCGCGGAGGCGGGGCCGATCCTGGAGACCGTGGCGGAGCGGATCGGGCGGGACTTCCTGGTCTGACGCGCCTGTGGGCGCCCCTCGGCGCGCGGCACCTCCGGCCGGGTGGCGTCTGCGGGCCTGTGGTCGGCTGGTGCGCCACCTGCCGGTACGTGGGTCGGGGCCGCGCCGGGACCACATGGCGCCTGCGGGCCGGCGGGGGTCGCTGTCGTGGGTGGGCACGCCGTCACCGTTGTGGGCAATCGTTCCGCAGGGCGATGGGGGTGCCCCCTGCTCGAGCGAAGCCGAGAGCTTGGGGGAGGGTGGGCACAACCCACGACGGCGGGTTCCCTCGCGTACCGCCTGAGCGCACAAAAACGGGTGTGGCCCGAGCCAGAAAGCTCGGGCCACACCCGTTTCCGTACCGCCTGGCGCTAAGGCAGCTGCGCTGCCCGCGCCTCGCGCCGGTTGTCCCGGAAGTTGTTCACCCTCCGAGCCGTAGCGAAGAGGGGGATCACCGCTCCAAGAACCAGCTGCAGCGAGCACCCGGTCTGCAGGAGCAGCTGGCCCCCGGGCGCGTCGAACGCCCAGGCCGTCAGCAGTCCCATGCTGAGCACGATCCAGGAGAGCATCGCCACGGCGAGCCGCCCCCGCGGCTTCGGGTACTCGACCCGGCTCACCATGAGCCACGCGGTGCCGAGAATCGCCAGCAGCGTGGCGAAGAACGGCAGCTCGAGCAGCACGATCGAGACCACCGTCAACGCACCGAACGGCGAGGGCATCCCCTGGAACGTGCCGTCCTTCACCGTCACGCAGGAGAATCTCGCGAGGCGGAGGACGACGGCCAGGAGCACGACGATCGCGCCGACCGCCGCCACCCGCTGGTGCGCGTCGTCCGCGACCATGCCGTAGACGAGGACGAAGTACGCGGGCGCCAGGCCGAAGCTGATCAGGTCGGACAGGTTGTCCAGCTCCGCACCCATCGGCGACGAGCGGAGCTTGCGGGCCACCAGTCCGTCGAACAGGTCGAAGACCGCCGCGCACAGCATCAGGATCACGGCCGTGGCCGCGCTGTGCCGGGCCATGCCAGACTCCTGGCTGCCCGTGAGGTGCGGGATCAGGATGCCGGTGGTGGTGAAGTACACCGCCATGAAGCCGCACGTGGCGTTGCCGAGCGTGAGGGTGTCCGCTATCGACAGACGAAGCGACAGCGGCATCTCTTCCGCGTCGTCGTCCACCTCGTCGGCCTCCGGCACCCAGCCGGCCTTCGTATCCGGATCAATCACGGTCAATTCGAGTCACCCCAGCCACGGTCTTCTGACCGACCTCGACTGCGACCTCGACGCCCTCGGGGAGGTAGATGTCGACGCGCGAGCCGAAGCGGATCAGACCGATCCGGTCGCCCTGCTCGACCTTGGTGCCCTGCGGGATGTAGGGGACGATGCGGCGGGCGACCGCACCGGCGATCTGCACCATCTCGATGTCGCCGAGCTCGGTGTCGAAGTGCCAGACAACGCGCTCGTTGTTCTCGCTCTCCTTGTTGAACGCCGGCACGAACCCGCCGGGGATGTGCTCGACCGACGTCACCGTGCCCGCGAGGGGTGCGCGGTTGACGTGGACGTTCAGCGGGCTCATGAAGATCGCGACGCGGGTGCGTCCGTCCTTCCACGGCATGATGCTCTGCACCACGCCGTCGGCCGGGGAGATGACACGGCCCGGAGCGATCTCACGCTCCGGGTCGCGGAAGAACCACAGCATGCCCGCCGCGAGAGCGGTGGCGGGCACGGCGACGGCGGCCGCGGACTTGGAGCGGCGGGACCGGGCCAGGCTCAGGGCTGCGGTGGCGACGGTCGGCAGAAGCCACGGCGATGCTCCGCGCGCTAGGCGGACCCGGCCGCGAGGTGCAGAGGTTTGGCTGTGGGGCATGGATGACCTTCGTAGCGGATGATGCCGCGCTGTTGACGGGGGACGGCGGCTTTCCGGGATCGTATCGGTTGCGGCCCGCAACTGGGCAAGCCACGAAGCCGAGTCGACGGCCGAAGTGCGCTGACGGGGTGTGATCTTCTTCTCGAAGAAAACACCCCGAACTCGGACATCTAACCCTGGAACCGATACTCTTCGAGCAGCCTACGCCCGATGATCATTTTCTGAATCTCAGCAGTACCTTCGCCGATCAGCAGCATCGGCGCCTCGCGGTAGAGGCGCTCGATCTCGTACTCCTTCGAGAAGCCGTAGCCGCCGTGGATCCGGAAGGCGTCCTCCACGACCTCTTTGCAGTACTCGGAGGCGAGGTACTTCGCCATCCCTGCTTCAAGGTCGTTTCGTTCCCCGGAGTCCTTTTTGCGAGCTGCGTTGACCATCATGGCATGGGCCGCCTCGACCTTGGTAGCCATCTCGGCCAGCTTGAACTGGATGGCCTGGTGCTGGGCGATCGGCTTTCCGAACGTGTGCCGTTGCTGGGCGTAAGCGACACCCAGCTCGAATGCACGCTGTGCGACGCCGCAGCCACGTGCTGCGACGTTCACGCGGCCGACCTCGACTCCGTCCATCATTTGGTAAAAACCCCGGCCGGTGGTGCCGCCGAGCACACGATTGGCCGGAATACGCAGTCCGTCCATGATGAGCTCGGTGGTGTCGACGCCCTTGTAGCCCATCTTGTCGATCTTGCCCGGGATGGTGAGGCCGGGGCGGACCTCTCCGAAACCGGGCTCCTTCTCGACCAGGAAGGTCGTCATCGACTTGTGCGGGGCCGTGCCCTCGGGGTGGCCTTCGTCACTCTTGCAGAGGACCGCCACCAGGGTCGACGTTCCACCGTTCGTGAGCCACATCTTCTGGCCGTTGAGGACGAAGTCGTCGCCGTCCCGCGTCGCCTTGGACGTGATCGCCGAGACGTCCGAGCCGAGGCCCGGCTCCGACATGGAGAACGCGCCGCGCACCTCGCCTGCCGCCATGCGCGGGAGGAAGTACTCCTTCTGCTCCTGCGTGCCGTGCTGCTTGAGCATGTACGCGACGATGAAGTGGGTGTTGATGATGCCGGAGACGGACATCCAGCCGCGCGCTATCTCCTCCACGCACAGCGCGTAGGTGAGCAGCGACTCGCCCAGGCCCCCGTACTCCTCGGGGATCATCAGGCCGAAGAGGCCCAGTTCCTTGAGGCCGTCGACGATCGCCTGCGGGTACTCGTCGCGGTGCTCCAGCTCGGTGGCGACCGGAAGGATCTCCTTGTCCACGAAGTCGCGGACGGTGGAGAGGATCTCCTGCTGGATGTCGGTCAGACCGGCGGTCTGGGCGAGTCGCGCCATGGTTACTTCTCCTGTGACTTGAGCTCGGGGCGGCCGGGCTGCTCGCCGCCGCGCTCCTTGATGTACGTCTCGGTGGGGACCATCACCTTGCGGCGGAACACGCAGACGAGCGTGCCGTCCTGCTTGTAGCCCTTGGTCTCGACGTAGACGATGCCGCGGTCCGACTTGGACTTCGACGGGGTCTTGTCGAGGACCGTCGTCTCGCCGTAGATCGTGTCGCCGTGGAAGGTCGGCGCCACATGCTTCAGCGACTCGATCTCCAGGTTCGCGATCGCCTTGCCCGACACGTCCGGCACGGACATGCCCAGCAGCAGCGAGTAGATGTAGTTGCCGACGACGACGTTCTTCCCGAAGTCCGTCGTCTTCTCCGCATAGTTGGTGTCCATGTGGAGCGGGTGGTGGTTCATCGTCAGGAGACAGAAGAGGTGGTCGTCGTACTCGGTGACCGTCTTCCCCGGCCAGTGCTTGTAGACCGCGCCGACCTCGAACTCCTCGTAGGTGCGTCCGAACTGCATGATCCCTACGCCTCCGGGGCCTCGAACTTGGAGGTGCGCTGCATGCCCGCCGCGCGACCCTTGCCCGCGATGACCAGCGCCATCTTGCGGCTCGCCTCGTCGATCATCTCGTCGCCGAGCATCGCCGAGCCCTTCTTGCCGCCCGCCTCGGACGTGCACCACTCGTACGCGTCAAGGATCAGCTCCGCGTGGTCGTAGTCCTCCTGCGAGGGCGAGAAGACCTCGTTGGCCGCGTCGACCTGGCCCGGGTGCAGCACCCACTTGCCGTCGAAGCCGAGCGCGGCAGCGCGGCCGGCGACCTCGCGGAAGCCGTCCACGTTCTTGATCTGCAGGTAGGGGCCGTCGATCGCCTGGAGGTTGTTGGCGCGGGCGGCCATCAGGATCTTCATCAGGATGTAGTGGTACGCGTCCGCCGGGTAGCCGGGCGGCTGCTCACCCACGACCAGCGACTTCATGTTGATGGACGCCATGAAGTCGGCCGGGCCGAAGATGATCGTCTCGATGCGCGGGGACGCCGTGGCGATCTCGTTGACGTTGTTCAGGCCCTGGGCGTTCTCGATCTGCGCCTCGATGCCGATCTTGCCGACCTCGAAGCCCATCGTCTTCTCGATCTGGGTCAGGAGGAGGTCGAGGGCGACGATCTGCTGGGCGTCCTGCACCTTCGGCAGCATGATGCAGTCGAGGTTCTGGCCCGCGCCCTCGACGACCGTGACGACATCGCGGTACGTCCAGTGCGTCGTCCAGTCGTTGACGCGCACGACCCGCGTCTTGCCGGTCCAGTCGCCCTCGTTCAGGAACTTCACGATGGTGTGCCGGGCCTCGGGCTTGGCGAGCGGCGCGCAGGCGTCCTCCAGGTCCAGGAAGACCTGGTCGGCCGGCAGGCCCTGGGCCTTCTCCAGGAAGCGGGGGTTGCTTCCCGGCACCGCGAGACACGAGCGGCGGGGGCGCAGCCGGTTCACCGGCGTCGCGGGCGTGGTCATGCGGGGACCTCCAGGGTGTCGAGCTTGTTCGCTGTACGGATCTCGTCGACGATACGACCGATGATCTCCGTGATGCCGAAGTCCTTCGGGGTGAAGACGGCGGCCACACCCGCACGCTTCAGATCCTCGGCGTCGCTGTTGGGGATGATGCCCCCGACGATCACGGGGATGTCGGAGGCGCCGGCCTCGCGGAGCCGGTCGAGGACGTCCGGGACGAGCTGCGTATGTGAGCCGGAAAGGATCGACAGGCCCACGCAGTGCACGTCCTCAGCGAGCGCGGCGGACACGATCTGCTCTGGCGTCAGCCGTATGCCCTGGTAGACCACCTCGAACCCGGCGTCGCGGGCGCGGACGGCGATCTGCTCCGCGCCGTTCGAGTGGCCGTCCAGGCCGGGCTTGCCGACCAGCAGCCGCAGCTTGCCGGTGCCGAGGTCCTCGGCGGTGCGCGCCACCTTCCGGCGCACCTCGGCGAGCGGAGTGCCCTCCTCGGCGGCGACCGCGACAGGGGCGGACGAGACACCGGTGGGCGCCCGGTACTCGCCGAACACCTCGCGCAGCGCGCCGGCCCACTCGCCAGTCGTAACACCCGCGCGGGCGCACTCGAGGGTGGCCTCCATCAGGTTTGCGTCCGTGGCAGCGGCCTCCTTCAGCTTCTCCAGCGCCTTGCACGGGCGTGGGTGGTTGAAGGGCGGCTGGTAGCGGGTGTCGCGCCAGTTCTGCAGGGCCACCACCACGCGTGCCTCGACCGCCGGGTCGACCGTCATGATCGCCGTGTCCAGATCGGCGGTCAACGGGTTCGGCTCGGTCGACTCGAAGCAGTTGACGCCGACGATCTTCTCCTGGCCCGCCTCGATCCGCGCCCGCCGCTCGGCGTGCGACGCGACCAGCTGCGACTTGAGGTACCCCGACTCGACGGCCGCCATGGCGCCGCCCATCTCCTGGATCCGCTCCATCTCGGCGAGCGACTCCTCGACCAGGGCGCTCACCTTGGCCTCGATGACGTGCGACCCGTCGAAGATGTCCTCGTACTCGAGCAGATCGCTCTCGTGCGCCAGGACCTGCTGGATGCGCAGCGACCACTGCTGGTCCCAGGGCCGGGGCAGGCCCAGCGCCTCGTTCCAGGCCGGAAGCTGCACGGCACGCGCGCGTGCGTCCTTGGACAGCGTCACGGCCAGCATCTCCAGCACGATGCGCTGGACGTTGTTCTCCGGCTGCGCCTCGGTCAGGCCCAGGGAGTTGACCTGGACGCCGTAGCGGAAGCGGCGCTGCTTGGGGTCCTCGATCCCGTAGCGCTCCTTCGTCACCTGGTCCCAGATGCGGGTGAAGGCCCGCATCTTGCACATCTCCTCGATGAAGCGGACGCCCGCGTTCACGAAGAAGGAGATGCGCGCGACGACATCGCCCATCCGCTCCTGCGGCACCTGACCGGAGTCGCGCACCGCGTCGAGGACCGCGATGGCGGTCGACATCGCGTACGCGATCTCCTGCACCGGCGTGGCCCCGGCCTCCTGCAGGTGGTAGCTGCAGATGTTGATCGGGTTCCACTTGGGCATGTGGCTGACCGTGTACGCGATCATGTCGGTGGTCAGACGCAGGCTCGGCCCCGGCGGGAAGACGTGCGTCCCGCGCGACAGGTACTCCTTGACGATGTCGTTCTGCGTCGTCCCCTGGAGCCTGGTGATGTCCGCGCCCTGCTCCTCCGCGACGACCTGGTAGAGCGCCAGCAGCCACATGGCGGTGGCGTTGATGGTCATCGAGGTGTTCATCTGCTCCAGCGGGATGTCCTGGAACAGCCGCCGCATGTCACCGACGTGCGAGACCGGGACCCCGACCCGGCCCACCTCGCCGCGGGCGAGGATGTGGTCGGGGTCGTAGCCGGTCTGCGTCGGCAGGTCGAACGCGACCGACAGACCGGTCTGGCCCTTGGCGAGGTTGCGCCGGTACAGCTCGTTCGACGCCTCGGCCGTGGAGTGACCGGCGTAGGTCCGCATGAGCCACGGCCGGTCCCTCTCCTTCCGCGAATTGGCGGGTTGACGCTCAGTCATGTATGGACCTCCGGCCTCAGATGTTCCGGAAGCGGTTGATGGCGTCGATGTGCTTGGCGCGCATCTCCGGGTCGCGCACGCCCAGGCCCTCCTCGGGGGCCAGGCACAGCACGCCGACCTTGCCCTGGTGGAGGTTGCGGTGCACGTCGTACGCCGCCTGGCCGGTCTCCTCCAGCGAGTAGACCTTCGACAGGGTGGGGTGGATCTTGCCCTTGGCGATGAGGCGGTTGGCCTCCCAGGCCTCACGGTAGTTCGCGAAGTGCGAGCCGATGATCCGCTTCAGGGACATCCACAGGTAGCGGTTGTCGTACTCGTGGTTGTAGCCGGACGTCGAGGCGCAGGTGACGATCGTGCCGCCCTTGCGCGTGACGTAGACCGAGGCGCCGAAGGTCTCGCGGCCGGGGTGCTCGAAGACGATGTCGACGTCCTCGCCGCCGGTCAGCTCGCGGATGCGCTTGCCGAAGCGCTTCCACTCCTTGGGGTCCTGGGTGTGCTCGTCCTTCCAGAACTTGTAGTCCTCGGCGTTGCGGTCGATGATCGCCTCGGCGCCCATGGCGCGGCAGATCTCCGCCTTCTGAGGGCTGGAGACCACGCAGATCGGGTTGGCGCCGCCGGCCAGCGCGAACTGGGTGGCGTAGGAGCCGAGACCGCCGCTGGCGCCCCAGATGAGGACGTTGTCGCCCTGCTTCATGCCCGCGCCGTTGCGCGAGACGAGCTGGCGGTACGCGGTGGAGTTGACGAGCCCGGGAGCCGCCGCCTCCTCCCAGCTGAGGTGGGCGGGCTTGGGCATGAGCTGGTTGGACTTGACGAGGGCGATCTCTGCCAGTCCGCCGAAGTTGGTCTCGAAGCCCCAGATGCGCTGCTCCGGGTCGAGCATCGTGTCGTTGTGGCCGTCCGAGGACTCCAGTTCGACGGAGAGGCAGTGCGCGACGACCTCGTCGCCGGGCCGCCAGGCGTTGACGCCCGGGCCGGTGCGCAGGACGACGCCCGCGAGGTCGGAGCCGATGATGTGGTACGGCAGGTCGTGCCGCTTCGTGAGCTCGCTGAGCCTGCCATAGCGCTCGAGGAAGCCGAACGTCGACAGCGGTTCGAAGATCGAGGTCCAGACCGAGTTGTAGTTGACCGAGCTCGCCATGACGGCGACCAGGGCCTCGCCCGGGCCGAGCTCGGGCACGGGGACCTCGTCGACGTGCAGCGACTTGCGCGGGTCCTTGTCGCGCGTGGAGAGCCCGGCGAACATCTCCGTCTCGTCCTTGTGCACGGTGACCGCGCGGTACGACTCGGGGATGGGCAGGGCCGCGAAGTCGGCGGCCGTGACCGCGGCGGAGCCGCTGTTCGATGCTGACTGCGATTGGATCGCGTCCAGGATTTCCTTCATCACGGTGTTGCCTCCGGCGAAGCGCGTTAGGGAGAAACGCTGAGGGAACGTCGGGGTTGGGTGGAGCTGTGAGGTGAGGTGCCGTCGGTTCGGCGGAGGTGGTGCTTCGGCAGCGCTTTGTTGGCGCGAGAGGTTGCCTGTGACGCAGGCGTCCGGGCGCGCTCGCCGGGTGGCTTGCGGGGACAGCCGACGTACGGAGGTGCTCTGCACGCCGGCCGCCCGGACAACTTCAACGTATGGCACGGCGTGCCAAGCCGCAAGACACTGCGTGCCAACAATTTCTCTCACTTGTCATCTGCGCGTAACAGATGAGCGATGATCGATCAGGCGGGCCGCTGCGGGCCCGCTACCTCTCGCTTTGCCGGGGTCGTCATCGCCGCTCTGGCGGACGTCCCCGCCGCTGTGGGCAATCGTGCCGCTGGGGCGCCACGGGTGGGCACAGCGGCACCCTTGCGACGCAGGGCACCCCGTGCCACCCTCGGGCGCCCACGTCTGAGGAGGCACCGCCGTCGTGGGTTGTGCCCACCCGTGCCGCCCTGCGGAATGTCGGGCCACGACGGGGGACCCCCGGCCCACAACGAGAAAGGCCCCCTCCGCGGGTCGCGGAAGGGGCCGGAGGCGGCGGCGGGCTAGCGCGCCCGCAAAGCCTCTTCGATGGTGCGCATGACCTCGTCCAGCGGCGCATCCGTACGCGCCACCGTGACGAGCACGTCCCCGCCGGTGGCCACAGTCGCCGGCGCGGCGCTGCGGGCACCAGCGATGCGCCCGGCCCCGATCCCCGTACCGAAGGTCTTGCGGACGATCGCGAAGGCGTGGTCCAGCTGGGCCTCCACATCGCCCTGGCCGTCGGCCCGCAGCCAGCGGCGCAGTACGTGGTTGTGGGCCGTGACCACGGCCGACGCGGCGACCTCGGCGAGCAGCGGATCGTCGTTGGCGTCGTCGTCGTGGGCGTGCTCGTCGAAGTGGCCCAGCAGATAGCGGGTGAATAGGCGCTCGTAACGGGCCACCGAGGCAATCTCCGCCTCGCGCAGCGTTGGGACCTCGCGGGTGAGCTTGTAGCGGGCCACGGAGATCTCCGGCTGGGCCGCGTACATCCGCATGACTTCCTTGATGCCGCGGCACACCGTGTCGAGCGGGTGCTCGTGCGGGGCCGCCGCGTTCAGCACCGCCTCCGCACGGACCAGGGTGTCGTCGTGGTCCGGGAAGATCGCCTCTTCCTTGGAGCGGAAGTGCCGGAAGAAGGTCCGGCGGGCGACCCCGGCCCTGGCTGCGATCTCGTCGACGGTGGTCGCCTCGTACCCCTTCGTCGCGAACAGCTCCATGGCCGCGGCAGCCAGTTCTCGGCGCATCTTGAGCCGTTGGGCGGCGGCGCGACTGCCGGCGGCACTTTCCGGAGCGTCTGGCGCGGTCGACGTACGGGAGGACTTGGCGGGCTGGGACATGCCCCGAACGTACTGCATCCGCGCACCGGAACGCGCACGACCGGGGCTCCCCCCGCCCGGAGCGGGGAGAGCGTTTCCGGCGGGATCGAGCAGTCCGCCCCAGTCGGCGCGCTCCCTGGACCAGTCCTCGTGTGCCTCAGCGCCGTGCATATTCGCGGAATCCCCGGCCCGTCTTGCGGCCGAGGCAGCCCGCGGCCACCAGGTGCTCGAGCAGTGGCGCCGGGGCGAGTCCCGGGTCGCGGAACTCGCGGTGCAGGACGCGCTCGATCGCCAGCGAGACGTCCAGGCCGACCACGTCCAGGAGTTCGAACGGGCCCATCGGGTAGCCGCCGCCGAGCTTCATCGCGGCGTCGATGTCGTCGAGCGAGGCGTAGTGCTCCTGCACCATCTTGATCGCGTTGTTGAGGTACGGGAACAGCAGTGCGTTGACGATGAAGCCCGCACGGTCGCCGCAGTCCACCGGGTGCTTGCGGATCCTGGCGCACACCTCGAGGACCGTGGCGTGCACGTCATTCCCGGTCAGGACCGTGCGCACGACCTCGACGAGCTTCATCGCGGGCGCCGGGTTGAAGAAGTGCATGCCGATCACGTCCTGCGGGCGCGAGGTGGCGCGGGCGCAGGCGACGACGGGCAGCGAGGACGTGGTGGTGGCCAGGACGGCACCCGGCTTGCACACCTTGTCGAGCGCGGCGAACAGCTGCTGCTTGACCTCCAGGTCCTCGGCGACGGCCTCCACCGCCAGATCGACGTCGGCGAATGCGTCGTACGAACCGGCCGGAACGATCCGGTCCAGCGTCTCGGCCGCCGCCTCCGCCGTCAGCCGGACCTTGTCGACAGAGCGCGAAAGCGACTTGCCGATACGGGACTTGGCGGCCTCGGCCTTCTCCTGGCTGCGCGCGGCGAGCACGACCTCGTACCCGGCCTTGGCGAAGACCTCGGCGATGCCGGAGGCCATGGTGCCGGAGCCCGCGACGCCGACCGAGCGCACGGTGCGTCCGGTGGCGAGCTGCCCACCCTCGAGCGGGGTGAGCGCGTCGCGAACGACGGTGACGCTGCCCGGCGCCTCGTACGTGTAGAAGCCGCGGCCCGACTTGCGGCCGGTCAGGCCCGCCTCGCTGAGCTGCTTGAGGATGGGCGCGGGCGCGTGCAGCCGGTCGTGCGAGGCGGCGTACATGGCCTCCAGGACCGTGCGCGCGGTGTCGATGCCGATGAGGTCGAGCAGCGCGAGGGGACCCATCGGCAGGCCGCAGCCGAGCTTCATCGCGGCGTCGATGTCCTCGCGCGACGCGTACTTGGCCTCGTACATCGCGGCTGCCTGGTTGAGATAGCCGAACAGCAGGCCGTCGGCGACGAAGCCGGGCCGGTCGCCGACCGCGACAGGTTCCTTGCCGAGTTCGAGCGCGAGGTCGGTGACGGCCGCGACGGCTGCCGGCGCGGTGAGCACCGAGGAGACGACCTCGACGAGCTTCATCGCGGGCGCCGGGTTGAAGAAGTGCAGGCCGAGCACGCGCTCGGGGCGGGCGGAGTCCGCGGCGAGCCGCGTGACGGACAGGGCGTTCGTGCCGGTGGCGAGGATCGTGTCGGGGCGGACGATCCTGTCCAGCTCACGGAAGACCTGCTGCTTGATCTCGTACGACTCCGGGACGACCTCGATCACCAGGTCGGCTCGGGCCGCCGCCTGCAGGTCGGTGAAGGTGCGGAAGCGGGCCAGCACATCGCCGCGCTCCTGCTCGGTGAGGCGCCCGCGCTCCACGGCGCGCGCGGTCGAGGCGGCCAGGGCGTCGACGGCGTGGGTGGCGGCGGCCTCGCTGATGTCGATGCCGATGACCTCGCGTCCGGCACGGGTCAGCACCTCGGCGATGCCGGTGCCCATGGTGCCGAGTCCGACGACGGCGATGGTGTTCAGGGAGGGCAGAGGAGTGTCCATCGAGGACTCCTGAAAGTGGAAGTGACGACTGAGGAGCCCCTGCCATGCGGAGGCGGGCAGTGGGCGGAAGTGGATGCCGCTTCCGGGCGGCGCGTGAGCAGTGCACTGCACACGCCCGGTGAGGGAGAACCGACGGGCCCTGTCCCGGAGCCTCGTCGTACTTGCGGTACTGGAGTACCGAACCGACTTCCTCGCGGCGGCTGCGTCACCAGGCCGCCATGAGTGGGGTGCGGGGGTGTTTCCCGCTCGTCTGAGCTTAACCGGTGAGTAACGAGCGCGCCAGTCCCCTGGTCCTGTGCGTTGCCCCCTGGGTGTGTGACGTGCGTCGCCGCTAGTCTCGGGCGCCATGGACGAGCGCATGGACGAAGAGTTGCGAACGCTCACGATCCGCTTAGGGAAGGAGTCGGGCGGCTCGGAGGTGTACGAGCGGCTGGTCGCGACCGACCGCCTCGACGAACTAGCGGCCGTACTGACCGCCGACGGGCAACCGCTGTGGGCGCGTGAACTCGCCGCGTTCCGGCTCGGCTGCGCCGGCGATCGGCGCGCCTTCGAGGCGCTCGTCCTGCTGCTCAACCACCGGGACCCCGAGCGCTGCGCATCGGCCGCTCATGCGCTGGCGCGCCTCCGGGACCCGCGGACGGCCCGGGCCGCGGCGGCCCTGGCGACGAACGAGCTGCGCACCGCGTACGCGCTTTACCCCGTGCGTCTGCTGACCGAGCTGCGGGCCCCTGAGAGCGCACCGGCACTTATCGCCACGCTCGAACGGCTCCTGTCACCCCAGAGCCCGTACTGGCGGATCGCCCTCGCCTGCGTGGAGGGCCTGGGCGCTCTGGGCGACTCCCGCGCCCGCCTGGTCCTGACCGCGGCCTGCGCTCATCCCCGGCTGTCGGCCGCGGCCTCGGCTTCGCTGGCCCGGCTGCCGGGCTGAACTGTCACTTCAAGGTGTCCCAGGGCCATATGCGCCGCCGGGGGCGCGGACGTGCGTCGAGTCGACCGCCCGTCCGCGCCCCCGGCGTTGTCGCACTGTTCAGCCGCGGAAGCCCAGCAGCCCGTGCAGTGCCCCGCCCCGCGAAGGCGGAGAGCTCTTCGCAGCGGAAGGCTCGGGATCCGGCAGTGTCTTGCAGACCGCGTCGGCCTCGCCCGTGCCGCGGGGCACCTTCCCGGTCGACAGGTACGTCGACAGGTATCCGTCCAGGCAGTCGTTACCGCCCAGCGTGATGCCGTGGTTTCCGCCGCCCTGCTCGACCACCAGGCTGGAGCCGCGCAGTTCGTTGTGGATGACGACGCCCCCCTGGTACGGAGTGGCCGCGTCCTCTGTCGCCTGGAACAGCAGGACCGGTGGCAGCGAGTTGTTGGAGACGTCCGTCGCGGACAGCGTACGCGTCGGCCAGAAGGCGCACGGTGCGTTGTACCAGGCGTTGTTCCAGGCCATGAACGGCGCCTTCGCGTACACCTCCCAGTTGTCGGTGCGCCAGCGGTTCCAGTCGCGCGGCCAGGACGCGTCCCGGCACTGCACCGACGTGTAGATGCTGTAGCCGTTGTCGCCCTCGGAGTCGACCGCGCCGAAGGTCTCGTACGCCTTGACGAGCGCAGCGGAGTCCTTGTCGTTGACGTAGGCCGCGAACGCCTGTGCCAGATAGGGCCAGTAGCCGTTGTAGTAGCCGCCGGGGATGAAGGTGTCCTCGAGTTCGGACGCCCCGACCTTCTTGCCCGCGGGGTTCTTGGCGACGGCGGCGCGCATCGCGTACCACTTGGCCTCGATCGTCGCGGGGTCGGTGCCCAGTTTGTACGTCGCGTCGTGCTTGGCGATCCAGGCCATGAACGCCTTGTGACGGGCGTCGAAGGCGTAGTCCTGCTGGATGTTGTCCTCGTACCACACGCCGGTGGGGTCGACGATAGAGTCCAGCACCATGCGCCGTACGCGGTGCGGGAACAGCTTCCCGTAGACCGCACCCAGATAGGTGCCGTACGAGTAACCGAAGTAGTTGATCTTCGACGCCCCGAGCGCGCCGCGGATCGTGTCCATGTCCTTGACCGCGCTGATCGTGTCCATGAACGGCAGCACGTCGCCGTACTTGTCGGCGCACGCCTTCGCGAAGGCCTTGGCCCGGTTCAGGTTGGCCCGTTCGATCGCCGCGGTCGACGGCACGGTGTCGGGCCGTACCGGGTCGAAGTGGCCCGGGCGGCAGTTCAGCGCGGGCTCGCTGTCGCCCACGCCGCGCGGATCGAAACCGATGACGTCGTACTGCGCGGCCACCTTCTTCGGCAGCGACGAGGCGACGAAACCGGCCAGTGTCAGACCGCTGCCGCCGGGGCCGCCCGGGTTGACCAGCAGCGGACCCTGGGAGGTCTTCGCGGTGTGGGGGACACGGGACAGCGCGAGGGTGATCTGCCGCCCGCCCGGCCGTGAGTGGTCGAGCGGCACCTTCACCGACGAACACTGGAGCGTCGGATAGTTCTCGGTGCCGCACTTCTTCCAGGTGAGCTTCTGGGGCTTGGTGGTGGTCTGGGTGGTGTGAGGTGCGGTCGCGGAGCCGGCGCTGGCCGGGACGGCCGTGATCATCCCGGCCGTCACGGCGGCGACGCCGCACAGAGCGGCTGCTCTCTTCTTCAATCGAGCCTCCCAGGACTGCGGGGGGGGGGGGGTTAAGGGCCGTAAGCGCCACGGCCCCCGCAGATCGTCCCGGAAAGTCCGGCTGGAAGAAGGCGTTCTGAAAAGAAATGACGTGATCAGCGAAGAATTGACCCGATCGGCAGGCGCCTTGGATCACGTCATGTTTATCGCCACCGGTGGTGACGTGCCGTCAGGGCAGGTCAGAGGAGGGTCAGCTGCGTCGGTCCGGCGACGGGCTCCGGTTCCGCCTCCGGTATGGGGATGCGGCGTGCGGCACGCGCGCGTGACGGGCCGATCCCGAACTCCTCGGCAAGTTCGTGCACCTGACGGGTGATCCGTCGCTGGTACCACTTGGGTGCGTACGCGCCCTCCGCGTACAGCCGCTCGTACCGCCCCACCAGATGCGGATGGTGCTGCCCCAGCCACGCCATGAACCACTCGCGCGCACCCGGCCGCAGATGCAGCACGAGCGGTGTCACCGAGGTCGCGCCGGACGCGGCGATCGCCCGGACGGTCGCGCGCAGTTGGCCGGGGTGGTCGCCGAGGAAGGGGATCACCGGCGCCATCAGCACGCCGCAGTCGATGCCGTGCTCGCTGAGGGTGCGTACGACGTCCAGGCGCCGCTCCGGCGCGGGCGTGCCCGGCTCCACGGTGCGCCACAGCTCTTGGTCGGTGAAGCCGACGGAGACGGAGATGCCGATGTCGGTCACGGCGGCGGCCCGGCACAGCAGATCGAGGTCGCGGAGGATGAGCGTGCCCTTGGTGAGGATCGAGAACGGGTTCGCGTGGTCGGTCAGGGCCGAGATGATGCCCGGCATCAGCCGGTAGCGGCCCTCCGCGCGCTGGTAGCAGTCCACGTTGGTGCCCATCGCGATGTGGTCGCCGTGCCACCGGCGCGACGCCAACTGGCGGCGCAGCAGGTCCGGGGCGTTGACCTTCACCACGATCTGGGTGTCGAAGCCGATGCCGGTGTCGAGGTCCAGATAGCTGTGCGTCTTGCGCGCGAAGCAGTACACGCACGCGTGCGTGCAGCCCCGATACGGGTTGACCGTCCACTCGAAGGGCATGCGCGACGCCCCGGGGACGCGGTTGATGATCGACCGGGCGCGGATCTCGTGGAAGGTGATGCCGCGGAACTCCGGGGTGTCGAAGGTGCGGGTGGTCACCACGTCCGTGCCGAACAGCGCGGCGTCCCGGGTCCGGTCCCCGGCGGGACCGTCGGTGAGGTTCTCCCAGCGCATGAACCCTCCTCGGTAGCACTGGACCCAGAATAGAACACATGTTCCCTTGATCGTGCGACTCGGTGCCGGGACGGCCGAGCGAGCGGGCCCCGGCCCGGTGGCGGACCTGGCGGCCTGGTGGCGGACCCGGCGGACGCCACCCCGATTTGGGCCACCCGGTCGAGGGGTGGTTGGCTGATCGCAACCCCTGCAACATCAAGCCCTGGAGGAAGTGCAATGGCGCAGGTAGAGGCCACCACGGAGCGGATCATCGCGGCCCAGCCGGACGACGTCCTGGATGCGCTGTCGGACTACAGCGGCACGCGCGCGAGGCTCCTGCCCGAGCACTTCAGCGAGTACGAGGTGCGCGAGGGCGGCGACGGTGCGGGCACCCTCGTCCACTGGAAGCTCCAGGCCACCAGCAAGCGGGTTCGCGACTGCCTGCTCGACGTGACCGAGCCGACCGACGGTGAACTCGTCGAGAAGGACCGCAACTCCTCGATGGTCACCACCTGGCGGGTGACCCCGGCGGGCGAGGGCAAGTCGCGCGTCGTCGTGACCACGGTCTGGCAGGGCGCGGGCGGCATCGGCGGCTTCTTCGAGAAGACCTTCGCGCCCAAGGGACTCGGCCGGATCTACGACGCGGTGCTGGCGAAGCTCGCCGCCGAGACGGAGAAGTAGCCCCCGGGGGCGCAAATCCGGCTCCGCCCGGGGCGGAGCCCTGAGAGGCCGTCGGTTAACCCGTACGAGTTGCTCTCACTCTCACCGTTTCGAGTGGTTTTCCGCTCGGCTCGGCTGTACGCCGTAGGGCTCCCACCGGGGATGACGTGCACCGTGCCCGGTTCCGAGGTGACTCGTCGTGCTTGCTCGTAGTTGTCGCCTAATGCGAGAAATGGGCGGCGCAAGCGCGACGAGGGGAGCGGAGACGTGGGCGGGACGGCACTGGCGAAGGGCGCCGAGCAGGGCGGGCGGACGAGCACCGTCCAGCCGCCGCCGGCGCCCCCGGACGGCCGGTCGGCTACGGCGGGGTTCTTAGACGGGGAGGCGGCCGGGCAGGCCCCGCACCAGGATCCCGCTGCCGCGCCCGAACTCGACGCGCGTCGCGTCCGGATGGTCTTCTTCGGGCTGATGCTCGCGCTGCTGCTCGCCGCACTCGAGCAGATGATCGTCGCCACCGCGCTCCCGAAGATCGTCGGAGAGCTGCACGGCCTCGACAAGATGTCCTGGGCCATCACCGCGTATCTGCTCACCGCCACCATCGGGCTGCCCGTCTACGGCAAGCTCGGCGACCTCTTCGGACGCAAAGGCGTCTTCCAGTTCGCCATCGTCGTCTTCGTCGTCGGCTCGGCGCTGGCCGGCTGGTCGCGGTCCATGGACGAGCTCATCGCGTTCCGCGCCGTCCAGGGTGTGGGCGCGGGCGGCCTCATGATCGGCGTCCAGGCCATCATCGCCGACATCGTGCCGCCCCGGGACCGCGGCCGCTACATGGGCCTCATCGGGGCCGCGTTCGGCCTCGCCTCGGTCGCGGGACCGCTCCTCGGCGGCTACTTCACGGACCACCTCTCCTGGCGCTGGTGCTTCTACTTCAACGTGCCCTTCGGGCTCGTCACGCTCGCCGTCGTCACCGTCGTGCTCAGGCTGCCGAGGCCCACGGCCAGGCAGCGGCTCGACGTGCTCGGCATGCTGTTCCTCAGCGGGGCCTCCACGTGTCTTGTGCTGCTGACCAGTTGGGGCGGCACCGAGTACGCCTGGGACTCGCGCATGATCATCGGACTCGGCGCAGGAGCCGTGGGTGCGGCGCTGCTGTTCCTCGTCGCCGAGCACTTCGCGCCCGAACCCCTCATCCCGCTGCGGCTGTTCCGCGACCCGGTGTTCGCCCTCACCAGCCTGGTCGGCATGGTCGTCGGCGTCGCGCTCTTCGGCGCGGCCAGCTATCTGCCGACGTTTCTGCAGATGGTCGACGGGGTGAGCGCCACCGAGTCCGGGCTGCTGATGCTCCCGATGATGGGCGGCATCGTCGGCGCGTCGATCGTCTCCGGCCAGCTCATCAGCCGTACCGGCCGCTACCGGATCTACCCCGTCCTCGGTGGAGCCCTGTCCGTCGCCGGCATGTGGCTGCTGTCCCGGCTCGAAGTCGACACGCCCCGGCTGCACTACAGCATCTGGATGGCCGTCCTCGGCGCGGGTATCGGTCTCGTCCTGCCGGTGCTGATCGTCGCCGTGCAGAACGCGGTGCCCGTCGCCGACCTCGGCACGGCCACCAGCGCCCACAACTACTTCCGGCAGATCGGCGGCAGCGTCGGCGCCGCCATCTTTGGCACCCTCTTCGCCAACCGGCTCGCCGACGCGCTCGCCGACCGCCTTCCGTCCGGCGCGGACCTGCCGGATCCGCAGTCCATCA
The DNA here is from genome assembly GCF_040295225.1 of Streptomyces sp. NPDC002896. NCBI lineage: Bacteria > Bacillati > Actinomycetota > Actinomycetes > Kitasatosporales > Streptomycetaceae > Streptomyces > Streptomyces sp. NPDC002896. The sequence goes on along the minus strand of NZ_JBEOVA010000006.1, from coordinate 326,261 downwards.
CCCCGGGCCTCGTCCACGCGATGCCCGCCGCGCTGCGCGACGGCTACATCCAGGCGTACGCCGACGCCATGCCGCGGATCTTCCTCTATCTCGTGCCGGTGCTCGTCCTCGGCCTGCTGATCGCCTGCTTCCTCAAGGAGACACCCCTGTTGTCCAGTGCAACGCCCCCTCAGAGCCCCGCCGCCGAGCCCTCGTCCGCCGCGCAGGTCCCCCAGGCGCGTTCCGCCTACGCCGCCGGAGTGCCCGTCTGCGGCCTGGTGCAGCACTCCGACGGCACCGCCGTCCCGCGCGCCGCGCTCACCCTCATCGACGTCGGTGGCCGGCAGATCGGGCGGGGCGCGACCGGCGACGACGGGCGGTACGCGCTGTCCACGCCCGGCTCCGGCTCGTACGTCCTGATCGCCGCGGCCGGGGGCCACCAGCCCCAGGCGGTGTCGGTGACCGTCGGCGAGCGGCCCGTCGAGCTCGACGTGGTGCTCGGCGGCGCCGGGCGGCTCGCGGGCAGTGTGCTGACCGCCGACGGCGCGCCGGTGCGGGACGCCGTCGTCACCCTCACCAATGTGCACGGCGAGGTCGTCGCCACCACGCGCAGCGGGCGTGAAGGAAGCTATGTGATCACCGAGTTGGTAGCCGGCGAGTACACCCTGGCCGCGAGTGCGCCCGCCTTCCGGCCGGTCGCCCTGCCCGTCACCGTGCAGGCGTCCCGCGAGACCCGCCAGGACGTCGAGCTCGCAGGCGGCGCGGTGCTGCGCGGCACCGTGCGCGCAGGTGACGGCCGTCCCGTCGCGGATGCCCGGGTGACACTGCTGGACGCGGCGGGCAACGTGGTGGACACGCTGACCACCGGCGACGACGGAACGTTCCGGTTCGTCGACCTGTCCTCCGGCGAGTACACGGTCATCGCGGCGGGTTATCCGCCGGTGGCCACGGTCCTCCGGGTGGCCGCGGGCGGGCGTACGGAGCGGGACCTGCAACTCGGGCACGAAGACTGAACGTTCCGCCCGTCTTCCGGTGCCATACCTGGTGACGCGCTGCTCCGACGACGCGCCAGTGGGGTCGGGCTAGCGCCTGGTGTGCATGTGCACTCCCGGCCGGGGCGTGTCCGGGTGGACGCGCAGCGTCAGGGTCGTCGGGTCGTCGAAGATGTGCTCCGCGACGAACTCGGCGCTGAGCACGGCTGCCACGCGGTCGATCGCGTCGACGTCGCCGATGAGCTCGACGGTGGCCGGGCCCGAGCCGGCGGGCGCGAGAGGGGCCCGGTCGGTGCAGAAACGCCTGCCGGCCGTCTCGACGCCGAAGGGCTGATCGGCCGCGATTCCGGAGGGCTCGGCCGGCGCTGCTTCCCCCGCCCCGCCGGCGCTCACGGGAACCTCAAGCGTGTCGAACGAGCGAGTTATCGCGGCCCGAACCGCGTCCCTGGCCGGTGCACTGCCGTCGAGGATGCGGACCTGGGCGATGGTGGACCAGGATGACGTGCTCATCACGGGGCACTCCCTCGCAGGTGGCGGGGCAGGCCGGCCGGCTCACCGTCCCGGTCGGCCTTCCCCCTGAGGTGCGGTGTCAGCCGAGCCGGGTGCGCAGCAGCTGCTTGCCCAACTCGGCGCCCTTCCGGCTGTCGGACTGGGCCTTGCGGAAAAGCTCCACGACCTCGTTGTCCTTCTCGCGTTCGGCGTCGCGGATGTAGGTCTCCAGCCGCAGAGCGTTGTTCAGGCATGACTCGACGTACCAGATCAGGTTGTAGTCCTTGTCCTTCGTACCCGTGACCTCGCCGGTCTCGGTGTTGCTGGTCATGGAGTTCCCTTCTCCGTGGCGTGTATGTGCCGTGCGGCCCGGCAGCCTTCCCGTCGGCCCGGCCTCAGACGGCGACGCCCGCCTCGCCTGCTCGGGATGCGGCTGACGGGGGCGTGCTCACGGCGAGCTCACAGTGAGTGGCGGCGGCGGACCGTAACCATCTGACAGCCACCGGCCGAGGCGGTGTGCCCGACACGGAGAGGGCCTCTCCCCGGTTCACGCAGACGGCTCCGCGCCGAAGTCCCGGTGCCCGCGCTCACCGCGCCGCGAGTGCGGCGAAGGCCTCGTCCAGCAGCTCGACGAGGTCGAGTCGGCCCTCGGAGGCGATCCAGTGGTCGAGGGTGACGTTCAGGCAGTCCAGTGCGGCCGCGGCCCGTACCGACTGGCCGAGCGTCGGGGGCCGGGTGGACCCGGCGCGTTCGGCGAGGGCCTGTGCCAGGGCCGGGCGCCAGTTGTGCTGCTTCGTCAGGTGCCGGGCGCACAGGGCGGGGGTGTCCCGCACGAGCCGGGTCGTCGCGAGGGAGCCGGCCGGGTCCTCGCGGTAGCGCTCGATGAGGGTGCCCACGGCGTGCCGCAGAGCCGTCCAATCGTCCTCGTCGGCGGGACGGGCGAGCAGGGCGTCGGCGACGCGTCGGTCGTAGCCGTCGAAGGCGCCGAGGACGGCGTCCTCCTTGGTGCCGAAGTAGCGCAGGAAGGTGCTGCGTGACACCCCCGCGGCCGCGGCCAGGTCGTCGAGGGTGACCTTGTCGAAGCCCTCACGGCGGAACAAATCGAAGGCCACCTGGGCCAGTTCTGCCCGCACGGCGGCCCGGGCGATGTCCCTCGTGTTCGTACGCGCAGTCCCGGTCACCCCCCGATCGTAGCTCCCTCGACGATCCCCGCTTGCAGAGTCGGTACTCAGTCACTAGCGTGACACTCAGTTTCACATACGACACCTCACTTCAGGGAGCTCTGACGCCGTGACCCCCCAGACCCTCGGACTCATCGGCAGCGGCATGATCGGCGGCGCGCTGGCCCGCCTCGCGGTGGCCGCCGGCATGGACGTCGTGGTGAGCAACTCCCGCGGTCCCGAGACCCTCGCCGACCTCGTCGCCGAACTCGGCGAACGCGCCCGCGCGGCCACGCCCGACGAGGCCGCGCAGGCCGGCGACCTGGTCGTGGCGACCATCCCCCTGAACGCCTACGCACAGCTCCCCGCGGCCGCACTGTCCGGCAAGACCGTGATCGACACGATGAACTACTACCCGGAGCGCGACGGCCGCCTCGCCGAGCTGGACGCGGGCGAACTGACCTCCAGCGAGCTGGTGCAGCGGCACCTGCCGGGCTCCCGCGTGGTCAAGGCGTTCAACAACATCGACTTCCGCCGCCTGTTCACCAGCGCCCGGCCCGCCGGCGACCCCGACCGCAGCGCCCTCCCCGTCGCCGCCGACGACCCGGCCGCCAAGGGGCAGGTGACCGGGCTGCTGGACGCCCTCGGCTACGACGCGGTGGACATCGGCACCCTGGCCGACAGCTGGCGCAGCGAGCCCGGCACCCCGGTCTACGTTCTGCCGTACATGGCGAAGCGGCCGGAAGGGCTGAGCCAGGAGGAGACGGGGCGCTGGTTCTTCGAGACGCCGGGCGTCCCGGTTCCCGCCGCCCGCGTGAAGGAACTGACCGACGCTGCGGTCAGGGGCCCGGCGGGCGGCTCCCGCGCGACGATCAGCGGCGACTGAGACCAGCGGCCGTCGAGAACCCCTACGCAGTCCTCCGCCACAACGAAGAGAGACCCATGAGCGCCGCCGTACACGGATCATCCGTCGACATCCCGACCCTGGACGGAACCGCCGACGCCTACCTCGCCCACCCCGACGACAACGCTCCCCACCCCGCCGTCCTGCTCTACATGGACGCCTTCGGGCTGCGCCCGCACCTCAAGAAGATGGCGGACCGCCTCGCCTCCGCCGGCTACACGGTCCTGGTCCCCAACGTCTTCTACCGCCACGGCCGGGCGCCCCTGGTGGAGCTGCCCGAGTTCATCAACCCGGCCGAGCGACCGGAGATCATCCAGGCCCTCCGTCCGGCCGCGCAGACACTCACCCCGGAGGCGGCCATGCGGGACGCCGGCGTCTACCTCGACTGGCTGGCCGCATCCCCCCTGACCAGATTCGAAGGACCGGTGGGCGTCACCGGCTACTGCATGGGCGCCGGCCTGGCCCTGCGCACCGCCGGCACCTATCCGGACCGGGTCGCCGCCGCGGCCGGCTTCCACGGCGCGTACCTCGCGACCGACGCGCCGGACAGCCCCCACCTGCTGGCCGACCGCATCACCGCCGAGCTGTACTTCGGCCACGCCGACCAGGACGCCACCCTGCCCCCGGAGCAGATCGACCGCCTCGACAAGGCCCTCACCGCCGCGGGCGTCCGCCACCGCACCGAGGTCTACACCGGCGCCCACCACGGCTTCACCCAGGCCGACACCGCGATGTACAGCGCCGAGGCGACGAAACGCCACTGGACGGCGCTGCTGGACCTCTTCGGCCGCGCCCTCTGACCCCTCCTCGTACAGCGAGGCGGGCCGTCCTGTCGTGTCCTGGCCGGTTCCCCGCTCGGCGCGTAACGTGACGCAGCATGAAGATCCTCATCAGCGCCGACATGGAGGGTGCCACGGGCGTGACCTGGCCCGCCGACGTGCTGCCGGGCACTGCCCAGTGGGAGCGGTGCCGCTCGATGTTCACCTCGGACGTCAACGCCGCCGTGCTCGGGTTCTTCGACGGTGGCGCCGACGAGGTGCTTATCAACGAGGCGCACTGGACCATGCGCAATCTGCTCCTTGAGCGCCTCGACGAACGGGCGCAGATGCTCACCGGCCGCCACAAGGCGCTGTCCATGGTTGAGGGCGTGCAGCACGGGGACGTCGACGGCGTCGCGTTCGTCGGGTACCACACCGGGGCGGGCATGGAGGGCGTCCTCGCGCACACGTACCTCGCCAACTCCATCACCGGTGTGTGGCTCAACGGAGTCAGGGCGAGCGAGGGTCTGCTGAACGCGCATGTGGTCGCCGAGTTCGGTGTGCCGGTGGTGCTCGTCACCGGTGACAATCTGACCTGCGAGGACGCCCTCGGGTACGCACCGGGGGCGCTCAAGGTGGCCGTCAAGGACCATGTGTCGCGGTACGCGGCGGTGTGCCGTACGCCCGCGCGTATGGCAGCCGAGATCAGGGCCGCAGCGAAGCACGCGGCGCCGCTGGCGGTGCGCCACGAGCCGGTCCACGGCGGGCCGTTCACCGTAGAGCTGGAGTTCGACGCCGATCATCTGTCGATGGCGGCCACCGTGGTGCCGGGCGTGGCACTGTCCGGCGAGCGGAAGGTGGCCTACACCCACGAGACGATGTACGAGACCATTCGCACCTTCAAGGCGGTCACCACGATCGTCTCGGCCGCGGTGGAGGAGCAGTATGGCTGACCAGGTGGATCAGCAGGCGCTGGACGAGGTCGTCACGTTCACGTCCGACCTCATCAGGATCGACACGACCAACCGGGGCGGCGGGGACTGCCGGGAGCGGCCCGCCGCCGAGTACGCGGCGGAGCAGCTGGCCGGAGCGGGCCTCGAGCCGGTGCTGCTCGAGCGCACCCCGGGCCGTACGAATGTGGTCGCGCGCTTCGAAGGGACCGATCCGTCCGCCGATGCCCTGCTCGTGCACGGCCATCTGGACGTCGTGCCCGCACAGGCGGAGGACTGGAGCGTGCACCCGTTCTCCGGGGAGATCCGCGACGGCGTCGTATGGGGCCGCGGCGCGGTCGACATGAAGAACATGGACGCGATGATCCTCGCGGTCGTACGCCACTGGGCGCGGGCCGGAGTGCGGCCCCGGCGCGACATCGTGATCGCCTTCACCGCCGACGAGGAGGACAGCGCAGCCGACGGCTCCGGCTTCCTCGCCGACGAGCACCCCGGCCTCTTCGAGGGCTGCACGGAGGGCGTCAGCGAGTCCGGTGCGTTCACCTTCCACGACGGCCGAGGCAACGAGCTGTATCCGATCGCGGCGGGGGAGCGGGGCACCGCCTGGCTCAAGCTCACCGCGCGCGGCCGGGCCGGGCACGGATCGAAGGCCAACAGCGAGAACGCGATCATGCGGCTGTCCCAGGCCGTCCTGGACATCGGCGCCCACCCCTGGCCGCTGCGGCTCACCCCCACAGTGAAGGCCGCCCTGCGCGAACTCGCCGCTCTGTACGGCATCGAGACGATCGACGGCCGCCCGCTGGACGTCGACGACGAGTCCTTCGACGCGGACGCCCTCGTCGAACGGCTCGGCAGGGCCGCCGCGTTCGTCGAGCCGACACTGCGCAACAGCACCAACCCGACCATGCTGGACGCCGGTTACAAGATCAACGTCATCCCGGGAGAGGCCACCGCCTACATCGACGGCCGCTATCTGCCGGGTACGGAGGAGGAGTTCCGCGCCACCCTCGACAAGCTGACCGGGCCCGACGTGGACTGGGAGTTCCACCACCGCGAGGTGGCCCTGCAGGCACCCGTCGACTCGGCGGTGTTCGCCGCGATGCGGGCGGCGGTCGAGGAGTTCGCGCCCGGGGGGCATGTAGTGCCGTTCTGCATGGCGGGCGGCACGGACGCCAAGCAGTTCTCCCGCCTCGGCATCACCGGCTACGGGTTCGCGCCCCTGAAGCTGCCCGAGGGCTTCGACTACTGGTCCCTGTTCCACGGCGTGGACGAGCGCGTACCGGTCGAGGCGCTGCACTTCGGGGTCCGCGTCCTCGAGCGCTTTCTGCGAACGGCCTAGAGAAGTGGGGGAGATGGTGGAGACCCGGCCGTACGGATCGTGGTCGTCGCCGATCGGCGCGGACCTGGCCGCCGCGCACGACGGGCAGCCCGAGTACGTGGGCTGGGTCGGAGCCGAGGCATGGTGGACCGAGCCGCGGCCCGAGGAGGGCGGACGGCGCACGCTGGTACGGCGGCGGGCCGGAGGCCGCGAGGAGTCGGTGCTGCCCGCCCCGTGGAACGTACGCAGCCGCGTCATCGAGTACGGCGGGCGGCCATGGGCCGCCGCCGAGCGTCCAGAAGGACCCCTGCTGGTGTTCGTGAACTTCGCGGACCAGCGTCTGTACGCCTACGAGCCCGACGATTCCGGCGCCGAGCCGCGCCCGCTCACGCCCCTCTCACCGGTGGGTGGCGGCCTGCGCTGGGCCGATCCGAGCCTGCACCTTGAGCGGGGCGAGGTCTGGTGCGTACTGGAGGAGTTCACCGGGGACGGGCCGGCCGATGTGCGGCGGGTCATCGCCGCGGTGCCGCTCGACGGCTCGGCCGCCCAGGACCGCGCCGCCGTGCGGGAACTTTCCGACGCCCGGCACCGGTTCGTCAGCGGTCCCCGCCTCTCGCCCGACGGCACGCGCGCCGCGTGGCTGGCCTGGGACCATCCCCGGATGCCGTGGGACGGGACGGAGATCCTGCTCGCGGATGTCACCGCGGAGGGGACATTCGGGGAGCCGGTGTCTGTCGCGGGCGGCCCCGAGGAGTCCATCCCGCAGGTGGAGTGGGCCGCCGACGGGCGGCTGCTGTTCGCGAGCGACCGTTCCGGCTGGTGGAACCTGTACCGGGCAGCCCCCGACGGCAGCGGCGCCACCCCGCTCTGCCCGCGCGACGAGGAGTTCGGAGGGGCGCTGTGGAAAATCGGCCTGCGGTGGTTCGCGCCGCTCGACAGCGGCCTGATCGCCGTCGCCCACGGCCGGGGCGCCACCGCCCTCGGCGTGCTCGACCCGGAGACCGGTGAGGTTGTCGATACGGCAGGCCCCTGGACCGAGTGGGCACCGACCCTCTCCGCGCACGACACCCGCGTCCTCGGCGTCGCCGCCAGCCCCCGCAGTTCGTACGAGGTCGTGGAGCTGGACACCGGCACCGGCCACGCGCGGGTGATCGGTGCCGCGCACGACGACCCGGTGGACCCCACGTACTACCCGGAACCGCAGATCCGCACCTTCACCGGGCCCGACGGCCGCGACATCCACGCCCACGTCTATCCGCCCCACCACCCCGGTCTTGTCGCGCCCGGCAACGAACTGCCGCCCTACGTGGTGTGGGCGCACGGCGGCCCCACCGGCCGCGCCCCGCTCGTCCTCGACCTGGAGATCGCCTACTTCACGTCACGCGGCATCGGCGTCGCGGAGGTCAACTACGGCGGCTCCACCGGGCACGGGCGGGAGTACCGCAACCGGCTGCGCGAACAGTGGGGCGTCGTCGACGTCGAGGACTGCGCGGCCGTCGCCCTCGCCCTCGCCGACGAGGGCACCGCGGACCGGGACCGGCTCGCGATCCGCGGCGGCAGCGCGGGCGGCTGGACCACGGCCGTCTCCCTGACCAGCACGGATGTCTACCGCTGCGGCACCATCATCTACCCGGTTCTCGACCTCGAAGGGTGGGCCTCGGGGGAGACCCACGACTTCGAGTCCCAGTACCTGGAGTCGCTGATCGGGCCGCTCGCCGACGTGCCCGGCCGGTACGCGGAGCGGTCCCCGTTGGAGCACTCCGACCGGATCACCGCGCCCTTCCTCCTGCTGCAGGGACTGGACGACGTGATCTGCCCGCCCGCGCAGTGCGAGCGGTTCCTCGCCCGGATGGAGGGGCGGAGCGTCCCCCACGCGTACATCGCGTTCGAGGGCGAGGGGCACGGGTTCCGGCGCGCCGACACCATGATCCGCGCCCTCGAGTCCGAACTCTCCCTGTACGCCCAGGCCTTCGGCCTGGACATGCCCGGCATACCGACCCTGGAGCTCAGCAAGTGAACCGTCCCGCAGCTGATACGGAGTCCGCCGCGTGATCCCTCTGACGCGTCCTGCCCGGCTCTCCCCTGGTGCCCGTGTCGCCGTCGTCGCGCCCAGCGGGCCAGTGCCCGAGGAGCGGCTGGGGGCAGGTCTGGACATCCTGCGGGCCTGGGACCTGGACGTCGTCGTGGGGCCTCATGTCCTGGACCGACACCGGGAGTTCGCCTACCTCGCGGGCACGGACGAGGACCGCGCCGCCGACCTGCAGAACGCCTGGTGCGATCCCTCCGTGGACGCGGTGCTGTGCGCCCGCGGCGGCTACGGCGTCCAGCGCATGGTGGACCTGCTCGACTGGGACGCGATGCGTGCCGCGGGCCCCAAGGTGTTCCTCGGGTTCAGCGACATCACGGCGCTGCACGAGGCGTTCGCGGCACGGACGGGGCTCGTCACCCTGCACGGGCCGATGGTCGCGGGCGTCGACTTCCTCAAGAGCACGAGGGCGCAGGAGCATCTGCGGGCCACGCTCTTCGAGCCCGAGCGCGTGCAGACGATCTCCTCGCCCGGCGCGGCCCTGGTGCCAGGACGCGCGCACGGCATCACCCTCGGCGGCTGCGTCAGCCTGCTCGCCGCCGACCTCGGCACACCGTTCGCGCGACGCTCAGCGGCCGGCGGCATCCTCATGATCGAGGACATCGGCGAGGAGGCGTACCGCCTCGACCGGATCCTCACGCAGCTGCTGCGCGCCAGCTGGCTGGACGGCGTCGCGGGAATCGCGCTCGGTTCGTGGGTGGAGTGCGGAGCGCCCGAGGAGGTGCGGGCCGTCTTCGCCGACCGGCTGGGCGGGCTCGGGGTGCCGGTGCTGGAGGAGTTCGGATTCGGGCACTGCGAGGGGGCGTTGACGGTTCCGTTCGGGGTGGGGGCCGAACTGGACGCCGACGCGGGGACTCTGGCGCTGGATGTGCCTGCCCTGACGTAACGCGGTCACTTTGGCGTGACTCGGTCCGTGCTCGACCTGAGACACGATTGCTCCACTGAATCTCCGTCAAGAATCCCTCGTTACGGTCGTTGACCCGTCTATGACACGTGTCCGAGCATGACCCGGGCCGGTACTTACCGGTCGGTAGCCGTCCTCAGCGTGGAGGAACCCGTGTCCCGTGCACCCGTGTCCCGTGCCGTGCCCAGATCCCGCGCGTCCCTGTTCCGGCCCCGTTCCCGTACGCCGCTCGCCCTCGCCGTCAGTGCGGCCCTGGCCGCACCGCTCGCGCTCACGGCACCCGCGCCTGCCAGCGCGACCGGCCAATACGCCGTCACGCCGCTGAAGTTCACGGTCCAGGCCGGAGGGCGTGCGTGCACGATCGACGCCGACCTGTACCGGCCTGCCGGGGTGGACAGCAGCCACCCGGCGCCCGCCGTCCTCGCCACCAACGGCTTCGGCGGCAGCAAGGCGGACGGCTCGACGGACGCCATCGGCAAGGCGTTCGCGGCCCGCGGCTATGTCGGTCTCGTCTACTCCGGGCTCGGCTTCGGCAATTCCGGATGTCTCGTCTCGCTCGACGACCCGCGCATCGACGGCCAGGCAGCCTCGGGGCTCGTCGACTTCCTCGCAGGCGAGCGAGCCGCGGACGACGGGACGAAGGCCGACTACGTCACCCAGGACGGCAGCGGCGACCCGCGCGTCGGCATGGTCGGCGGCTCGTACGGCGGCGCGATCCAGATGGCGACCGCCGCAGTGGACCACCGCGTCGACGCCCTCGTCCCGCTGATCACCTGGAACGACCTGGCGTACTCGCTCGACCCGAACAACGCGGTGGGCGCCACCGACGTGCCCGGGGCCTTCAAGTGGCAGTGGACGAACGGCTTCTACCTCATCGGGGAAGGGCAGCCGCTGCTCGTTCCCAGTCTCGATCCATCGCGGATCAACTCGCTCAGCTGCCTGCACTTCGTCAGCGACGCCTGCGAGACGGTCCGCACGCTGAACTCCGGCCGCTACCCCGCCGACGCGACACGGCAGTTGCTCGCATACGCCCGCAGCGTGTCGCCCGTCTCCTATCTGAACCAGGTCAAGGCGCCGACGCTGCTCGTCCAGGGCCAGGCCGACAGTCTCTTCAACCTCAACGAGGCCGAGGCGACGTACCGGACGCTCAAGGCGAACGGCGTCGCGACCAAGATGATCTGGCAGTCCTGGGGCCACAGCGGCGGCCTCACCGACCCGGCGGCCGGTGAGCTCAACCTCAGCCAGGGCAACCTGGACACCAGCTATGTCGGCAGGCGCATCCTCGCGTGGTTCGACCGCTATCTGCAGCACAAGAAGGACGTCGACACCGGACCCGCCCTCGCCTACTACCGCGACTGGATCACCGACCCTGGCGCCACCTACGGCACGGCGACCCAGGTGCCTGCTCTGAACCGGACGCTGTATCTGTCCAGTGACGGCAAGCTCGTCGACAACCGTAAGAAGGTCGCGCGTGGCAGCCGCGTCTACCGCAACTGGCTCACGCCGACCAGCCACTCCGAGAGCTCGCTCGCCGGAGTCGTCGGCGTGACCGACCCCGACCCGTACGACACCAAGGGCACCTACCTCGGCTGGACCAGCGAACCGCTGACGGAGGCCGTCGATGTCGTGGGCGCGCCCAGGGCCACCCTCAAGGTCGTCTCACCCGCGACCGAGCGCGTGCAGAACTCGGCCGACGCGGCGGACAAGCTCGTGCTCTTCGCCAAGCTGTACGACGTCGCCCCCGACGGCACCAGGTCCCTGGTGCACCGTCTCGTGGCGCCGGTGCGGGTCCCGGACGTCACCAGGAGCTTCACCGTGACCCTGCCGGGCATCGTGCACCGTTACGAGAAGGGGCACCGCGTCGAGTTCGTCGTCGCGGCGAGCGACGACGCGTACTTCGGCAACAAGGGCATCAAGCCGGTCACCGTGACCAGCTCTCCCGACGACACCGGCGTGCTCCAGCTGCCGGTCGTACGCGGCTGACCGCACCCGCACGGGGCCGGGGCCACCGGTATGGTCCCGGCCCCACTCCGGGGGAACGTCCACCGCGCGGTAACCCCGGCCGGCCGTCCATGCTGGTCGGGGAAGCCGGACGACCCTCCGACGGAAGGGGCCACTCATGAGCCCGAAGCTCTCCACGGGCGGTGGCACACGCGCTTCGCGCGGCTCGGCGGTGACGGCCGGCAGGATCGCCGTCGTCGTGCTCGCCGTCCTCGCCCTCGTCTTCATATTCCAGAACACCCAGAGCACCACGATCCGCGTGCTGATCCCCGAGGTGATCATGCCGCTGTGGCTGGCGCTGCTCAGCACGGCCGTCATCGGCGCCCTCTGCGGGGCCCTGTTCCTCAGCAGGCGCCGATGAGGCCGCAGGAGGCGCCGATGAGCCTCAGGAATGCCGTGAGCCTCAGGAGGCGCTGACGACCGCGTCGGTCGCCCGGCGCCCGCCGGTCACGTAGCGCAGGACCGGATCGATCCGGATGTGCCGGCAGCCGCTGCTCGGCGTGAGGCAGACCGTGGACAGGGCCGGTACGTCGAGATGCCGGAAGGCTCGTGTCGGCGCGCCCTGGGCATGGAGCAGCAGCGCGCGGATGGCAGCTTCGTCGGCGATGACCAGTGCGTGTCCCGTGTCGGGATCCACGCTGTTCAGCCAGTTCGCCGTCCGGCGGCAGAGCCCGCGTACGGACTCGCCTCCGTGTGGCGCGGCATCGGGGTCTGTGAGCCATGTGTGGAACCCGTAGGGGTCGTCGGCGACCACGTCGTCGACGGTGCGGCCGTACCACTCTCCGTAGTCGAGGTCGCGCAGCGCGCGTTCGACGGTGGTCTCCAGACCGAGGGCGTCGGCGAGCTGCGCACAGCGGGCCGATGGCGCACGGACGGCCGGTGAGTACAGAGGGAGCGATCGGACGGCGCGCGCCTCGAGCAGGGCGCGTTCGTTCAGAGCACCGTCGCCGAAGATCGCATCCCTTGTGGCGTCCCAGGTGCTCGCACACAGAAGTGTCAGGCGGACCGCCATATGGCTGACCTCCTTCCCGGCCCGGCATGGTGCCGGGTGGTCGGGGCGGAGCGGTGTGCCCGGGCCAAGGGGTGTCGCCCCGGACGGCACGGCCCCTGATGCGTCGTGCGTCATGTCCTCAAGGGTCGGCGAAGCGTGTGGCTTCAACCATCCGGCAGGTGTCCGGAACCGCCCCCGCCGACTGGCTGCCCCGGTCCCGCCGCCCGGCCGGACCCGGTGTCGGGCAGCCGCGGGGCGCCCCGCCGCGTGGTACGAATCGGAGAGTGGTCCGACGGCGAAGACGGCGAGTGGAGCACACGTGGTCCGGGTAGTGGTGGTCGACGACGAGGCCCTGATCCGTACGGGCTTCCAGCACATCCTCGACGCGGCGGACGACATCGAGGTCGTCGCGGCGGTGGCCGGCGGCCAGGCCGTCCAGACCGTGCAGGAGACGCGCCCCGACGTCGTGCTGCTGGACATCAGGATGCCGGACGTGGACGGGCTCACCGTCCTCGCCGACCTCCGTCGCCTGCCCGAGCCTCCGGTGGTGGCCATGCTCACGACATTCGACATGGACGAGTACGTGGAGACGGCACTCCGCTCGGGCGCCGCCGGGTTCCTGCTCAAGGACACCGACCCCGAGGAGCTGCCGTTCCTGGTGCGCGCCCTCGCCGACGGCGGCACCGTACTGTCGTCCAAGGTCACCCGGACGGTCGTGGACGGCTTCCTCGGGGCGGGCGGCCAGGAGGCCGCGGCCAGGGGCCTCGACCGGCTGACCGACCGCGAGCGGGACGTGCTGATCCTCGTCGCCGAGGGGCTGTCCAACACGGACATCGCCGCCCGGATGCATCTGAGCACCGGCACGGTCAAGGACCATGTGAGCGCCATCCTCACCAAGCTGGGGGTGGGCGGCCGCGTCCAGGCGGCCCTGCTCGCCGAACGGGCCGGCCTCCTCAGGCCGCCGCGTGACGAGGAGGCGGAATGATCCCTCGCCGCCTGACCACCCCGCTGCGGGACGCCCTACTCGTCGCCGCAGCGCTGGTGGACGTCTGGGTCAACGTCGACCCCGCAGAGTCGCTGCGCATGGGCGTCGCCCTCGCCGCCGCCTTCGCGCTTCTGCTGCGCCGGCACGTGCCGCTGCTCACCTTCCTGCTCACGCTTCCCTCCGTCATGCTCTCCGACGCGATCTTCGCCGCGCTGGCCGCGCTGTTCACGCTCGCCTCGCTCAGCCGCAACCGCATTCTGCTGGCCGTCTGCGCCCTGGCGTTCACGTTCGGCGATATGACCTCGTGGCCGTCGCCGAAGCTGGACCTCTTCCACCCGCCGACGCTGATCACCCTGGGCTACACCCTGGCGACAGCGGCGGCGCCCGTCTTCCTGGGCCAGCTCGTCCAGGTCCGGCGTGACCTGTCGCTGAAGCTGGCCGAGATCTCCGAGGCGCGTGACCATGAGCGGCTGCTGACCGCCCAGGCCGTGCTGGCGAAGGAGCGCGCGCAGCTCGCGCGCGAGATGCACGACGTGGTCTCCCACCAGGTCAGCCTGATCGCCGTGCGGGCCGGAGCACTCCAGGTCGGCACGCGGGACGCGGAAGCCAAGGAGGCCGCGGCGACGATCCGGCGGCTGAGTGTGCAGACCCTGGACGAGCTGCGGCACATGGTCAGCGTCCTGCGCGACTCGGGGGGCCGCCTGACGGAGCTGACTCCGCAGCCGGCGCTGGCCGATCTCCAGCGGCTGGTCGACGGCAGCGGCATCGAGGCCGAGCTGGTGACGGACCTGCCCGGCAGCCCTCCGCAGACCGTTCAGCGCGCCATCTACCGCACCGTCCAGGAAGCGCTGACCAACGTGCGCAAGCACGCCCCCGGCGCCACCGCGACGGTCCGCATCGCCCACGAGGACGGCGCCGTCCGCGTCACCGTCACCAACACGGCACCGACCCGGCCCCCGTTTCCCCTGCCCAGTGCGCGCTACGGCCTGGTCGGTCTGCGGCAGCGGGCCGCACTCCTCGGCGGCACCGTCACCTCAGGACCGACGGCCGACGGCGGCTACGAGCTGCGCCTGGAGCTGCCGGCCGAGGGCACGGCGTGACCGGGGAGCCCGCGCCCGACGGCGGCGGCAGCCACGGATTCAGGCGGCAGTCACGGAATCAGGCGGCAGCCACGGATTCAGGCGGCAGTCATGGACTCAGGCGTAGAAGTTGCGCTGCCACCGGTGCTTGGCCAGTACCGCGAGCTGGTCGGCGGTGAGCGGGCGCCCGTCGCTCAGGGCCGTGTTGCGCTCCACGTTGCGTACGGTGCGCATGCCGGGGATGACGGTGGAGACCGCCGGCGAACTCAGCACGAACCGCAACGCGTACTCCGCGATCTCGTCCGGGGCGATGCCGAGGTCGGCGACGATCGCGGCCACCCGCTGTTCGACCTGTGCCGGGCGGTCGTCGCGGAAGTAGTGGTTGCGCCAGTCGCCCTCGGGGAACGTCGTACCGGCGGTGATCCGGCCGGTGAGACCGCCCTCGTCCAGCGCCACCCGCACGATGACGCCGACGCCGTGCTCCTCGCAGGCCGGCAGCAGCGCGTCGCCGGGGGCCTGGTCGAAGATGTTGTAGATGACCTGCACGCTGTCCACGACGCCGCTGCGTACGAGCGCGAGTGCGTTGTCGGGCTGGTGGTCGTTGATCGAGACGCCGAACAGGCGGATCTTCCCCTCCTGCTTCAGCTCGGCGACCGTCTCCAGCCAGTCGCCGCGGCCGACCCACTCATCGCTCCAGACATGGAACTGCACTACGTCGAAGTGGTCCAGGCCGCTCGCGCGCAGACTGGTCTCCAGACTTGCGCGGATGTGGTCGCCCGGAAACGTCTCGGCCGGGTCCAGGCCGTCGGGCGCCGGCCAGACGCCGTTCTTCGGCGGCACCTTGGTCGCGACGCGCACCTCGTCGCCGGCCCGCTCCCGGACCACGCGGCCGACGATGCGCTCGCTCTCGCCGTAACCGCGGGCGGTGTCGATGAAGTTCAGGCCGAGGTCGATGGCGCGGTGCAGGGCGCGCACGGACTCGTCCTCCGAGGCACCCACCCAGGCGGACTCGCCGATACCCCACGCGCCGTAACCGATCTCCGACACGGACAATCCACTACGTCCCAGCTCGCGGTAGCGCACCGTCATCCTCCACGTCATGGTCCTCGGCCCGGCGGGGCCGGGGCTTCCGGCAGGAAGCGCGTCGACGATAGGCGACAAGGGCGGCGGGGGCACAAGGGTTTTGCGGCGTCCTCATGAGTACGGTTCCGCCCGGATCCCCCGGAAGCATCCGGAAGGTAACCGTGTCGTCACGATCGTTTTCCTACGGGCCTTCGGTCCGGTATGCCTGTCGCATGCCTTCTCAACCGTATTTCGGATCAGGCGGATCAGGCTCGCGCTTCGGCGGCCCGCCGCTGGAATCGCTGCCCGTCGAGCCGTTGCTGACGCGGGACTTCGAGGCCAGGCCGGATGCGGTGTACGACCGGCTGCGCCGCCTGCACGGGCCGGTGGCGCCGGTGGGTCTGCTGGGCGTGCCGGCCTGGCTGGTGCTGGGGTACGGCGAGGCGCTGGAGGTCCTGCAGAACGAGCGGTTGTGGAAGCGCGACATACGCCACTGGCGGGCGCGCGCCGAGGCGCGGTTGCCGGCGGACTGGCCGCTGCGGGCGGGCCAGGAGGTCCGGCACATGATGTTCCTCGACGGCGAGGAACACCGCCTGTCCCGGGGGACTTTCGAGACCGCGCTCAGGCCGTACCAGGACCCGCGCGCGCCGCAGGCCCGGCAGCTCAGAACCGCCGTGCTGAGACACGCCGACGAGCTCATAGGCCTGCTGTCGGGCGGCGGTACCGCGTGGGAAGGCTTCGCCGACCTGTGCTCGCAGTACTCCCGCCCGCTGCCGCTGATGGTCATCAACTCGCTGTACGGCTTCCACACCGACCACGGCGACGAGGTCGTGATGGACATCTGGCGGATGCTCGACGGCGGCCCCGACGCGCACGAGGCGGTCGGCCGGCTGCTGGCGGCCATGACGTCGCTGGCGGCCGCCAAGCAGCAACTGCCCGGCGACGACCTCACCTCACGGATGCTGGCCGCCGACCCCTCGCTCTCGGCGGAGCAGCTCGGCCGCGAACTGTTCATGATCGCCGTCTATCTGTCGGACGTGACGAGCAATCTGATCAGCAACACCGCCCTCGAGGTCATCCGCGGCAACCGGGGCGTACGCGTCAGCCTGTCCGCCGGGCTCATCGGGGAGACCGTCAACCGCGCCGCGATGGCCAACCCGCCGGTCGCCAACATGACCTTCCGCTTCCCCGTGCAGGACGTCTGGATGGGCAACTACTGCCTGCGGGCGGGCGACATCGTCGTCCCCTCCATCGCCGCCGCCCACCGCGACCCGGTCTTCTCCAGTGCGGTCAGCTCCGACGCCACCGTCAGCACCCGTGCCCACCTGGCCTGGGGCGCCGGCCCCCACCAGTGCCCGGGCTCGGCCCGCGAGCTGGCCGGCGTGATCGTGACCACCGCGGTCGGGCGGCTCTTCGAGCGCTTCTCATCGCTCGAACTCACCCTTCCCCCCGACCAGTTGCCCTGGCGTGCCGCCCACATCATCCGCGGCCTGCGTTCCCTGCCGGTCCGCTACGTGTGCAGCGCCGCACCGGAAGGCTCTGTCCGGCCCGCCGGGGCCGCCGGTCCCGCAGCGCCCGCCGCCGAGCCCGAGCCCTCGGTCCCCGACGAACGCCGCAAGCGCTCACCGCTGTGGCGACTGCTCACCTCGCTGCGCCGCTGATCAGTTAGAACTGATCGGTGACGCAATCGACACCTTCGCTCGTTCCCCGCGTACTGAGTACGGACGGCCTCGTGCTGCGGCCCTTCGTAGAGGCCGACGAACCAGCCGTCGCGGAAGCGTTCCACGACCGCGGGATTCTTCACTGGGCCGTCGGCCGGGCGGTCGCGGGGGCGCCCGAGGCCGAACGGGCCGGGATGTGGCTTCGGCTCCGTATTCTCAGCTGGGAGACCGGCAGCGCGGCCTTCGCCGTGACCGACGCATCGGACGGCACCCTGCTCGGCTCCGTGGGCGTCCGCGATGTGAACCGGCTGCCGGACCAGGCCGTCCTCGGCTACTGGGTGACGCCGAAGGCCCGTGGTAGAGGCGTGGCGACACGCGCCTTGGACGCGGCAAGCCGCTGGTCGTTCGCGGCGCCCGAAAAGGGCGGCCTCGGGCTGCACCGCCTCTCGCTCGACCACGCGCTCCTCAACCCGGCTTCGTGCCGGGTCGCGACCAAGGCGGGCTTCCGGCTCGAGGGCACCATGCGGGACTTCTACGTGGACGCGGACGGGCAGCGCCACGACTCCCATCTCCACGCCCGGCTCGCGACCGACAGGAGACCCGGTGCCGTTACGGCCGCCGCGCCGTGAGTACCCCGCTCCGGCCTGGGCACCCGGGAGCCGCACGCACACCCGACCGTACGGAAGGAGGCGGTCGCCGTGACCGCGCCGCACGATCCGCACGATCCGGGAGCAGATCCGGACGTCGACGCCGACTTCGAGCCGGGGCCCGAGGACGAACCAGCCGGCCTGCTCGACGACGAGCCGGATCCCGGTCTTCCGCGGGAGCAGGACGTGTACTCCCAGGAGGGCTCGACCAGTGGCCTCTCGGCGGAGGAGGCGGCGGTGCGGATCAAGCTCGACGAGGACTTCGAGGACGACCAGTTGACGTGACCGGGCGACGTGAGCCGTGAAGCTACATCACGGTGCGCCGGTCCACGTACTCGAAGACCGCCCCGTCCGGGTGCAGGGCTATCAGATTGCGGCCCGCCGGGGTGGCGAGCGGGCCGGCGAGGATGCGGGCGCCCGATGAGCTCAGCACGTCGTGGGCCTCGTCGACGTCCTCCACCGCGATCGTCGCCGACACCTTCCGCAGCACCTCGAGCTCCTGCTCGGGTCCGCTCATCAGCAGGAAACAGCCGACCGCGGCGACCGACACGCCGCCACGGTCGAAGCGGAGCGCTCTGCTGCCCGCTATGCGCTCGTAGAAGGGGACCGAGGCCTCCAGGTCCTCGACGCAGATGCGGAGCGTGGTTCCGAGGATCTCCATACGAGCGAGCCTAGTTGGGGCCGGCCGGAGGCGAGATCGATTCGGGCGATCCTCCCCCAGTGCCTCAAGGGCCTGGGAGGTACCCCCAGGCCGGCCCCTCCTGGCGACGACGCGGCTCAGGAGCCGCTCATCGCCTTCCGGACGGCGTCCCGCGTACGGTCCACGACCGCCGCGACCGGGCCGGCCGCCAGGTTCTTGAGCGCGGTGTCGGTACCCGGGTGCGGGCGCGTGGGCGCGACCGCCTCGGCGGCCTTCACCGCCCTGGCCAGGTTCTCGAGACTGCCCCGGTCCGCGTGCCGGTGGAAGTGCGCGAACTCGTACCGCTCCTCGGCCTCCGCATGGGCGAGCACGTCCTGCCGCAGCGCGGCGAACTCGTCCAGGAACTCAGGCGAATCGGGGTCCATGTCCTCCAGCCGCGACAGCGCCCGCTTGGCCTGCTCCTCCTCCTGGACGCGGTCCCTGACGACCAGTTCACCGCCGTCGATGGCGCCGCGCGCGAAGGGATGCACGACCTCCTCCTCCGCGGTTTCGTGCACCGCGAGCAGGCGGACCAGGTCCAGGAAGGACCGCTTCCGTTCGTCCCCCTTCGTGGCCGCAACCTCGTCGAGCAGCTCGCGGATCCTCGTGTGCTGCTCCTTCAGCAGCTCCACGACGTCGTTGTGCTGGGTCATCCTCTTCCTCCGTGATGGGGTGCGGAGCGCCCCGGGTACCCGTCTGGGCGGCGTTACACGCGAAGGCGCCCGGGTACCCGGGCGCCATGAACCGCTTGGAACATCTGGAACATCTGGACAAGGGCCTGGTCGACGAGCTCGCCCAGGTCGCCCGCGAGACCGTGCGGGACGAACTGCGTGAGCAGAGCAGGAAGCGGCGCCGCACGGCCGCGCTGTACGCGGGGTCGGGGGCCGCGGCGCTGTACGCGGGCGCCGCCGTCGCACTGGCCGTAGGACTCGCCCTCGCCCTCGCCCTGCCCGGCTGGGCGGCCGCCCTGATCACGGGCGCGCTGCTCGCCGTCGCCGCCGTCGTGCTGCGCAACGCGGCACGGCCCTCGGCCACCCGGCCGACCCCGGAGCGCATGGCCGAAGCCGAACGCGCCGGTGAGACGCCCGGCACCTCCTACGGCGTGCCGTCTGTGCCGGTCGTGCCGCCCACGGGCGGTACGGGTGCGCCTCCGGTGCCGCCCATGCCGCCCTCCGTGCCGCCGTCCCCTGGCACCAGCGCGACCGGGCCCGAGGCCCCGCACCACAGGGCGTAGTGAACGATGAGGCTCCGCAGCCGCAGGACCGTCGTGGTGACCGGCGCGAGCGCGGGCGTCGGGCGGGCAGCCGCCCGCGCCTTCGCCGCCAGGGGCGACCGGGTCGCCCTGCTGGCCCGCGGCCGCGACGGGCTCGCCGCGGCCGCCGACGAGGTGCAGCGCGCGGGCGGCGAAGCGCTCGTCGTGCCCGTCGACATGGCGGACCCCAAAGCCGTGGAGGACGCCGCGGAGCAGGTGGAGGAGACGCTGGGGCCGATCGACGTCTGGGTCAACAACGCGTTCGCCGGCGTCTTCGCGCCGTTCATGGAGATCAGCGCGGACGAGTTCCGCCGGGTCACCGAAGTGACGTATCTGGGGTACGTGTCGGGCACGCGGGCCGCCCTGCGCCACATGCTGCCGCGCGACCACGGCACGATCGTCCAGGTCGGCTCCGCGCTCGCCTACCGAGGCATTCCGCTACAGACCGCGTACTGCGGTGCCAAGCACGCCATCCAGGGCTTCAACGAGTCACTGCGCTGCGAACTGGTGCACCAGGGAAGCCGGGTGCGTACGACGATGGTGCAGCTGCCCGCGGTCAACACGCCACAGTTCGACTGGGTCCTGGACAGGCTGCCGCGCCGGGCGCGGCCCGTCGCGCCCGTCTACCAGCCCGAAGTGGCCGCCCGCGCCATCGTCCACGCGGCCGCGCACCCGCGGCGCCGCGAGTACTGGGTGGGTGGCTCCACCGCCGCGACCCTCGTCGCGAACGCGGTCGCACCCGGCGTGCTCGACCGCTATATGGCCCGCACCGGCTACGATGCGCAGCAGTCGCCGGACATGCCGCCGCCCGAGACGGCCAACCTGTGGGCGCCGGCGGACGGGCCGCACGGCCACGACTACGGTGCGCACGGGCGGTTCGACGAGGAGGCGCTTTCCGCCGGGCTGCAGGAGTGGCTGTCCCGTAACCGGGGGCGCGTGGGTATGGGGCTGGCCGTTTGTGCGGCGGCGCTGGCAGGCCGGCGGCTTTCGCGGCTGACGGAGCGCCCTAGCCGCGCTTCTCAGGCGCCGGGCAGCAGCGGCTGATCGGCGAACGTGAACAGCACCCTCGTGATGTCCTCCGGTTCGGCCGTCACCGGGCGGCCGAAGTGGTCGCCGAGTGCGGGGGCGAGGGCGTACAGCCGGATGCGCTCCTCCGGGCTGTACGCGGGGAAGCGCGCCCACCCCTTGTCCGCCAGCTCCTGGGCCATCTGCTGCAGGAAGACGGCCCGGACCCGGCGTTCCTCGTCGGGCGTGAGCGGCGTCCGGTACTCGTCGTCGGACGTGAGTGGCATCGGGCCGTCGTCGTCCGGCAGCAGGCGTACGTTGTACAGGTCGCGGGCCAAGGGTGACTCCGGTCGTCGGGCAGGCCGGCCGGGCACAGCCGGGCAGGGTGAGGGCCGCCGCCATCCTGTCAGGCGGCGGCACCCCGCGGTGAGCCGGGTCAGGGCCGAGCCGCTTCAGCTCCGCTGCAGCTGCGGCAGCACCTTCGTGCGGTAGAAGTCGAAGAACGCCTGCTGGTCGGGGCCGATCTGGTTCACGTAGATGCGGTCGAACCCGGCCTCCTCGAACGCCAGCAGCGCCCGGACGTGCTGCTCGACGTCGTCGCCGCACACCACGTTCTCCGCGACCATCTCGTCGGTGATCAGCGGCGCCAGCTGCTCGAAGTGGCGCGGGCTGGGCAGGACCTGGCCCATCTCGCCGGGCAGCAGCTGGTTCGACCAGAGCCGGCGCACCGTGGCGACCGCGGCGTCCCGATCCGTGCCGTAGCACACCTTCGTACCGCCGAGCACCGGCTTGGCGCCCCCGCCGCCCTTGCGGAACTGGGACACCATCGACTCGTCGGGCGTCATCGTGATGTAGCCGTCGGCCACCCGCGCCGCGAGCGCCGTCGCCCGGGGGCCGAAGCCGGAGACGTCGATGGGTACGGGCTCGTCGGGCACGGTGTACAGGCGTGCGTTCTCCACGGTGTAGTGCTTGCCGTAGTGGTTGACCCACTTGCCCTCGAAGAGCTCCCGCATGACGAGGATCGCCTCCTCGAGCATCTCCAGGCGTTTGTGCGCCGGCGGCCATGCGGCGCCGAGAATGTGCTCGTTGAGCGCCTCGCCGCTGCCGACGCCCAGCCGGAAGTTCCCGCCCGTCATGACCGCGCTCGTCGCGGCGGCCTGGGCGACGACCGCCGGGTGGATCCGCATCGTGGGGCAGGTCACCGCCGTCTCGACCGGCAGCGACACCGCCTCGGCCAGCGCGCCGATCACCGACCACACGAAGGGGCTCTGCCCCTGTGCGTCGTTCCACGGGTGGTAGTGATCGGAGATCCACAACGACTGGAATCCGGCCTGCTCGGCCATCCGCCCCTGCTCCACGAGGGCTGCCGGGCCGAACTCCTCGGCTGCCATGAAGTAGCCGTACTCCGCCATGGCGGGTCACCTCCGGAAGCGCCGCTCGAGGGTCGCGTCCCGGGTAACCACGGCGGCGCGGGCGGAAACCCGGGGCCGCGGCGGGTGCCCGCGACGTTTGCCGACCCCCTGCGGGGGGACGCGGGAAGCGCTGCGGCCGTCGGCCCGTGGCCGCCGCGGCGGACGGCTGCGCCCGCCCGAGCCGGGAGCCGCGCCCCTCAGGGCCGACCCGCCCACCCACTCCCGACAAGACCGTGCCGGAGGCCCCTGTGAGCCGATCCCGAGTCCTGATCGTCGGAGCCGGATTCGCCGGTTACCGGACCGCCCGCACCCTGTCCCGCCTGACCCGCGGCAAGGCCGACATCACCCTGCTCAACCCGACCGACTACTTTCTGTATCTGCCGCTGCTGCCCCAGGTCGCCGCCGGCGTCCTCGAACCGCGGCGGGCCACGGTCTCGCTCACCGGCACCCTGCCGCACGTACGTCTGATGCTGGGCGAGGCCCACGACATCGATCTGGACCGGCGCAGCGTCCGCTATCGCGGTCCGGAGGGCGAGCGCGGCGAGCTGTCGTACGACCGGCTGGTGCTGGCCGTCGGCAGTGTCAACAAGCTGCTGCCCATCCCCGGCGTCGCCGAGCATGCACACGGCTTCCGCGGACTGCCCGAGGCGCTGTACCTGCGCGACCACATCACCCGCCAGATGGAGCTGGCCGAGATCGCCGAGGACCCCGCGATCTGCCGCGCCCGCAGCACCTTCGTCGTGGTCGGTGCCGGCTACACCGGCACCGAGGTCGCCGCGCAAGGGCAGCTGTTCACCGACGACCTGGTGCGCAAGCATCCGCTGCGCAAGGGCATACGCCCCCGCTGGATGCTGCTCGACATCGCGCCCCGCGTGCTGCCCGAGCTCGACCAACGGCTGTCCGACACGGCCGACCGCGTGCTGCGGCAGCGCGGCGTCGACGTCCGCACCCGGACGTCCGTGAAGGAGGCCACGCGGGACGGGGTGCTGCTCGACGACGGCGAGTTCGTGGACACCCGCACCCTCGTCTGGTGTGTCGGCGTACGGCCCGATCCGCTCGTCGGCGACATCGGACGGCCGCTGGAGCGCGGGCGGCTGCTCGTCGACCCGTTCCTCAACGTGCCAGGGCACCCCGAAGTGTTCGCGTGCGGCGACGCGGCCGCCGTGCCCGACCTGTACAACCCCGGGCAGTACACGACGATGACCGCGCAGCACGCCTGGCGGCAGGGCAAGGTCGCCGGCCGCAACGTCGCTGCGTCCCTCGGGGTCGGCGAGCGGCGCGCGTACCGGCACCGCTCCGTCGGCTTCACCGTCGACCTCGGCGGGGTGAAGGCCGCCGCCAACCCCTTCGGCATACCGCTGTCCGGCCCGCTCGCCGGGGCCGTCACCCGCGGCTACCACCTGGCCGCGATGCCCGGCAACCGCGTCCGGGTCGCCGCCGACTGGCTCCTCGACGCCGTGCTGCCGCGCCAGGCGGTGCAACTCGGCCTGGTGCGCTCCTGGTCGGTGCCGCTCGACACCGCGTCGCCGGAACTCGCCCGCCTGCCCGGACCTCCCAAGGAGGAATCGCATGATCACCACGAAGACACGTGAACTGACCGCTCTGGCCCAGCAGTTGCGTGTCGACTCGGTGCGCGCCGCCGCCGCGGCGGGCTCCGGCCATCCCACCTCGTCGATGTCGGCCGCCGACCTGATGGCCGTCCTGCTGGCCCGCCACCTCCGCTACGACTTCGAGCGGCCCGAACACTCCGGCAACGACCGCTTCATCCTCTCCAAGGGCCATGCCTCGCCGCTGCTGTACGCCGCGTACAAGGCCGCCGGGGCGATCAACGAGACGGAACTGCTCACCTTCCGCCGGCTCGGCAGCCGCCTCGAAGGGCATCCGACGCCGCGGCGGCTGCCGTGGGTGGAGGTCGCCACCGGCTCGCTCGGGCAGGGCCTGCCCGTCGGCGTCGGCATGGCGCTGTCCGGCAAGCGGCTCGAGCGGATCGGCTACCGGGTGTGGGTGCTGTGCGGCGACAGCGAGCTCGCCGAGGGCTCCGTCTGGGAGGCGGCCGAGCACGCCGGTTACGAGCACCTGGAAAACCTCACCGCGATCGTCGACGTCAACCGGCTCGGCCAGCGCGGCCCGACGCGGCATCAATGGGACCTGGACGCCTACGCACGCCGCTTCCAGGCCTTCGGCTGGCACACCATCAAGGCCGACGGCCACGACGTCGACGACATCGACCGCGCGTACGCCGAGGCCCGCTCGACCCTCGGGCAGCCCACCGCGATCCTCGCCCGGACCGTGAAGGGCAAGGGCGTCGAGTCCGTCCAGAACCGGGAGGGGCTGCACGGCAAGCCGCTGCCCGAAGCCGATGAGGCCATCGAGGAGCTCGGCGGGGTCCACGACGTACGCGTCGACGTCCAACAGCCGCCGCCCGCACGGATGCTGCACCCGGTTCGCAGCGGCCACCTCGAACTGCCGCGCTTCGAGACCGGCGACAAGGTGGCCACCCGCGACGCGTACGGGCAGGCCCTCGCCGCGCTCGGCACGGCCCGCGGCGACGTGGTGGCGCTGGACGGCGAGGTCAGCGACTCCACGCGCTCCGAGTTCTTCGCCAAGGAGCACCCCGAGCGGTTCTTCGAGTGCTACATCGCCGAACAGCAGATGGTCGCCGCCGCGGTGGGGCTGGCGGCGCGTGGCTGGGTGCCGTACGCGTCGACGTTCGCGGCGTTCTTCACGCGCGCGTACGACTTCATCCGCATGGCCTCGATCAGCGACGCCGATATCAACCTGGCCGGTTCGCACGCCGGGGTCTCCATCGGAGCGGACGGGCCCTCGCAGATGGGTCTCGAGGACCTCGCGATGTTCCGCGCCGTCCACGGCTCCACCGTCCTTTACCCGTGCGACGCCAACCAGACGGCGCATCTCGTCGCGGCGATGGCCGAGCAGCGCGGGGTGAGTTATCTCCGCACGAGCCGGGGTGAGATGCCCGTCATCTACGGGCCCGGCGAGGAGTTCCCCGTGGGCGGCAGCAAGGTGCTGCGGATGTCCGACGCCGATCGGCTGACGGTCGTCGCGGCCGGGGTGACCGTCCATGAGGCGCTTGCCGCCTGCCGGCTGTTGGACCGGGAGGGGATTCCGGTGCGGGTCGTCGACCTGTACTCGGTCAAGCCCGTCGACCGCCGGACGTTGCGCACTGCCGCCGAACGCACGGGGTGTCTGCTCACCGTTGAGGACCATCGGATGGAAGGGGGTCTCGGGGATGCGGTGATGGATGCGTTCGTGGATGGGGGGCCGGTGCCGCGGATGGTGCGGCTTGCGGTGCGGGTGATGCCGGGGTCGGCCACCCCGCAGGAGCAGTTGCATGCCGCGGGTATCGATGCGGAGTCGATTGCTGCGGCGGTGCGGTTGCTGGTGGAGCAGGCCGTTGTGAGGTGATCGCCCTTCGGGCTCGTCCTCAAGCGCCGGACGGGCTTCATCGGTCCACCAGGTGTGCGGGGCAGCGGTCGGGAACGAAGGGAGACCCATGAGCGGCACACGGACGGACGACACCCGTACCGGCCGTACCCGGACCGTGCGGGTCGGCCGCCGCACCGTCGAACTGCACCGCCCGGACAAAGTGCTCTTCCCCGAGGACGGCTACACCAAGGCAGACCTCGTCGACTACTACCGCTCCGTCGCACCCTTCATGCTGCCCCACCTGCGCGACCGTCCCCTGATGCTGGAGCGGTACCCGGACGGGGTGGACGGGTTCCGTTTCATGCAGAAGGACACCCCGGACCACTACCCGGAGTGGATCAGGCGGGTCGAGGTGCCCAAGGAGGGTGGCACCGTGACGCACACCGTGTGCCAGGACACGGCAACGCTGGTGTACCTCGCCGACCAGGCCTGCATCACCCTGCACCGCTGGCAGTCCCGCGTGGGCCGCATCGACCGGCCCGACCGCATGGTCTTCGACCTCGACCCTCCCCCGGTGCCTCAAGGGCCCGGGGGGACCCCCAGGGACGACTTCGCGCCGGTGCGCGAGGCCGCGCGGCTGCTCGGCGAACTGCTCGACGAGCTGAAGCTGCCGTCGGCCTTGATGACCACGGGCTCCCGTGGCCTGCACGTCGTCGTGCCGGTCGGCGGAGACCATGACTTCGACGAGGTGCGCGCGTTCGCCAGGGACGTCGCCGACACCCTTACCGACGCCCACCCGGACCGGCTCACCACCGCCGCCCGCAAGAAGGACCGCGGCGACCGGCTCTATCTCGACGTGCAGCGCAATGGCTACGCACAGACCGCTGTCGTGCCGTACACCGTCCGTGCCCGGCCCGGCGCTCCCGTGGCCGTGCCCATCGCCTGGAGCCAGCTCGACGACCCGGCCGTCGACGCCCGCCACTGGACCATCAAGGACGCCGTGGAGCAGGCCCGCAGCGACCCGTGGGCGGGACTGCCGCGGCGCGGACGCGCGCTCGGGCCGGCCCGGCGCAGGCTGGACGCGCACGGCGGCTGAGGCCTGCACCGGACCCCTCGATGTTTGGCCCCATCCCCACTGGCCACTCGAAACCAGAGGTGGCCATGGGGAACACACCGGACAAGAAGCAACCCGGAACGGCGGAGGACCTGCCGGGTCCGATGGAGGTGCTGCGCAACGCACGCGCCCAGCTGCAGGAGCTCACCGGTATGCCCGCCGAGTCCGTCTCGTCCTTCGAGCGGACCGACGACGGCTGGCGGCTGGAAGTCGAGGTGCTCGAGCTCGAACGAGTGCCCGACACGATGAGCCTGCTGGGGAGCTACGAGGTCGATCTCGACCCACGCGGCGAGCTCATGGGGTACCGGCGCCTCCGCCGCTACGAACGCGGGAGGTCCGACAGATCCGGCGGCGGCCGCTAGACGGCCGCCCAACCCGCGACCGAAACCACAGACGGACAAGGAGGACCGGTCGTCATGACCGTAGTCCCGACAACACAGACCGGAGGCGGAGGCGGCACCAGCGGCCTGTACGACGTCTTGGAGCTCGTCCTCGACCGAGGACTCGTCATCGACGCCTTCGTACGCGTCTCGCTCGTCGGAATTGAAATTCTCAAGATCGATGTGAGGGTCGTCGTCGCGAGTGTCGACACCTATCTGCGCTTCGCGGAGGCCTGCAACCGGCTCGACCTGGAGGCCGGCAAGAAGGCCCGGCCCGGGCTGCCCGAGATGGTGGGACAGGTCACCGAGTCCGGCGCGCGCCGGAAGACGAAGGGGGCGCTGTCCGGCGCCGCCCAGACCGTGCAGGACGCCATCGGTTCGGTCCGCGACAAGGCCGAGGAGGCGGCGGCCGACGCCAGGAGCAGCAGGAGGGCGAAGGAGGGTTCCGAGAAGCGGGTGAAGAGGGAGGAGGAGCAGGAGTGAGCACTTACGTCTACGGCATCGCTCGCCGTGCCGGCCGGTCGCTCCCGGACGGGATGGAAGGCATCGGAGCCCCGCCGCGCCCGGTGCGGATCGTCGCCGAGGGCGATCTCGCCGCGATCGTCAGCGACGCGCCCGAGGGGTTGCGGCCCAAGCGGAGCGACTTGCTCGCCCACCAGAAGGTGCTGAGCGAGGCGGGCGCCGGCGGTCCGGTGCTGCCCATGCGATTCGGCAGCATCGCCACCGACGACGACGCAGTCCGGCATGTGCTTCAGGAGCGTGCCGAACACTACGACGAGCGGCTGAGGTCCCTCGACGGGATGGACGAGTACAACGTCAAGGCCGTGCACAACGAGGAGGCCGTGCTGCACCGCGTCATGGCGGAGAACCCGGAGATCCGCGCCATGACGGAGGCCAACCGCAAGGCGGGCGGCGGGAATTACGAGGACCGGCTGCGGCTCGGGGAGATGGTGGTGGCCGCACTGCAGACGCGGGAGGCCGAGGACGCCGTCGAACTGCAGCACACCCTGGAACCGGTGGCCGAGGCCATCAGCGTCGGCCCGGAGTCCACCGGTTGGGTGGCCAACGTGTCGTTCCTCGTCGACCGCGAATCCGCCGAGCCCTTCCTCGCCGCCGTCGAGGAGGTACGCAAGGCGCATCCGCATCTGGAGCTGCGGGTCAACGGTCCCCTGCCGCCGTACAGCTTCGTCGAGCCCGGACCGTCCGAGCCCGCGGAAGCCGCGGCGTCCACGTCGACGACGGAGTGAGTTCGACGTCCATGACAACGGAGTGGGTGAGCGTATGGGACTGCTGAAGGAGGTCCTGCTGCTGCCCGCCGCCCCCCTGCGCGGCAGCATGTGGGTGATGAGACGGGTGCTCGACGAGGCCGAGCGGCAGTACTACGACCCGACGGTGATACGCAGCGCACTCGCCCGCCTCGAGCAGAAGTTGGAGGCGGGCGAGATCGACGCCGAAGAATTCGACCGGCTCGAGGACGAGCTCCTCGACCGGCTCGAGCAGGCCCAGGCGTATCAGATGCAACGGCCCTTCGGAGAGTGAGCCGACCCTGATGACGACAGCAAGCAGGCTTCCCGAGCCGTACGGGCAGGGGAGCGGGTCCAATCTGGCCGACATCCTGGAGCGCGTGCTCGACAAGGGCATCGTGATCGCCGGCGACATCCGCATCAACCTGCTCGACATCGAGCTGCTCACCGTGAAACTGCGGCTCGTCATCGCCTCCGTCGACAAGGCGAAGGAGATGGGGATCGACTGGTGGGAGACCGACCCCGAGCTCTCCTCCCGCGCCCGCCGCGACGAACTCGCCCGCGAGAACGCGGAGCTCCACGCGCGCGTGGCGGCACTCGAGGAGGCGCGCCGGCCCGAGGAGGCACGCAGGCTTGAGGAGGTTCGCGGGGAGGAGATCCGCGGGTACGAGGGGCGGCGTGCGCCCGAAGAGATCCGCGGATACGAGGACGTTCGCGAGTACGAGGACGGCCGCCGGTACGAGTACGACGACCGCCGCAGGCACGAGGACATGCTCGGGATCGACGACATACGCCGAACCGACGAGATGCACCGGCCCGACGAGATACGCCGGGCCGACGAGGGCCGCCGCCGCTCCGGTGAGCCTCACCGGCCGGCTGAGCCCCGCGGCTCAGACGAGCCACGCCGTTCCGGCGAGGGCCAGCGGCCGGAGAGGGGCCGCCGGGTCGCAGAGCGCCGCCGCGAGCCCGGCGAGGACCGCCATCCGGCGAGCGAGGACCGTCACCCCGAGGACCGTCATCCTGCCGAGGGCCGTACTTCGGACAGGGCTCGCCGATCGGACGTCGAGAGCCAGAGGCCGGACAGGCCGCACCGGTCCGCTGAAGGGCGCCACTCGGAGAAGGATCCCCGCGCAGAGAAGGGATCCCGGTCCGACGAGGTGCACAGTTCCGACGAGGTCCGACGGTCGGACGACGATCGCCGGTCCGGCGAGGTGCGCCGGTCCGAATCGGATCGCCGGTCGGGCGAGGTACGACGGTCCGCAGTGGATACGGGTTCGGGCGAGGCACGCCGGTCAGGTGGGGTACGCCGGGCCGCGGCGGATCGCGGGTCCGGCGAGGCGCGCCCGTCCGGCGGCGTCCGCCGCGCCCGTGAGGACCATGAGGACCGTCCGGATCGCGAGGACGGCGACGACCCGGCGGACGAGGAGAGGGCATGAGCGACATGAGCGGTCTGCGCTATGTGTACGCCGTCTGCCGGCCCTTGGAAGCGCCGCTGCAGGCCGAGCTCACGGGAGTCGCGGGCAGCCCCCCGAAGCTGCTGCGCCACGGCGACCTGGTCGCCGTCGTCAGCGCCGTACCGGAGGGGGAGTTCGCCGAGGAGCCCCTGCGTGCGCATCTGGAGGACCTGGACTGGCTGTCCGACACCGCCCGCGCCCACGAGAGTGTGATCGCGGCGCTCACCACCGTCACGAGCCCGCTGCCGCTGCGGCTGGCCACCGTGTTCCGCGACGACAGCGGCGTACGCACCATGATGGAGGCCGAGGGAGAACGCCTCCACACCGCGCTGGAACGGATAGCCGGCCGGGTCGAGTGGGGCGTCAAGGTGTATGTGGACCCGGAGAAGAGCGCGCCGCAGGACCAGGCCCCCGAACCGGCGCCGAAAGCCGCGACCGGGCGCGACTACCTCCGCCGCAAGCGCGCGGCGCGCGAACGGCAGGACAACACCTGGGAACGCGCAGAGAATTTCGCGCGGAGACTGCACGAACACCTTTCCCGGCATGCGTGGGCGACACGGCTGCACCCTCCGCAGAATCCCGCGCTTTCCCGGGCCCCCGGACGCAATGTGCTCAATGCCGCATATCTCGTCGACCGTTCTCATTCCGAGGAATTCGTAGAGCTGGTGGACCGCACGAAGGACGAGGAACCGGGGCTGCGCGTCGAACTGACCGGCCCGTGGGCCGCGTACTCGTTCTCCAGCCTGGACGACTACGGGCAGGGGACCGCCGAGGCCGCGCAGAACCAGGGCGCGTACGAGGGGGAGGACCGTCGATGACCGTCGTCGAACGGCGCGAGATCGCCCTCGTGGACCTCCTGGATCGGCTGCTGGCCGGTGGTGTGGTCATCACCGGCGACATCACCCTGCGCATCGCGGACGTCGATCTCGTACGCATCGACCTGAACGCCCTCATCAGCTCGGTGAACGAGCAGGTGCCCTCGCCATGGCAGGGGATGATGCAGCCGGAGACGCTGCCCGAGGCCCGGCCCCGGGCGCTGCCGGAGGTGTCCTGACATGGCAGAGGACAGGACGCGCAAGGCCGTGCAGAAAAGGGCGCGCAACCGGCTGGACCTCGAGCCCGACACCGTGGAGCGCGATCTCGTCAAACTCGTCCTGACGGTCGTCGAGTTGCTGCGCCAGCTGATGGAGAGGCAGGCGCTGCGCCGCGTCGACACGGGGGACCTGACGGAGGAGCAGGAGGAGCGGATCGGGCTGACCCTGATGCTCCTGGAGGAGCGCATGATCGAACTGCGCGAGCGGTACGGGCTGCGGCCCGAGGACCTCAACATAGACCTCGGGCCGCTCGGACCGCTGCTTCCCCGGGAATGACCGGGAGCTCGGTCGCTCTCTACCGCCTGTACCAGTGGGCTACCACCTGTACCAGCGGGCCCTCGTTCCGGTGCCCGTGGTGCTCCGCGTCAGGAATCCGAGCAGCCAGATGACCAGCACCGCGAGCGCGATCCACCAGAGCACTTTCGCTGCGAAACCGGCACCGAACAGAATGAGTGCCAATAGCAGTACCAGCAGGATGGGAACCATGTTTTTCAACCTCCTGCAGGACGAGTTGCCCGAAGCGGCCCCCCTACACAGCGTCTGACGCCTGTTTACGGCGGTGTGTGCCAGAACTACCGCTGTATGTGCCTGAGGTGGCGCTCACTCACCTCTCACTTCCGGCAGAGGATTTCTCCATGCAGTACGGAGAACCAGGCGTCCTCCTGCCGCCCCCATTCCCGCCACGCCTCCGAGATCGCGGTCAACTGCTCGGCCGTCGCATGTCCGCCCTCCACCGCACGGTCCGCATACGCGGAAGCTGCCGTACGGTCGGCCCACAGGCCGCTCCACCAGGCGCGCTCGTCCGGGGCGGAGAAGCACCAGGTGGACGACGTGGCGGTGATGTCCGTCAGCCCGGCCTGCAGCGCCCATGACTTGAGCCGGCGTCCGGCGTCGGGCTCGCCGCCGTTGGCCCGGGCCACCCGCCGATACAGGTCCAGCCAGTCGTCCATGCCAGGGGAGTGCGGATACCAGGTCATCGCCGAGTAGTCCGAGTCGCGTACGGCGATGAAGCCGCCCGGCTTGCACACCCGGCGCATCTCGCGCAGCGCCTGCACCGGGTCACCCACGTGCTGCAGCACCTGGTGCGCGTGGACGACGCAGAACGAGTCGTCGGGGTAGTCCAGCGCGTGGACGTCGGCGACGGCGAAGTCGACGTTGTCCAGGCCCCGTTCCACCGCCGTGGCGCGGGCCTGATCCAGGATGCCCGGTGCGTGGTCCACGCCCGTGACGTGCCCGTCCGGGACCAGCGCGGCCAGGTCGGCGGTGATGGTGCCGGGCCCGCAGCCGATGTCCAGGATCTGCATGTGGGGCTTGAGCGAGCCGAGCAGGTAGGCCGCCGAGTTCTCGGCGGTCCGCCAGGTGTGCGAGCGCAGCACGGACTCGTGGTGGCCGTGCGTGTAGACAGCGGTCTCCTTCGGCATGGCGTTCTCCCCTTCGCGTCACTCGGTCCCCGACGGACCCGGCCTCGTGGGACCGCACAAGGCGGCCCCCGGCGAGGCGGCCTCGCGGGGGATGATGCGCATCAGCGTACGCAGGTGCGCCGAATAATGAGATCGCTATCTCACAATGTGGTCATGGGGTCCGGGGGAGCGGCCGGTAGGCGACCAGCGCCTCGGGAAGCTTGTCGATGGTCAACTCGCCCCCGATCGAGGTCAGTTCACCGTCGTACGCCATGGGGGTGCCCTCCGCGATGCCGCTCACCCGCAGTCGGCGCAGCCGCACCGCCGCGTGGAAGGGGGAGCGCGTCAGCGGGCCGGCGAGCGCCGCGGCCAGCAACCGCGGGCCGGGCCTGCGGCCGCCGTGCACCAGGCGCACGTCCAGCAGCCCGTCCGCGAGATCGAAGCGGCGGCCGGGGGCGAGGCCCGTACGGTGATAGGTGCCGTTGCCCGCGAACAGCAGCCATAACGGCTGCTCGCCGATCGCGAACCCGGCCCGCAGCGGATGCCGGTGCGCCTGCAGGACGCGTACCGCCGCGAACACCCCGGCCGCCCATCCGCCGATGCGCGGGGCCCATCGCTCGCGCTCCAGGACGAGCTCGGCGTACACCCCGAGGCTGAGGTTGTTGAGGAAGCAGCCCTCGCTGGTCGCGGAGCCTTCGCCGGTGTCGGAGCCTTCCCTGGTGTCGGACCCCGGGTTCTCCCCGGTCTCGTCTCCGATGCCGTCCCGTACGACGAACCGTCCGACGTCGACCGCGATCGCCTCACCGCGCTCGACGGCCTCGCAGACGGTCCGGACGTCCTCGACGCCGATGTCCTGCGCGAAATGGTTGAGCGTGCCGCCCGGAACCACCGCGAGGGGCAGCCCGTGGCGCAGCGCGACCTGCGCGGCCGCGTTCACGGTGCCGTCGCCGCCGCACACGCCCAGGGCCAGGGCCCGACGGGCCGCGCGCTCCAACTCGTCCCTGATGGCGTCCGGTTCGCACTCCACGACATCGGCGAGCGGCAGGGCGTCGCGCAGTGCGCGGACCCGTTCCGGCTGGCCCGCAGCTGTGTTGACCACGACCACCAGGCCCTGTCCGCGCGGCAGCGCGGGGGCGTCGGCGGCCGGGCGCGCGGGGGGTTGCAGCTGGTCGCGGGTCGGGACGAGGCCGCGTACGGCGAAGGCCGCACCCGCCCCCAGTGCCGCACCGGCCAGCACGTCGCTGGGGAAGTGCGCCCCGGTGTAGACGCGGGACAGGGCGACAGCGGCCGCGACCGGAGCGACGGCCGAGCCCCAGCGGCGCGACTCCAGGGCCACACCCGTGGCGAAGGCGGCGGCGGACGCCGAGTGGCCCGAGGGGAACGACGTGGTGATCGGCTGCCGCTTCAGCTGGCGCGTCAGGGGCACCACGTCGAGCAGCGGCCGGGCCCGGCGTACGGAGCGCTTGCCGATGGTGTTGATGGTCGCGGAGGCGAGCGCCAGCGATGCCGTCCCGCGGAGCGCGGCCCGCCGGGCCCGCGGCGACCGGCTCGCGGCGATGGCCGCGGCCGTGCCGAACCACAGCAGTCCGTGGTTGGCGCTGCGGCTCAGCCGGGGGAGGAAGGGTTCGGCGCCGGGCCAGTGGCGTGAGGCGACCGCCTCGAAGAGGCGGCAGTCGACAGCCACCAGCCGGCTGAGGACGGTGTGGCGCTGAAACTCGGGGACGGTGAGGTCGACGTCGGTGGACATGCCAGTAGACATGCAGCACGGGTACCCGCATCGCCCGGACTGCCACCAGGCAGCGAAAAGCCGTTGCCACCGGCCCTCGGGGCCCGTCACAATCCGCAACCATGGGGCATCTGGAAGCGGCGCATCTCGAGTACTACCTGCCGGACGGGAGGGCGCTGCTCGGCGATGTCTCGTTCCGGGTCGGCGAAGGCGCGGTGGTCGCCCTGGTGGGGCCGAACGGCGCGGGCAAGACGACCCTGCTGAGGCTGGTCTCCGGCGAGCTCAAGGCGCACGGCGGAACCATCACGGTCAGCGGCGGGCTCGGCGTGATGCCGCAGTTCGTGGGGTCGGTGCGCGACACCACGACCGTGCGCGACCTGCTCGTCTCGGTGGCGCCGCCCCGTATCCGCGAGGCCGCGAAGGCCGTCGACGCCGCCGAGCACGCGATCATGACCGTCGACGACGAGGCCGCGCAGCTGCAGTACGCGCAGGCGCTCTCCGACTGGGCCGAGGTGCGCGGCTACGAGGCCGAGACGCTCTGGGACATGTGCACCACGGCCGCGCTCGGCGTCCCGTACGAGAAGGCGCAGTGGCGCGAGGTGCGCACGCTCAGCGGCGGCGAGCAGAAGCGCCTCGTCCTGGAGGCGCTGCTGCGCGGCACCGACGAGGTACTGCTCCTCGACGAGCCGGACAACTACCTCGACGTGCCCGGCAAGCGCTGGCTCGAGGAACGGCTGCGCGAGACCCGCAAGACGGTGCTCTTCGTCTCGCACGACCGCGAGCTCCTCGCGCTCGCAGCCGAGAAGATCGTGAGCGTGGAGCCGAGCCCGGCGGGCAGCGACGTGTGGGTGCACGGCGGCTCGTTCGCGACGTACCACGAGGCTCGGCGCGAGCGGTTCGAGCGCTTCGAGGAGCTACGGCGGCGCTGGGACGAGAAGCACGCGCAGCTCAAGAAGCTCGTCCTGGACATGCAGCAGTACGCGTCGCGCAGCGACGAGATGGCATCGCGCTACCAGGCGGCGAAGACACGGCTGCGGAAGTTCGAGGAGGCGGGTCCGCCGCCCGAGCCGCCCCGCAAGCAGGACATCAGGATGCGCCTGCACGGCGGCCGCACCGGCGTACGCGCGGTCACGTGCAAGAGCCTGGAGCTCACGGGCCTGATGAAACCCTTCGACCTGGAGGTCTTCTACGGCGAGCGGGTCGCTGTGCTCGGGTCGAACGGCTCCGGAAAGTCCCACTTCCTACGGCTCCTCGCCGGGGACGACGTCGCCCATACGGGGGAGTGGAAGCTCGGGGCCCGCGTCGTGCCCGGACACTTCGCGCAGACGCACGCCCACCCGGAACTCGAGGGGCGTACGCTGCTCGACATCCTGTGGCGCGAGCACGCCAAGGACCGGGGCGCCGCGATGTCCCGGCTGCGCCGCTACGAGCTGACCGGGCAGGCGGAACAGCGCTTCGAGAAGCTGTCGGGCGGGCAGCAGGCCCGATTCCAGATCCTGCTCCTCGAGCTCGCGGGCACGACGGCCCTGCTGCTTGACGAGCCGACGGACAACCTCGACCTGGAGTCGGCCGAAGCGCTTCAGGAGGGTCTTGAGGCGTACGAGGGGACGGTGCTCGCCGTGACCCACGACCGGTGGTTCGCTCGTTCGTTCGACCGGTATCTGGTCTTCGGTAGCGATGGTCGTGTGCGCGAGACAGCGGAGCCCGTGTGGGACGAGCGGCGGGTGGAGCGCACCCGCTGACGTTGTCACCTCCAGCGCAGTAGCGCTCCCAGGCCGCCCACTGGAGAGCCCAGTGGGTGTGCTGTCGCCAGGGAGCGGGCCTCTGCGTCCGTCGCCACGGCAGAGCGCAGCAGGGCGTCGTCCGCGCGGGCCGGCTGAGGTGTCGGCTCGCCCAGCGGCTCCTTGACCTCCGTTCGGCGTACGGCCAGCTGGTCCGGGTCAGCGCCGACCCAGACCTCGCGCCGGGCGTCGGGCGCGCCCGGCCGGAGCAGCAGCTCGGCGATGCGGTGCTCCCGGGCGGCCTCGACCAGCGCGGGCACCCCCTCCACCGCGCCCGTGCGGCCCTCCTCGTCCGGGGTGAGCGCGGCCAGGAACCGCTCCAGGTCCTCCTCCGCCCGGCGCCGCGTATGGTCGGCGCGGGCCTGGTCGACCTCCTCGTCGAGGAGCCGGCTCGACGCCCCGTGCGCGGCCTCCACCGTCTGGGGGTGCAGCCGCTGCGGGAGCCGTTCGTGCACCGCGCGCCGCTGGCGGTCGTCGC
The DNA here is from genome assembly GCF_040295225.1 of Streptomyces sp. NPDC002896. Lineage (NCBI taxonomy): Bacteria > Bacillati > Actinomycetota > Actinomycetes > Kitasatosporales > Streptomycetaceae > Streptomyces > Streptomyces sp. NPDC002896. Next base: position 289,889 of record NZ_JBEOVA010000006.1, on the reverse strand, counting down.
CCACCAGGATCAGCAGCTCGGCCCTGGTCTCCTCCTGGCACACGGTGAGCGCGTCGGCGATCTCCGCGGCGTTGTGCTCCCAGGTGTTCTCGACCCGCAGCTGGAAGTGGCGCTCGGACCAGTCCGACGAGGCCGTACGGTGCACCGGCCACTGCCGTCCGGCCACCGCACCGGCATCCTGCGTCCCCCGCGCGCCGCGCAGCTCGAAGTCTGCCCCCCGCCGGTCGATGTACGCGACCAGGCACACCGGGTCCTCCCCGGCCAGCTCCAGCAGCGGAGCCGTGTGCGGCAGGGCCCCCCAGTGCGCCTGGCCGCCTCCCGGCGGCACGGTGAGCGGCGGGTCCAGGACGACGGTTCCGGCCGTGGCGAACAGGGCGCGCCCGAACGGCTCGGTGGAGTGCCGCAGGTCCTCCAGCGCCGTGCGGACGGCCCGGCAGGTGGCCCCGTCGGCCCCCTGCTCGGCCAGGGTGCGGGACACGGACAGGGCCTCGAGTGATCGCTCGTCGGGCGTGGACTCCGTGTGCCGCGAGGTGTCGGCGTACACGGAGGCCCACGGCCCGGGATGTTCGTAGAGTGGATTGAGGAACTCGAGATCCATGGCTTCCTCCCGGACGCCGTCCTGTGCCGTTCGTGGCGGTTCGGGTACCCGGTACGTATGGAACGACACGATGACGAATGGGGTGCCGACATGGATGGAGTCGACCCGGTCCGCCTGGACGACCAGCAGCTCATGAAGGAGCTGGAGACGATCCACCGCACCCGTCACGACACGTTGCTGTACGGGTCCAACGACGCGCTGCGCACCCACAACGAACGCATGGCGCAGCTGGAGGGCGAGTACCTGCGCCGCCACCCGCGCAGGCCCGTCGCCACGGGCCGTACCCGTGAGGGCGCGCGGGAGAGGGAATGCGGACGGTGACGCCGATGGCAGAGAATCCGCTGCTCGCCCGGCACTCCGAAGCGCTGGACCTGGTCACCGAACGGGTGCGGGCCGTCCGTGCGGACCAGTGGGACGCGCCCACGCCGTGTGCCGAGTGGACCGTCCGCGACCTCGTCAACCACCTGACCGCAGAGCAGCTGTGGGTATCGCCGCTGGTCGTGTACGGCGCGACCATCGAGGCGATCGGAGACACGTTCGACGGCGACGTGCTCGGCCACGAGCCCGTCGCGTCGTGGGAGAACGCGGCCGAGGCCTCCCGCAGGGCCTTCGACAGCCACGGTGCCCTCGACCGCGTCGTCCATCTCTCGTACGGCGACACCCGCGGTTCGAACTACTGCTCACAGATGACCGCGGACCTCGTGGTGCACGCCTGGGACCTGTCCCGTGCGATCGGCGCCGACGAACGCCTTCCGGCGGAACTCGTCGACTTCACGGTGCGCGAAGTCACGCCGTACGCCACGGAGTTGGAGAAGAGCGGCCTGTTCGCCGCACCGGTGGGGCCGCCGCCGGGCGCGGATGTGCAGACGAAGCTGCTGTGCCTGCTGGGGCGGCGGCCGTAAGAGGACCGCGGCCTGACTGCCGGGCTCCGCTAACTGCCTGGCTCCGCACGGCTGATGTCGGCGAGCGCGGAGCCCGGGTCCTGTGCGACCGCGAGGTCGCCGAGGCTCACCATGCCCACCGGGCGGCCGTCCTCGATCACCGGCAGCCGGCGCACCGCGTGGTCCCGCATGAGGTGCACCGCGGCCGACACCGCGTCGTCCGGTCCGATGACGACCGGGTTGGGGGTGCACACGGCCTGGGCGCTCACGGTCAGCGGGTCCGCTCCGTCGGCGACCGCACGCAGTGTGATGTCCCGGTCCGTGAGGACCCCGATGATGTTCTGGTCGCTGGTGACCAGGACATCGCCGATGTCCTGGGCCCGCATGAGCTGTGCGGCTTCGACGAGTGAGGCGTCCGGACGTACCGCGACGACGCCCGGCGTCATGACTTCCCTCACGAAATCGGCCATGTCTCTGGGCCCTTTCTGCGTTCCATCGCCTGCAGGGGTACGGCCACTTGACCGTGACCCCGCCCGCAGTACCCCTGTGGCGAGGCCTCATTCCTCTTACCGGCCCGGCGCGTGCCGCGGCCCCTCCTGTTCACGGACCAGCGCATGGGCGAGCTCCTGCACCGTGCGGTACACGGTGCCGCGGCGGAGCCGCTCCACCGGCTCGATCAGCGCGTCGGGCGCGCGCCGCTTGCGCAGCATGCGCGCCAGGCGGGCGGAGTCGGCCGGGAAGGCGGTGCGTCCCAGATGCCGCGCCAGCTCGTAGCGCATGACCGCCACTGGCTCCGGCGAACGGCCCGGCGTCACGGGCCCGTTGACGACCTCAGGGTCGTCGTCGGCGGTCGGTTCCGGGTCGTGCCACTCCTCGGTCCTCGTGGGGTGGCCCGTCCTGAGCCGCCCCTGCAGTTCGTGCTTCATCTCCTCGTCCTTGTGGACGCTGAGCCGGTTGCTGCCTCGCTGCATCTTTCCCTCCAGTCGCTCGGGGGAGTCGTCTACGAGTACCCGGCCGACCCTCTTCGACACGTGCGCAGGGGCACGACCGCAAGTCGGCCCCCCGGCCCCGGTTCCCGGGCCGCCACGGTCTCCGACTGCCCTGGTCGTGCAGGCCGTGGTTTGCGTTGCGGATACCTGGAGACCCGACCTGAGTACCCCCCGCAACCACTCTCGGGACCATCGGGGAAGGGGCACGGCCATGGTGGTGCTCGCAGTGATCATTCCAGCGCTGATGCTGGGGGCGGTCCTGGCGCTCGGCCGGTACGAGGAGTGGCTGCTCCCGCCCGCAGAGGACGCTGAGCAGCAGCCCCACGGCGCCGTATCGGGCGCGTCCGGCCTCTGAGGACGAGCCCGAAAATATCTCCCAGAGACGTCTGCCGCCGCCCGGATCGGGCGGCGGCAGACGCGGAGGGCCGAGCGGGCCGACCGCACCTCGGCGGTGCAGCGGCCCCTTGAGCCGTAACCGTCAGGTCAGACCTTGGGAATCGGCAGCTCAGACCTTGGCCTCGGCCGCCGGGCGGGGTGTGGCCGCGACTTCCGGGGTGACAGCCGCCGCTCGGTGGCCGAGAGCCTCGCGCCGAGGGCAGCGCCGTCATGATCAGACCCGCCGGGGCCATCCACAGGCCCGTGACCGGCATCGTCTGCCCCAGTCCGTAGCCGGTGGCCCCGGGCAGTCGCCGCAGCCCCTGGCGCACGACCACAGACCGGGCGTGCATGTGAGGTCACCCGGGGATCGACCAGCGGCTCCGCGACGCACAGCTCCCACCGGGTGGGGCGGCGCCGGATGCGGTCGACGGTGTCGGACGACAGGAAACAGATCAGTCCGCAAGCTCCTGACCTGAGGGCTGAGGACTGGCTCGGAACATGTAGGACGGCAGGCGGTGGTCGAAGGCCTGAGGTGGACGTCGTCCCACGCCCCGCTCATGAGGTCCGGTCTGCGCTGCTCGGCCTCAACCGGCCAGATGTCACCTCACAGCTTGCCGGTGATCACTCCGCGCCAGGTCCACCCCGCGCCCAGGACGGTCTCCTGCAGGGGGTTCTTCAGGTCGGAGCTGTCGAACCTGAACGTCTCGGTCGCTTCGATGCCGCCGTCTTCGCCCCCGCCGAGCGTCCAGCGCTTCGAGACCGTCTGCACCTGGCCACGTTGGGCCTCGGCAGCGATGGCCAGCCTGGGGGTGTCGCCGACCCACGTGACCTCGTACTGCTGGTCGAGGGAGCGGACCTCGTTCTTCTCCGGGACCAGGCGCATTCGGACCTGGAACACTCGACTCACCTGGGTGCGGACGAAGAAGGTCTGCCAGGCCGGGTCCAGGATGCGCCACTCGGCCACCAGGTCGGCGCCCTCTTCGCGACCGTCCCGGATGACGTACGGGACGTCAGAGCGGTTGAGGCTGAGCAGAGCCGCGTGGACGTCAGCTGCGGATCGCGGGGTGACACCGTCTGCGGGGCGCTTGGTTCCGGTCAGCTTGTCGAAGAGTCCCATGAAGATCAACCTATGAGGAGTGGGATTGACGGTGCAAGATCGCTTCCGCGGGACGCGCTACGAAGCTGCGCTGGCGTCCGGGCGGACGGTGCGCACGAAGTCCTGGAAGTCGTCCAGGACGAAGGGGTGTTGGGACGCGGTGGCCGTCAGGACCAGGCGAATCACCGCCCGCTTGCGTGGATCGGCGACGTCCAGCATGGACAGGTACACCTGGGATTGGACGAGGTCCCGGGGTACGCCGCCGACGATGGCCGAGAGGGCCAGCGTCTGCGTGAAACCGGGCGCGTCCGCGGAGCCGATCTCACGGCGTCCGGTGACCACGACCGACGTGGCGGCCTGGCTCAAGCGCTCCACGGACTCGTCGGCGATCTCGGTCAGCGCCGCCGCGTCCGGCCGGTACTCGCCATCAATCGTGATGTTCGCGGTGAATCCGGCATCCGGCTGCGGATGCAGCGCGACGAACGCCGCGCCCGGTGCGCCGACTTCATCCGGCGGTGCGGCGCGCCAGCCTTCCGGCAGCTCGAACTCGATCGGTACGGGCAGGGTCGTGGCCATCTCGGGCCCTCCTTACTACGGCAGTGTGCCTATGGCAGTGGGTCGGCGGGAGCGTGCATCAGAACAGGCTGCCGACCGCATCGCCGACCGCCCCGGCCGCATCGCCCACGGCGTCGGCCGCATCGCTCGCCGTGTCGGCGATCTTCCCCGGATCAACGGTGACCTCGAAGCCCACCTCCCCGCCGAGCCCGAGGGCGACGCCCGTCGTCGCGCCGATGTGCCACTTGCCGTCTGTGCCCTTGCCGAGAGTCGCCTCGGCCTCGGCCCCGATACCGGCCCAGCCCTCGACCGTCGCGCCCGCCCCGATGCCCCCGATATCTGCGCCCCCCGCGGCCCCGGCCTTCGCGCCGGCGAACGCTTCCGCGCCCGCCTGCAACCCCTCGAGGCCGGCCCCGGCGTTGACGCCAGCCTCAGCGCCCGCCTTGGTCTCCGCTCGTGCGTAGACCCCGACAGGGCCGGCGTCGGCGCGGCCCGAGGCTGTGGCCTCGGCGCCCGCGAAGGCGCCGGCCTCGCCCTTGATGCCCTCGTTGGTGATGCCGCCGGCCGCGGAGCCCTTGGCGCCTGCATAGGCTTCGGCCTCCCCGGCGAGCTTCATCGGGCCGTTGGTGAGCGAGCCCTCCGCGCTCGCGCGGCCGAGGTCTGCATGCGCCTCGGCCTCGCCCAGCTTGCCGGTCCCGGTGTCGGGCCCGGTAGCCGATGTCCCGACGCCGGGGCCGGAGGCTTCGGTCTCGCCGTCGGCGACCCACCCGTCGGTCTTCGTGCGGGTGTCTCTGGCTGCTGCTGCGGCCTCGTATTTCTCAATGTCGCCCTGCGCCTGGCCGTTGAAGCCGGTGAGAGTGCCGTCGTTGATGTCGGAGTCGATCACTACCGCCTTGAGGGCGATCTCGACCCCGGTGTCGGCGTCGCCGACGTCCTTCACGAGCTGGTCGATGCGCGCCTGCCAGGAGGCGACAGCCGTGCGCACGGACTGCTGATAGTCGGGGTCATGGTGCAGGGCAGTACGCTCGCCGTCGCTGAGCTTTGCGGTGTCGTAGGAGACCACGCCGTTGTCCGAGACCGCCATGCCGGCCTCGACGGCGTCCGCTCGGGCCGACTCCAGCTTCTTGCGCAGATCCGTGAACTGCGTGTGCGCGTCACGCAGCAGTGAGGCCACCGCCTCGGCCTCCACCTGAGCGTTCTGGAATTCCTTGAGTGTGACGGCGAAGCGCTTGTTGGCGGCGTCCGCGCTCAGCCCCGTCCAGGTCTGGCCCATGGAGATGCCGTACACGTCCCGCTTGTAGGCGAACTCCTGCTTGTGGAACTCCTTCGCCATCCCGTCCCAGCGGCTTGCGGCCGTGGTGAGCGTGGCCAGATCGGTCGTCATGACCTCGTGATACGTCGGCATGGTTCCCCGTTGTTTTTGCTGTAGCGACCTGCCAGTTGGAGCCGCTGTTCAGGGCTGAGCGCTTCATACAGCCCGGTCAGTACCCGTCGATCACCGACACCGAGCGCGCACTCGCTCCGGCCTGGATATCCGTGCCTTGCAGCACGGTGTTAGCACTCCGCAGCGCTGCCTTCTCCGATGCGAGTCGGTTCATCAGGTTCTTGACCTGCTCGCCCCACGTCTCGTGCGCCTTCTTCAAAGCCCCCGACGTGAGCCATCCGTCACGGAACCCCTTGACGGCCTCGTTGGTCTCCGCGTCCGCCCAGTCGCCGGCCTTGCGGGTGTCGGGCTCGATGTGATCCTCGATGGCCTTTGCCGCGGCCCTCTTCTCAGCCGGCGAGGAAGCAAGATCTTCCTGCCCTCCGGCCGGCCCCGAGGAACCAGAGGACCCTCCAGCGTCGGCCGGCAGCTGGTTCAGTCGCATCCCGATGGACTGTCCCGTCACGTTGCTTCCCGTCTGTCCTGGTTCCGGCCCTGCCATGACTCCGCATCTCCCCGTGTGTCGCCGTACGGCGCAAGCGTTCGCAGCAACCCAAGTTCAACGACGAAGTCGTACAGGAGCGCCTCCACACCCTGCAACTCATGGGCCCCGGCCTGGGTTTGGGTGTAGCCGATCAAGGCATCGGAACGCGCAGAGCGGGCGGAGCGAAGAGCAACGTCGCTTCCTGTGCGACGGGCGACTGCCTGTCAGCCGTCGCACAGGAGGCGACGTTGCAGCAGAACGGCGCGGTGGTCAGTTCGCAGCTGGGGAAGCCTTGTCGTCGGCCTTGAAGTCGAAGTTGATCTGGTCTCCTTCGACAGATGACACCGTGACCGATACGCCCAAGGTGCTGCCGTCGTCCGCTGTGAGCGTGCACCGGGTGGTGGTACCGACCTTGCCGACGAGATCCTCGGGGCAGGCGATGTCCGGCTTTGGCTGGCCCGTTGTCTCGGCGAGCTTTTCGGCGAGTATGGTCGCCAGCTTGTCCGCAGACATTTTCGGCGTGGACTTTCCGACGCTGACCGAGGCCGAGCAGCCGACGAGCAGCACGCCGGCAGCTACAGCCGAGAGAAGGGAAGTCGCCGCGGACAACCGGGCTGTGGGCATGGGGGACTCCGTTGTGGGGGGATCATGACAGGGAGAGGCAGGAAGCATACTTGGTAGGGGTGCTCCGGGCGCTTGGAGGGGCTGCTCCCTGGCATGAGCCGGAGTAGTCAACGCTTCCGCAGCGACTCGTACGGAAGCGACCCGCTGAACAGATTCGTGCGCGACTGAACTACTCAGCGCCGTTCAACAGACGGGCTAGCGCTGCCTGCCGACCCCCGGCAGGAACTCCTGCATCTTCGCCTTCAGCCCCTGCCGGATCACCGACGACCGCTCCGCGTCGCCCTTGAGGAGCGACTCGGCCGTCGCCTCCATCTGCTCCCACGTCGCATGCGGCGGAATCGGCGGCACCGACGGATCCGTCAGGAACTCGATCACCGCGGGCCCCTCGGCCTCGAGGCCCGCCCGCCAGCCGGCCTCGACGTCCCCGGGCTTCTCGACCCGGATGCCGGTCAGCCCGATCGACCGGGCGAACGCCGCGTACGGCACATCCGGCAGCTCCTGCGACGGCAGGAACGACGGGGCGCCGCCCATGGCCCGCAGCTCCCATGTCACCTGGTTCAGGTCCTGGTTGTTCCAGACCCCGACGACCAGCCGCGGATCCTCCCACTGGTGCCGGTACTTGGCCGCGGTGATCAGCTCCGCCAGGCCGTTCATCTGCATCGCACCGTCCCCGACCAGCGCGATCGCTGGCCGGTCCGGATGCGCGAACTTCGCGCCGATCGCATACGGCACCCCGCAGCCCATCGTGGCGAGCGTCCCCGAGAGCGACGACCGCATCTCACCGCGGATCGTCAGGTGCCGCGCGTACCAGTTCGCGACCGAGCCGGAGTCGGACGTGATGATCGCGTTGTCCGGGAGCATCGGGTCCAGGGCCCGCGCCACGTACTCGGGATTGACCGGGTCCGCCGACAGGCCCGCGCGCCGCTCCATCACCTCGCGCCACCGCGCGGCACTCGCGCAGATCTCGTCGAACCATTCGCGTCCGCGGTCCCTGTCCAGCAGCGGGATCAGCCGCTGCAGGGTGGCCTTCGCGTCGCCGACGAGATTCACCTCGTACGGATAGCGCATCCCGACCATGTGCGGATCGATGTCGATCTGCACCCCGCGCGCCTTGCCGAACTCCGGCAGGAACTGGGTGTAGGGGAACGACGAGCCGATCGTCAGGAGGGTGTCGCAGTCGCGCATCAGCTCATACGAAGGCCGGGTGCCGAGGAGGCCGATGGAGCCTGTGACGTAAGGGAGTTCGTCGCTGAGCGCGTCCTTGCCGAGCAGGGCCTTCGCGACGCCCGCGCCGAGCAGAGCGGCGATCTCCTCGACCTCGGCCCGCGCTCCCGCCGCGCCCTGGCCGATCAGGATCGCGGCCTTGTCGCCGGCGTTCAGCACCTCCGCGGCCCGCTCCAGCGACGTCTGCGACGGCAGCGCCGTCCAGCCGCTGCGGTCGAGGCTCGAGGGCACCATCTTGAACTCGTGCGTGGGCGGCGAGTAGTCCAGCTCCTGGACGTCGCCCGGGATGATCACGGCGGTGGGGCAGCGGCGCGCGTACGCGGTGCGGATCGCCCGGTCCAGGACGTTCGGCAGCTGCTCGGGCACCGTCACCGTCTCCACGAAGTCGGACGCGACGTCCTTGAAGAGCGTGTGCAGGTCCACTTCCTGCTGGTACGAGCCGCCCATCGCGCTGCGGTGGGTCTGCCCGACGATCGCCAGCACCGGCACATGGTCGAGCTTCGCGTCGTACAGGCCGTTGAGCAGGTGGATCGCGCCCGGCCCGGACGTGGCCGCGCACACCCCCAGCCGGTGGCCGAACTTCGCATACCCGACCGCCTCGAACGCGGACATCTCCTCGTGCCGCGACTGGATGAAACGGGGCTGGTCCTCGGCCCGGCCCCAGGCGGCGAGCAGACCGTTGATGCCGTCCCCGGGGTAGCCGAAGACGTGCTCCACATCCCATTCGCGCAGCCTCGCGAGGATGTGATCGGCGACCTTGGTGCTCATGAGAGGACCTCCGGGAACGGGGCGGGGACGGACGGTGAGACCACGGCACCGGGTCACCACGGGGTCCGCGCGGAAACCTCGGCGTTCCGTGTCGGCTCGTTCACCGGGTCGAGCCGCCCGTACATCGACGGCGAACCCGGTGTTTGCGTCCTTCGCGTAGGGGCAGGCGCAGAGTCAGTGCTTCGGACCGGAGGCACGTCCGTGGGAGACCGGTGATCAAGCACGTGATCATTCGCCCCGGGTGTGCCCCGAGCGGCTCGAATGCTCTCCCACGGTGACCGGCTACATCGCAGGCACGCACCTTTAGGGAGCGCGACGCACCATGCGAACCCAGGCACAAGCGAAGAAGCAGCACCCGCACGACGACGCACCCGACACCACAGAGGCCTTCCGCAGGCTCGCCGAACTGCCCGACGGGCCCGAACGCGACGCACTGCGCCAGGAGATCGTCGAGGCCTGGCTCCCCATGTCCGAACGGCTCGCTGGACGGTTCCGCGGCCGCGGCGAGTCCCTGGAGGATCTGCGCCAGGTCGCCGCGCTGGGGCTCGTCAAGGCGGTCGACCGGTACGATCCGGCACGCGGCTCCGCGTTCGAGAGCTACGCCGTGCCCACCGTCACCGGTGAGATCAAGAGGCACTTCCGCGACCACATGTGGACCCTGCACGTGCCGCGTCGCGTCCAGGACCTGCGCAACCGGGTCCGCTTCGCCTGCCAGGACCTGTCGCAGTCCGTCTCCGGACGGATGCCCACCGTCGCCGAGATCGCCGAGCACGCCCACATGAGCCATGAGGACGTGCTGGTCGGTCTCGAGGCGCTGGAGAGCTTCACCGCTCTCTCGCTGGACGCCGAACTGCCGGGCAGCGAGGACGGATACGCGCTGCGCGACGCGCTCGGCGCCCCGGATCCGGCGCTCGACGTCGTCATCGACCGCGAGGCCGTGAAGCCGCGGCTGCAGCAGCTGCCCGAGCGTGAGCGCACGATCCTCTACATGCGGTTCTTCGGAGACATGACGCAGAGCCGTATCGCCGAGCAGCTCGGCATCTCCCAGATGCACGTGTCGCGGCTGATCAGCCGCTGCTGCGAGAAGATGCGCGACCAGGTCCTGAGCGAGGCGGCGTAGCCGCCGTCCCGTCCCGTCCTTTCGGCTTCCTGCCGGTGGGTGGTGCGCCACCTGCCGGTGGGTGGGCACGACCCACGACGGCGGGTGTCTTTGCGGTTGGCCGTCAGCCGTGTCGCCGCATCGCGAGGGCGATATGGCGCGACATCATGTCGATCGCCTTCGCCTCGGCGAGGGAGAACGCCAGCCGCGCACCCGTCCTGAACAGCGTGAGAACGCCTTGCACCGCCCCACTCGCACCCGCGGTGAGCGGCACGCACAGGAGCGACGTCACATCCGCCCGTACGAGAACGGGGGCCCCGGTCGTGTCCAGCCCGAAGGCCTCCGGATCCTCCGGACGCACCTGCAGGGCCGTGGACCCGCCGCGTGCCGCCTCGACGACGAGGGGGCACGCGGCGGGATCCTGCTCCACGACGGCCCCGATGTCAGCGCCCGGAGGGCCCAGCACCGTCGTACGCGTCAGATGCGCCGCGCCCGCGTCGGCCACCACCCAGTCGGCGAACCGTCCGTGCAGGACCCGGGCCGCCCGCTCCAGCGTGGCGGCCCGGTCGCCGGGCGGCGCGGACAGCAAGGACGTGGCCATGGCGTCCACCAGGTCCATCAGTGCCGCGTGCCGCGTCGTCTCGGCGAGATCGGGCACCTTGCCCCAGCCCGGCGAGCCGGCGTGCACGGCCAGTCGGCCGCCGGCGGCGGGCTGCAGTACGACGAGGACCGCGGTACGTGGTTCCGAGCTCGGCCGCAGCGCGGTGAGCGTCGCACGGACCGGTGCGGAAGGACGCTGCTGCAGATGGACGGTCAGGCTCCGGTCCCCGTCGCCCCGCGCCACGGCCGCCGCCTGCGACCGGAACGCGGCCCGGTCGGCGTGCGCGAGGAATCCGGTGAGCGGGCGACCGGTCGCGTACCCGGCGCGGACACCAGTGAACTCCGTCGCCGCGAAGTTCAGCCGGCGTACGACCGTTTCACGGTCCACGAGCGCCACCGGCAGCGGAAACCGCTGGAAGAGCGCCCGCAGCAACTGCTGTTCCTGACGGTCGTTGGACGGACGGCTGCCCGGAGAAGCCCCCGCGGAACCGCCGGCCGCGAGCCGCTCGTACCACGGCCACAGCTGGTCGGCGACATGATCGAGCTCGAAGATCGCCGCGTCGAGAACCGGGGGCAGCTCGTCCGTCGGGACGGAGCGAGCCGCCTTCAGCTCCGCGACACGGCGTACGAAATCCGCGAGCTCTTCACCGAACTCCTCCGTCTGCGCCATGCGACGAACGTATCCCGTCGAGCAGGCGTCCGGGGAGGCGACGGAGATCCACGTGTTTTTCGATGGTTCGTCCGGGCAGCAGCACCATGAGCCGGGCACCGGCAGCGGGAGAACACAAGAGAGCACAACAGAGGACGAGAGCAGGAGCCAGCGAGCAGCACAGAGGAGGTCCACAGCATGCCGGAATCCGAATTCCTCGGACCGGAGTCCCCGGAATCAGCCCTTCCGGGGCGAAGGCTCTCGGAGCTCGCGGAACAGGCGGCTCGCTGCACCGCCGCCTGCTGCGGTGCCGGTACGACGGCGTCCGACGGCGGCTCCGAGCGGCCCGCCGCGGTGACCCATCCCGATCTGGCCGGGCTCGTCTCCGTACAGCTGCGCTCCGGCGAGGGACCGATTCCGGCGGCGGAGGAGCGCGGGGAGCCGGTCGGCGCCGAGGACCTGCTGAACGAACGGCGGTGGCCGGAGTACCGCGCCGTGGCCCTCGACTCCGGCGTGCGCGCCTGTCTCACGCTGCCCTTCCGGCGCCCCAATCTCACCGTCACGTTGAGCCTGTACAGCTTCCGGCCCGGCGCCCTGGAAGGCGCCGCGCACGGTCCCGCCCAGGCACTCGGTGATCTCGCCGCCACCTGCCTCGTACGCGACCGCTCGTACCGGGCGGCGCTCACGGAGGTCGACCACCTCGGCGCCGCTCTGCGTTCGCGCCCGCTGGTCGACCAGGCCTGCGGCATCGTCATGCATGTGCTGGGCTGCGACGCCGACGAGGCCTTCGCGATCCTCAAGCGGATCTCCCAGGGCACCAACCGCAAGCTCTCCGACGTGGCGTCGGGCCTCGTGGACACCCGCGGCCGAGGACTCGAGAAGGAACTGGCGTCGCTGGCCGGCTAGCACTTGCTGGGCGGGCCGACTCTGTCACACGGCCGGGTTCGCGGTTAGCACGAATGGGGCACGGCCGCGCGCGCATCGCCCGTGGGCGGGCTGTGATGGGGTGCGGGGCACGGACACGCCGTGCCTGCCGCGACGTCGGCCGAAGGAGCCCGCTCATGCGTACTGCCCGCGCCCTCGCCGCCACCGTCCTGGCCTCGGCCGCCGTGGCCGGCACCGCGCCAGTCGCCCATGCGGCGGCTGCTGAGGCGTATGGGGTGGGTGCCGGGGCGTATACCGGCGATTCGGAGGAGGGCCACGGGTTGCAGGAGCCCCCTCGACAGGGGCAGTCGGAGGGGCCGACGGAGTCCGGGCAACCCAAGGATCCGGCGGCGTCCGGCGGGCCGAAACAGCCCAAGGGGGAAGAGGAAAGGACTGAGGGCGGCGGGCCGAGGGATCGCGAAGGCCAGGGAGGGGAGGGGGGCCGGGCAGAGCAGCGGAAGCCGGGTGAGCAGGGGGAGCTGACGGGATCGGGCGATGTTCAGGGCCGGGACGAGGACGCGAGCCGGGGCGAGGCCGAGGGGGCCGGCGAGTCCAAGCCGCTGGAGGAATCCCAGGGCGTCGGCCGGTCGGAGGACCTGGACGAGTCCGAGGACCGGGGCGGGTACGAGAGCTTGGACGAGTCCCAGGCTGCGGGCGAGTCCGAGGCGCTGGCGGAGTCGGAGAGTGCCCGTGAGTCGGAGAAGCTGCGCGATTCGGAGGGCGCCGGCGAGTCTCAGGGGGTCGAGGAACCTGCGGGTGCCGGTGAGCCGGAGGACCTGGTCCCGTCCGAGGGCCAGGGCGAGTCCGAGGCGCTGGACAAGTCCGAGGGGCAGAGCGAGTCCGAGGACCGGGGCGGGTACGAGAGCCTGGGCGAGCCCGAGGGTGCCGGCGAGCCTCAGGGGGTGGAGGAATCTTTGGGTGCGGGCGAGTCGGAGGGCCTGGTTCCGTCCGAGGGGCAGAGCGAGTCCGAGGCGCTGAGGGAGCCCGAAGCGCCGGAGGAATCCCAGCGGCTGGAGTCGCCCGGTACCCGCCAGGAAGCCGACGGCCGGCAGGAAGGCGACGGCCGGCAGGAAACAGGGAGCCGCAAGGGCGCCGACAGCAGTCAGGACGCCGAGAGCAGCCAGGACGCCGGCAGCCGCCAGGACGCCGGGGGTCGCCAGGACGCGGGGGGTCGCCAGGACTCCGCCGTCCCTGAAGAGCCGGCCGGTGAAAGTTATCCGGCGGCGTCGGAGGAACCTGCTGGTGGGAGGGACTCTGCGGCGTCGAAGAAGCCTGGCGGCGAGAGGGATCCCGCTGCCTCCGAGAAACCCGGTGGCCGCAACGATCCGGCGGGTCCGAAGGCCCGCGACTCGGCCGCCCCCCAAGGCCCTGACGACGTGGGGAAGACCCCGGGCCGGGACGAGGCCCCGGGCCGGGACGACGAGACCCCGGACTGGGACGCCGCCGTCGCAGACGGCGGCGACTCCGGCACCGACGCGAACCTGCCGCACGGCGTGCACGCCGGCGACGGCGGCAGCTTCGCCGGATCGCTCGCGGCGTCGATCAGCGGCGGAGTCCTGATCGCGGGTGCGATCGGTGCCGGCGTCTACAGGGTGTACCGCAGGGAGGATGCCGAGGATTGCTGAAGTGCCCGACAGCCTTCGGAGGCCGGCCGGTCACGCGCGGCGAGCCGGCTGGTCGCGACCGCATGTGACACCCGGCATCGCGTGCCGCGGAAATGGATCAGCGGGACGCTGGGTACTGAGAGGTCATGAGGGCGTCCACAGGACCGTACGGACAGGCGTCGGGTTTCTGCGCCGGGACAGGCGTCACAACGGCCGTACGGACGACGGCAGGCACAGAGACCGAACGGTGACGGGCACGGGAAGCGACACGTGACTGCGCGGAGGTAGTACATGCGGCGGAGGCGGACGGATCCAGGGGGGCACGGCCCCGTCCGGTACGGCCCGCCGATTCCCGAGCAGGGGCTGCCGATGCTGCCCGAACTCTCCGCGGTGCTGGCCGCGGCGGCGGGCGCGGCCCAAGCGGAACCGTCCGGTGGCGGACCCGCCCTACTGGATGCCGTCGGCGGCTACTGGGAGCGCCGCGGCCTGTCCTGCGAGCGGGGCCATGTCGCGGCCGCCCCCGGCGCTCCGGCGCTGCTGCTCGCGCTGACCGGCGCGCTCGCCGGTGACGTGTTCCTGCCGCGCCCCTGCCCCGCCTGGTGGGCGCCGACGGCGCGACTGCTCGGCAGATCGGTGTTCCATGTGCCGACGCCCGCCGAATGCGGCGGTATCCCCGATCCGTACGCGCTCCTGGAGACCGTACGCCGGGTCCGTGCCGAGGGCGGGAACCCTCGGGTGCTCGTGCTCGGTGTCGCGGACGACCCCACGGCCACCGTGCCGCCGCCCGAGGTGCTCCACGAGACCGTCGAGGCCGCCGCGGGGGAGGGTCTGCACATCGTCAGCGACGAGACGTGGCGCGACACGGTGCACCGGCCCCACGAGACCGTCGTAGTGAGCCCGGCCGACATGCTGCCCGGGCAGGTCACCGTGCTGTGCGACCTCTCCGGGGCGCTGTTGCCCACCGGCTGGCCGGCCGCCATCGCCCGCTTCCCCGCCACGGAGGACGGCTCCGACCTGCGGAACCGAGTCCTCGACGTGCTCACCGCGGTCGGTGCGCGCGTCGCCACGCCGACCGCCGCGGCCGCCGCGTACGCCCTCGGTGAACCCGAGGCGGTCACGGCCCGGCTGGCCGCGGAGGTGCGGGTGCACGCGCGCGTGGCGGCCGCCGTGCATCAGGCCGTGCTTGCGGCGGGCGGACTGGCGCTGCCCCCGCAGGCCGGGCGCCACCTCTACGCCGACCTCGGCCCGCTGCGGTCCGCGCTCGCCGAGCGGGGTGTCAGCGACGCGCAGGAACTGGAGGACTTCCTGACCCGGCGCCTGGAGCTGCCCGCGCCGGGCGGCCACCGCTTCGGCGACCACATCGGCGAGTTGCGCGTCCGGCTGTCCACGGGGCCGCTCCTCGGCGCCACCGAGGAGGAGCGGGCCGAGTCGCTCACGGCATCAGATCCGCTGGAATTGCCGTCTGTCGAGCGGGCGTTGAGCATGTTCGGATCGGTACTGGACGATCTCCGCGCCGACGCCCAGCGATTGGAGCCGCCTAGATGACGCAGCACCCCCGGTCGACGACGCAGCAGTCCGACGAACCGTCGGAACGGGACTCCACCGGTGCGGGCACCGACACGGAAACGCCCGCCGGGCCACACGCGTCGGAGCGTAACGCGTTCGCCGGTCCCCACACGCTCGCCGAATCAGCCGTGGCCGCGCCGCAAGTCGCGTTCCGTGCCAGCGCCGACAGACCCGTCCGGCCCGCCGCCCGTGACGAACCCTCAGCCCCCAGCCGGCCCCCCGTCGCCCTTCCCGCACCCCGCCCCCTCGGCGAGCGCCGTCTCTGGCCGAGGCCCTTTCTGGATCGGCTGACCGCGCCCCTGCCCGGGATCGGGGCGTTTGCGCGGTTCGCTAGGGAAGGGGCCCTCCGGCCCCGGCCCGAAGGGCTTGTCGACATTCCTCGGTTGCCGTTCGAGCCGGGGCCGTTGCCCGTCGTCGACGCGGGCACCGTCGCCGTCACCTGGGCCGGGCACGCCAGCTGGGTGCTCCGTATCGGCGGGCTCACCGTGCTGACCGACCCCGTCTGGTCCCGCAAGATCATCGGTACCCCGGCCCGTATCACGCCGGTGGGCGTCGCCTGGGACGCCCTGCCGGCCGTCGACGCGGTCGTCATCAGCCACAACCACTACGACCATCTGGACGCCCCCACCATCGCCCGGCTCCCGCGCGACACCGCGCTGTTCGTGCCCGCCGGGCTCGCCCGCTGGTTCCGGCGGCGGCGCTTCACGCGGGTCACGGAGCTCGACTGGTGGGAGGCCGCGGAGACCGGCGGAGTGCGGTTCGACTTCGTCCCATCCCACCACTGGTCCAAGCGCCGTCTCAACGACACCTGCCGCTCGCTCTGGGGCGGGTGGGTGCTCACGGATCCGGCCGGGCAGCGCGTGTACTTCGCCGGGGACACCGGCTACGGCCACTGGTTCTCGCGTATCGGACACCGCTACCCGGGCATCGACGTCGCGCTGCTGCCTATCGGCGCGTACGACCCGCAGTGGTGGCTCAGGGACGTCCACTGCAATCCGGAGGAAGCGGTTCAGGCGGCCCTGGATCTCGGGGCGCGACGCATGGCGCCCATGCACTGGGCGACGTTCCTGCTCTCGGCCGAACCCGTCATGGAGCCTCTGGAGCGCGTCCGGACCGCCTGGGAGAAGGCCGGCCTCCCGCGCGAGGACCTCTGGGACCTGCCGATCGGTGGGTCACGGGTGCTCGAGGTGTGACACCCACGGGCACGCCGGCCGGACGGCGGCCGGTCAGGCCGTCGACCCGCGCAGGCGCCGCCACACCGACGGCACCGCGCTGATCAGCAGCGTCAGCGCCACCGCCGCCACGACACCCTCCCACGGCTCCGGGAACAGGGAACCGCCCAGAATGCCGATGACCTGGTACGTCGCCGCCCAGGCCAGACACGCCGGCACATTGCCACGCACGAACCGGCGCAGCGGCATCTCCGACAGCAGACAGGCCAGCATCACCGGGAGCCGGCCCGCGGGCACCAGCCGCGACAGGACGAGCACCATCACCCCGTGGTCGTCGAGTTTCCGCTGCGCCTGGGAAAGCCGGTCCTCGGGCGCGCGGCTGCGCATCGCCTCCAGCCACCGCGAACCGTTCTTCGACCGCATCCCGCGCCGCCCCAGCCAGTACAGCGCCACATCGCCGAGGAACGCGGCCGTCGCCGCCACGACGAAGACCAGCAGCAGCGAGAACGGCGCCGTCTGGTGGAAAGCGACCACGGCAGCCGAACTGACCAGCGCACCGGTCGGCACGACGGGCACCAGCGCGCCGATCAGCACCAGGAGGAACAGCGACGGGTATCCGACCGCCTGCTGCGTGGACTCCGGTGGCACCGTCGCCGCGGCCGACTGCGGCAGATGAGCCGCGTATGCGAGTGCGAGCGCGCCGTGGAACACGTGGCTCACCTGGTCCTGTCCTCCGGTCCCTCGCCGGTCCGGTCGCTCCCCCAGCTCGTCCCCGGCCGCACGCTCTCCCCGTGCCCCAGCAGGTGCACCGCCACCTCGGGCGCCCGCGCCGCCGCCAGCCGTACGAACTCGTCGCCCGGCGCATGGAACTCGTGCGGCCGTACCCCGTCCATGCCGATCGGCCAGTACGTCCCGTAGTGCACGGGCACCGCACTGCCGGGACCGAGCCGGGCGAGCGCCTCCGCCGCGCGGCCCGCGTCCAGATGCCCGTGGCCGAGATACGGTCCCCAGCCGCCCACGGGCAGCAGCGCCACGTCGACGTCGCCCACCTCCTTGGCCATGTCGTCGAACAGCCCGGTGTCGCCTGCGAAGTAGGTTCGCGCCTCGCCGTCGATCACATAGCCGAGGGCGGGCGAGCGCTGCCGCCCGAATGGCAGCCGCCGCCCGTCGTGCAGCGCGGGCACGGTGCGTACGACGAGCTTGCCCACCGCCGTCTCGTCCCCGGGGCGGACCTCCGTGAGGTGCAGGTGGTTCAGCTTCCGCAGGCCCGGGACGGCCTGCAGCGCGCCGTGCGGCACCAGCAGCCGGGTGCCCGGCGCGAGCCGGACGAGCGACGGGAGATGCAGATGGTCGGCGTGCAGATGCGAGACGAGCACCACGTCGGCGACCGAGGCCTCGGCGGGCGGCAGCGCACCGCGGCGGCGCCGCAGATGGGCCAGGCGCCGCGCGAACAGCGGGTCGGTCAGCACCCGGGTGCCCGAGTCCTCGACGGTGCAGGTGGCGTGACCCCACCAGGTGATCTCCACCGGCACGCGGTACCTCCTTCGTGTAACTCCCCCCGAGCCTACGGGCAGAGGTAGGGTCGACGCCCAAGCCAGGGGTGAGGGGGACGCCATGGAGGACGCCGGGAGCGCGGTCGACCGCGCAGGTCGCGTGCATGTCACGGCGATCGCCAGCTTGACGCCTCTCGAGGAGCTGGACGCGGACCCGTTCCTGGTGGACTCGCGCAGTCAGCACGCGATGTGCGCCCGCTGGGCCTCCCAGCACGGGTACGTGGTCACCCGCGAACTGGTCGTGCACGGCCTGCGCCCCGACCACCGGGTGCTGTGGGCGGACGTCGACGCGGGTCTGGTGGACCTGTTCGTCGTACCGAGCCGGCGCGTGCTGGAGCGTGCTCTGCGGTCCGTGGACGAGTTCACGGCCGAGTGCGTACGGCGCGGGGTGCGCGTCGAGACCGCGGGGCTGGCCGAACCGGCGTATGACGCGGAGATGAAGGCGCGGATCCACCGGCGGCTGTCTATGCCGACGGCGGGGTACGACGGTTGCTGAGGGGCTGCCGCCGTACCGGGCGGCTGGCCCGAATTTTCAGGGCACCCGCCGTCGCGGGCTGTGCCCACCCTCCCCCAGCTACCGCTGGGAGGTGCCCCCAGCCCTGCGGAACGCCTGCCCACAACGGTCGGAACGCCTGCCCACAACCAGTCGACGCCAGCCCTCTGCCCGGCTGTGAAAGGCTGGACCTGGACCGTCCGTCCGGGGCGGGGCGGGACGTGAGGTGAAGCAGGGCGTGGCGGACTGGCGGTGGCGGAGGGTCGGCAGCGCCTCGTGGCGCGTGATCGCCGTGTGGGCGGTCAGCACCGTCACCATGCTGGTGCTCGCGGGGATCCTGCCGGACTTCCGGCTGCAGTCGCCCGACGGCGACAGCGGCACCCGTATCGCGATCACGGCCGCGCTCGGCGCGGGCGCCTTCGGTCTGCTGTCGGCCCTGGTGTGGCCGCTGCTCGTCAGAGCGCTGCTGCTGGTGCCCGCCCTCGTCATCGGGCTGCTCGTCTTCTTCCTCAACGGCTCGCTGCTGCTGGTGGCGATGCAGCTGAACCCGTCCGGCCGCGGCGAGGTCGCCCCCGAGACGGCCGTCGTCGTGGCCGCCGTGATGTCCGCCGTGGCGTCCGCGACGGGCACCGCGCTCGCCGTGCGTGACGACGACGCGTACCGCCGCAGGCTCTACCGGCTCGCCGACCGCCGGCGCAGGCGGGCCCTGGCCGGAGCCTGCCCGGCCACCCCCGGCACCGTCTTCATCCAGCTCGACGGCGTCGGCCACGACGTTCTCCTGGATGCCGTCGGCAAGGGGCTCATGCCCACCGTCGCCGCCTGGCTGGCGAAGGGCCCGCCGACGGACGCGTCCGTGGACGGCGGCGACGGCGAGGTGCCGGCCGCCGCCGAACCCACCCACCGGCTCACCCCCTGGCGCACCGACTGGTCCAGCCAGACCGGCGCCAGCCAGCTCGGCATCCTGCACGGCACCAACCACGACATCCCGGCCTTCCGCTGGTACGAGAAGGACACCCGCGAGGTCATGGTCTGCAACCGCCCCAGCAGCGCCGCCGAACTCCAGCGCCGCGCCATCGCGCACACCGGCGACGGGGGTCTGCTCAGCCTCGACGGCGCCAGCCGCGGCAACCTGTTCAGCGGCGGCGCCGACCAGCTCGCCCTCGTCCTGTCCGTCGCCGCCCGCCGCGGCCGCGAGAACCGCTCCCGCGCCGGCTACTTCGCCTACTTCTCCGACCCCGCCAACGCCGTCCGTACCGCCATGTCGTTCGTCGCGGAGGTCTGCCGCGAGATCGCCGAGTCGACGCACGCCCTGCTCACAAAGCGGCGGCCGCGCGTCTCCCGCGGCGGCCTGTATCCGTTCGTCCGGGCCTTCGCGACGGTCGTCGAGCGAGACGTCGTGGTCGCCGCGGTCGTCGGCGACATGCTCGTCGGCCGCCGCGCCGTGTACGCCGACCTCGTCGCATACGACGAAGTGGCCCACCACTCCGGGCCGCGCAGCCGCGACGCGGAGAAGGTGCTGCAGCGGCTCGACCGGTCCCTCGCCCTGATCGCCAAGGTCGCCGAGCACGCCCCGCGGCCGTACCGCATCGTGGTGCTCTCCGATCACGGGCAGAGTCCCGGTGAGACCTTCCTCTCCCGCTACGGCCTCACCCTCGCCGACCTGGTCAGGGCCGGGTGCGGGCTGCCCGTGCGGCGCCGGGTGGAGCGGACGCGCAGCGGCACGGAGGCGCGGGCCGCGGTCCGGGCCGCTCTGCACCGGCCCGTCGAGGAGGAGGCGGAGCAGCGCCGCCCGTCCCGCCGCTCAGGCCCTGTCGTGCTCGCGTCCGGCAACCTCGGGCTCATCTCCTTCCCGGACGTGCCGCACCGCATGACGCGCGAGGAGATCGACCGGCGCCATCCCGCGCTGCTGTCCACCCTCGCCAACCACCCGGGCATCGGCTTCGTGCTCGTCGACAGCGAGGAGCACGACGGGCTCGTGCTCGGCGCGCACAGCGCGCAGATACCCCTCGACGAGCTGGACGGGGACCCCGGGCCGCTCGCGGCCTTCGGCCCCGGCGCCGCCGACGCCGTGCGCCGCACCCACTCCTTCCCGCGCACCGCCGACATCATGGTCAACTCCTGGTACGACCCCGAGGAGGGCGAGGTCCACGCCTTCGAGGAGCAGATCGGCTCGCACGGCGGGCTCGGCGGCGCCCAGAGCCAGCCCTTCCTGCTGTCGCCGTACGCGCTCTCCGCGCCGGTCGACGACGGCCAGGAGCTGATCGGCGCCGAACAACTGCACAAAGTCTTCCGGCGCTGGCTGAGCGACGGCGACGGACCCCAGGTGCCGGTGGGCGCACACGAAGCGGTACGGGACGAAGAAGCCGTACCGGCAGAAGAGGCGTGAGCCGTTCTTCCGGGTGCGCCGGGTCCGGGTGTGATCGGATGGTGGTTACGGAACCCGGACACGACACGGGACCTCACTGAAGGGATACATCGTGGCAACCACGCGCTCCGCACACACCGTCTGGGAAGGCAACCTGCTCGAGGGCAACGGCGTCGTCACCTTCGACTCCTCCGGCATCGGCGAGCAGCCGGTGTCCTGGCCGTCCCGGGCCGAGAAGGCGAACGGCAAGACCAGCCCCGAGGAGCTGATCGCCGCCGCCCACTCCAGCTGCTTCTCCATGGCGCTGTCCCACGGCCTGACGGGCGCCGGCAATCCGCCGACCCGCCTCACCACCTCGGCGGACGTGACATTCCAGCCCGGTACGGGCATCACCGGGATCCATCTGACCGTCGAGGGCCAGGTGCCCGGCATCGACGAGGCGACGTTCGTCTCGGCCGCCGAGGACGCCAAGAAGAACTGCCCGGTGAGCCAGGCACTGACCGGCACGACGATCACGCTGGACGCGAAGCTCGTCGGCTGAAGCCGGACACCGGCCGTCCACCCTGCATCGACCGTGCCGTCGTCCAGCCCGAAGCGGACGGCGGCACGGCCGCATCCGGCCCCCAGGGATTGACAAGTGGACACTCAAGTTTTGTGCTGAGAGTGGAAACCCCGGGTTCAGCGGAAGGGGACGGACATGTCACGTGCGGTCGGAATCGACCTCGGTACGACGAACTCGGTGGTGGCCGTGCTGGAGGGCGGTGAGCCCACCGTCATCCCCAATGCCGAGGGCGCGCGCACCACACCATCGGTCGTCGCCTTCGCCAAGAACGGCGAGGTCCTCGTGGGCGAGGTGGCCAAGCGGCAGGCGGTCACCAACGTGGAGCGCACCGCACGCTCCATGAAACGGCACATGGGCGACGCCCACTGGCGCTTCCCCGACCAGGGCTCCGTGGACGGCACCCGCTACACCGCACAGGAGCTCTCCGCGCGCGTCCTGCAGAAACTGAAGCGGGACGCCGAGTCGTACCTGGGCGAGAACGTCACCGACGCGGTGATCACCGTCCCCGCGTACTTCGACGACGCCCAGCGCCAGGCCACCAAGGAGGCCGGTGAGATCGCCGGGCTCAAGGTGCTGCGCATCATCAACGAGCCGACGGCCGCGGCCCTCGCCTACGGCCTCGACCGCGGCGAGGAGCAGACCGTCCTCGTCTTCGACCTGGGCGGCGGCACCTTCGACGTGTCGCTCCTCGACATCGGCGACGGCGTCATCGAGGTGAAGGCCACCAACGGCGACACGCATCTGGGCGGCGACGACTGGGACCAGCGGATCGTCGACCATCTCGTCAAGCAGTTCAAGAACGCGTACGGCATCGACCTCTCGCTGGACAAGATGGCGCTGCAGCGGCTGCGCGAGGCCGCGGAGCGGGCGAAGATCGAGCTGTCCTCGTCGACCGAGACGACCATCAACCTCCCCTACATCACCGCCTCGCCCGAGGGCCCGATGCACCTGGACGAGAAGCTGACGCGCGCCCAGTTCCAGGAGCTGACCGGAGATCTCCTCGACCGCTGCAAGACCCCCTTCCACCAGGCCGTCAAGGACGCCGGAATCGAGCTCTCCGCGATCGACCACGTGATCCTCGTCGGCGGCTCGACGCGCATGCCCGCCGTCACGGACCTGGTCAAGCACCTCACCGGCAAGGACCC
Organism: Streptomyces sp. NPDC002896; assembly: GCF_040295225.1. Taxonomy (NCBI): domain Bacteria; kingdom Bacillati; phylum Actinomycetota; class Actinomycetes; order Kitasatosporales; family Streptomycetaceae; genus Streptomyces; species Streptomyces sp. NPDC002896. Next base: position 267,137 of record NZ_JBEOVA010000006.1, on the reverse strand, counting down.
GCACAAGGGCGTCAACCCGGACGAGGTCGTCGCCGTCGGCGCCACGCTCCAGGCCGGCGTGCTGCGCGGCGACGTCAAGGACGTCCTGCTGCTCGACGTGACGCCGCTGTCCCTCGGCATCGAGACCAAGGGCGGCATCATGACGAAGCTCATCGAACGCAACACGACGATCCCCACGAAGCGTTCGGAGATCTTCACGACGGCCACCGACAACCAGCCGTCCGTCGGCATCCAGGTCTACCAGGGTGAGCGCGAGATCGCCGCGTACAACAAGAAGCTCGGCGTCTTCGACCTCACCGGGCTGCCGCCCGCGCCGCGCGGCGTCCCACAGATCGAGGTCACCTTCGACATCGACGCCAACGGCATCATGCACGTCTCCGCGAAGGACCTCGCGACGGGCCGCGAGCAGAAGATGACCGTCACGGGCGGCTCGGCGCTCCCCAAGGACGACATCGACCGCATGATGCGCGACGCCGAGCAGTACGCCGACGAGGACCGCCGGCGCCGCGAGGCCGCCGAGACCCGCAACCAGGCGGAACAGCTCGTGTATCAGACCGAGCGGTTCCTCGCCGAGAACGGCGAGCGGATCCCGGGTGATACGAAGTCGGAGGTGGAGGCGGCGGTGAGCGAGCTGAAGGGGCTTCTGGAGGCGGGCGGCGAGGATACGGCGGCGCTGCGCTCGGGCGTGGAGAAGCTGGGCACTGTCAGCCAGAAGATGGGGCAGGCGATGTACGCACAGGCCCAGGCCGCATCAGGCTCAGGAGGCGAGAGCGGTACGGGTACCGAGAGTCCCAAGTCGGACGAGGACGTGGTCGACGCCGAGATCGTCGACGAGGACAAGGAGTCGAAGGGCGGGGCTGCCTGAGCAGCGGCTACACCCCGGTCCGCTCCCACCCCCGCCTCTCCGGCCGCGCCCCCAGTTGCTCCGGGTCGCGCGTGCGGTACACCACGTACGGGCGGAACAGGTACTGGATCGGGGCGCTGAACATGTGGATGAGGCGGGTGAAGGGGACCAGGGCGATGAGGAGCACGCCCACCACCGCGTGGATCTGGTACATCACCGGCACGCCCGCCATCAGGTCCGTCTTGGGCTGCAGCGTGAACAGGCTGCGTGCCCAAGGGGCGATGGTGGCACGGTAGTTGTAGCCGTCGCCGGAGACGTGCATCAGCTTGGCGACCATGCCGAGCACGAGCGCGGCCACCAGCACCAGGTACATCAGCTTGTCGTTGGCGGTCGTGGCGCGGAACACCGGGGCCTTGGTGCGCCGCCGGTACACGAGCAGCGCGATGCCGGCCAGGGCCAGTACCCCGGCCGCCGTCCCGCCGTAGAGCGACAGCAGGTGGTACGTGTGCTCGTTGAGGCCGATGTCGTCCGTCCACGACTCCGGGATGAACAGCCCCACCAAATGGCCCACCAGCACGAAGAGGATGCCGTAGTGGAACACCGGTGACGCGATGTTGAGCAGCTTCGACTCGTAGATCTGCGACGAGCGCGTCGTCCAGCCGAACTTGTCGTAGCGGAACCGCCAGATCGTGCCCGCGACCAGCAGCACGAAGGCGATGTACGGCAGGACCCCCCACAGCAGTGTCTTCATGAACGATCTCCGATGAGTGGCTCTCCGATGGGTGGCTCTCCGATGGGTGGTTCCGCAACAGGTCGCTCCGCGATGAGTCCGAAGGGCTCCAGGCCCACCTCCTCGCGTGGCGGGCCCGACCGGGCAAGGGCCAGCGCCGCGGCCCGGTCCTTCGGCGACGGACCCGGCAGCGTGGCGCACACCGCGTCCAGCACGCGCGCGTACGGCGTGCCGAAGTCCGTGAGAGCGAGCCGCAGCAGCTCCAGGCCTGCGCGGTGCTCCTTGAGCAGTACCGGCCCGGCCTGCGCCGAGAACTCCAGCACCACCGGCAGGAAGTCGGGCAGCTCTTCGCCGGTGAACTCCAGGCCGTGCGCCCGGTAGGTCTCCTTGAAGCGGACCAGCGACATGCCGCGCCGCCGCGTGTCACCGTCCCGCCACCAGCTCAGATACAGGCTGTGCCGGTTCTTGAAGTCGAAGACCCGGACGTAGTGCGCGGCGAGGTCCGCGGGCGCCTCGGCCGCCGCGTGGTCGAGGAAGCCGCCCAGCTCGGGAGCGGCGGCCCGCAGCAGCGGCAGCCGCTCACGGAACTCGTCGTCGGGATAGCCCAGGCAGTACGCGGCGGCCTGGTACAGCACGGCAGAGGACGTCACGGCGGATCCCCCTTCAGTTCGCTCTCCTTGTCGGCGGTCTGCCGCTCCCGCAGTACGTGGAAGTTCTCCACGGAGACCAGCGGCAGATGCCTGCGCCCGGAGTCCTGGCCGAGCGGTCCGTCGCCGCCCATGCCGGGACCGCCCTCGAAGTCGAGGCTGCAGGTGTCCGGCAGATCGGCCGGGAGAGCCGTCTCCTCGAGGCGGGCCGCGTCGCCGACCGCCGCGGTCGGGATGACGTACCGCTCCTCGTACTTGGCGATCGCCAGCAGCCGGTACATCTCCTCGATGGTCTGCCCGTCCATGCCGACCGACGCGGCGATGGAGGAGTCCGGCTGGTCCCCGAGGTTGATTGCACGCATGTACGACCGCATCGCGGCGAGCTTCTCCAGCGAGGCCCGGACCGGCCCCACATCGCCCGCCGTGAACAGCTCCGCCAGATACTCGAGCGGGATCCGCAGCGTGTCGATGGCGCCGAATAGGTTGCCCGCTTCCTCGCCGTCGAAGCCCGTCTCGGCCAGCGCGTCCACGACGGGCGACAGCGGCGGGATGTACCAGACCATCGGCATCGTGCGGTACTCGGGATGCAGCGGCAGCGCGACCTTGTACTTGCTGATGAGGGCGTGCACGGGGGAGCGGCGCGCCGCCTCCATCCAGTCGTACGCAATCCCGGCCTCCTCGGCCGCCCGCTGCACACCCGGGTCGTGAGGATCGAGGAAGACCCCCAACTGGGCCTCGTACAGCGCCTTGTCGTCCTTCACGGACGCGGCCGCGGTCACCTTGTCCGCGTCGTACAGCATCACACCGAGGTAGCGCAGCCGCCCCACGCAGGTCTCAGAGCACACCGTCGGCAGGCCCACCTCCACGCGCGGATAGCAGAACGTGCATTTCTCGGCCTTGCCGGTGCGGTGGTTGAAGTACACCTTCTTGTACGGGCAGCCGGTGACGCACATGCGCCAGCCGCGGCACTGGTCCTGGTCGACCAGCACGATGCCGTCCTCAGCCCGCTTGTACATCGCGCCGGACGGGCAGGACGCCACGCACGACGGGTTCAGGCAGTGCTCGCAGATCCGCGGCAGGAAGAACATGAAGGCCTGTTCGTACGCGAACTTGACCTTCTCCGCGGCCTGTTCGCGGACCTTGGCGACCATCGGGTCGAGGTCCCCGTGCTCGGGCGCGCCCGCGAGGCTGTCGTCCCAGTTCGAGGACCACTCGATCTTCATCGGCTTGCCGGTGATCTGCGACAGCGGCTGCGCGACGGGGAAGTCGTCGCCGAGCGGGGCGTCGGTGAGGTTCTGGTAGTCGTACGTCCAGGGCTCGTAGTAGTCCTTGATCTCCGGCAGTACGGGGTTGGAGAAGATCCCGGCCAGCTTGCGGAACCGGCCGCCCGCCTTGAGCTTCAGGGCGCCCCGCTTGTTCAGCTCCCAGCCGCCGCGCCACCGCTCCTGGTCCTCGTAGCGGCGCGGATAGCCCTGTCCTGGGCGCGTCTCGACGTTGTTGAACCAGACGTACTCCATGCCGGTGCGGTTGGTCCACGCCTGTTTGCAGGTCACCGAGCAGGTGTGGCAGCCGATGCACTTGTCGAGGTTCATGACCATGGCGATCTGGGCCATCGGGCGCATGTCAGTACTCCACATCCTGCGAGCGGCGGCGGATGACCGTCACCTCGTCGCGCTGGTTGCCCGTCGGGCCCAGATAGTTGAAGCCCCATGACAGCTGGGCGTACCCGCCGATGAGATGCGACGGCTTGAGCAGCACGCGGGTCAGGGAGTTGTGGATGCCGCCGCGTTTACCGGTCGTCTCGGTCTTCGGGACGCTCACGGTGCGCTCCTGGGCGTGGTGCATGTAGACCGTGCCCGGCGGCATCTTGTGCGAGACGACCGCGCGGGCGACGACCACGCCGTTGCGGTTGACGGCCTCGATCCAGTCGTCGTCCCGGACGCCGATCGCGTCCGCGTCCTGCGGGGACATCCAGATGTTCTGGCCGCCGCGGGAGAGCGACAGCATGAACAGGTTGTCCTGGTACTCGGAGTGGATCGACCACTTGTTGTGCGGGGTCAGGTAACGGACCGTCACCTCCCGCTGTCCATCGGGCCCCAGCCGTGGCTCGCCGAACAGGCGGTTCATGTCCAGCGGCGGCCGGTAGACGGGCAGCGCCTCGCCCAGCTCGTGGATCCAGTCGTGGTCGAGGAAGAAGTGCTGCCGGCCGGTGAGGGTGTGCCAGGGCTTCAGATGCTCGGTGTTGAGCGTGAACGCGGTGTAGCGGCGGCCACCGGACTCACTCCCCGACCACTCCGGTGAGGTGATGACCGGGACGGGCGCGGCCTGCGTGTCCGCGTACGTGATGCGCTTGCCCTCGTGCTCGGCCGCCAGATGCGCCATCTCCTGGCCGGTGCGCGCCTCCAGGGTGCGGAAACCCTGCGTGGCCAGGCGCCCGTTGGTCGTGCCGGACAGCGCGAGGATGGTGTTCGCCGCCTTCACGGCGGTGTCCAGCGCCGGGCGCCCGTCGGCGGGGCCACCGCGTACGACACCGTTGCGGACCTTGAGCTCCTCCACCTCCTGGTCGGGCCGCAGGGCGATGCCCTTGACGGGGAGGCCCAGATCCTCCACCAGCGGGCCCAGCGCCGCGAACTTGGCGCCGATCGCGGTGTAGTCGCGCTCGACGACGGCGAGGTTCGGCAGCGTCTTGCCCGGCACGGGCTCGCACTCGCCACGCTTCCAGTCCAGGACGACGCCGCCGGGCTGCGCGGTCTCACCCGGTGTGTCGTGCTGCAGTGCGGTCGCGACGATGTCCCGGCGGACGCCGAGATGGCCCACCGCGAGCTCACTGAGCTTCCGCGCGAGGGCGTGGAAGGTGTCGAAGTCGGTGCGGGCCTGCCACGGCGGGTCCACCGCCGGCGAGAAAGCGTGCACGTAGGGGTGCATGTCCGTGGTCGACAGGTCGTGCTTCTCGTACCAGGTCGCGGCGGGCAGCACGACGTCCGACAGGAGCGTGGACGAGGTCTGCCGGAAGTCCAGCGACAGCAGGAGGTCGAGCTTGCCCTCGGGTGCCTCGTCCCGCCAGGTCACATCCCTCGGCCGTTCGTCCTCTCCGGCCTCCTCGGCCCGCAGCGACGAGTGCGTGCCCAGCAGGTGTTTGGTGAAGTACTCGGCGCCCTTCGCCGACGAGCCGAGCAGATTGGCGCGCCACAGGGTCAGTACGCGCGGCCAGTTCTGGGGCGCGTCCGGATCCTCGACCGCGAACTTCAGCTCCCCGGTCCTGAGTTGCGCCACGGCGTGCGCGATCGGGTCGCCGAACACGTCCCCGAGGTCCAGGGGATTCCGGTCGAAGGTCGGGTACGACGGCATCCACCCGGAGCGCGCGGACAGCGCCAGGCAGTCGACGCCCGTCATGCCCGCGAACTGGCCCCTGCCCAGCGGGGACGCATGCACGTCGGCCGCGAACTTGTCGTAGCGCCACTGGTCGGTGTGCAGGAACCAGTACGCGGCGCCGATCATCTGCCGCGGCGGCCGCTGCCAGTCCAGGGCGCCAGCGAGCGTGGCCCAGCCGGTGAACGGCCGGCACTTCTCCTGGCCGACGTAGTGCGCCCAGCCGCCGCCGTTGCGGCCCTGGCAGCCGGTGAGCTGCAGCAGCGCGAGAAAGGCACGGTAGATCGTCTCGGAGTGGAACCAGTGGTTCGTTCCGGCACCCATCAGGATCATGCAGCGGCCCCGCGACTTCTCCGCGGTCCGCGCGAACTCCCGGGCGATCCTGATGGCCTGGGCCGCGGGCACGGAGGTGTGCACCTCCTGCCAGGCCGGGGTGCCGGGCGCCTCCGCGTCCTCGTACGACGACGGCCAGTCACCCGGAAGACCCGGCCGCCCCACCCCGTACTGGGCCAGCAGCAGATCGAAGACCGTGGTGACCAGGAGACCTCCCGGCCCGCCGATCCGTGTGGCGGGGACCCCGCGGCGCATGACCTCGCCGCGCCCCTGCCCGTGCTCCCCGCCCTCCGTGTCGAAGCGCGGCAGCAGCACCTCGACCGGCATCGCGCGGTACGTGCCGTGCAGGGTCAGCCGCGGGCTGATGTCGCCCAGATCCAGGTTCCACCGGCCCTTGCCGGTGTCAGTCCAGCGGAAGCCCAGCGAGCCGTTCGGCACGGCGGGATGCCCGGTGGCCGCGTCCAGGACGACCGTCTTCCACTCCGCGCCCTCCCCGGCCTGGTCGAGATCGGAGGCCCGCAGGAACTTCGACGGCACGTACGCACCGTCCCGCTCGGTGAGCGTGACCAGGAAGGGCAGATCGGTGAACTTCCGCACATAGTCCGCGAAGAACGGCGTCTCACGGTCGACGAAGAACTCCTTGAGAACCACATGGCCCATGGCCAGCGCGAGCGCCCCGTCGGTGCCGGGATGCGGATGCAGCCACTCATCGGCGAACTTGGCGTTGTCCGCGTAGTCCGGGGCGACCACCACGACCTTCTGGCCGCGATAGCGGGCCTCCGCCATCCAGTGCGCGTCGGGCGTACGCGTGACGGGCACGTTGGAGCCCCACATCATCAGATACGCCGCGTCCCACCAGTCACCCGACTCCGGTACGTCGGTCTGGTCGCCGAACACCTGCGGCGAGGCGACCGGCAGATCCGCGTACCAGTCGTAGAAGGACAGCATCGGCGCGCCGATCAGACCCATGAAACGGGCCCCGCCCGCGTGCGACACCATCGACATCGCGGGAATCGGCGAGAACCCCGCGATCCGGTCCGGGCCCCACGTCTTGATGGTGTGGACGTGCGCCGCCGCCACGATCTCCACAGCCTCGTCCCAGGTGGCGCGCACCATGCCGCCCTTGCCGCGCGCCCGCTGGTACCTGCGCCGGCGCTCCGGGTCGCCCTGGATGTCCGCCCACGCCAGCACCGGGTCCTTCAGGCGCTGCTTGGCCTCCCGGTACATCTCGAGGAGCACGCCCCGGAGGTAGGGGTAGCGCACGCGCGTCGGCGAGTACGTGTACCAGGAGAACGCGGCGCCCCGGGGGCAGCCGCGCGGTTCGTACTCGGGGCGGTCGGGGCCCACCGACGGATAGTCGGTCTGCTGGGTCTCCCACGTGATGATGCCGTCCTTGACGTACACCTTCCAGCGGCACGAACCCGTGCAGTTCACACCGTGCGTCGAGTTCACGACCTTGTCGTGGCTCCACCGGTCCCGGTAGAAGGCGTCCCCCTGGCGGCCGCCCTTGAACTGCACACTGTGCAGATCAGGCGCCGCAGTCCCGCGCCGGAAGAACTTCCCCGTACGCAGGAGCACCGCGCCTGGTTCGGCGGGGGTCCCCGTGGTCTGTGTCACCGTGAGCTCCCTTGGTGGACCATGCCTCGAAACCTAGGGGCGGAGCGGGACGGCCACCTGCTCACTGCGTCCGTACGGGTGAGCAGCTGTTGGTTGGGCTGTAGGTCACAGTTGGCGATCGGGTCCCTCCTGCGGGTGAATGGGGCTGGTTCTTCGGATCGTGCGATCACCGGGAACGCATGATCGGTGCTGGCAGCTGAGTTCGCTGTGAGCAGGGGAGGGGGAGTGGCCGGTGGCACGCAAGCGTGGGAGAGGGCGTGAACTGCGTGTGCTGGCGGCTGCGTTCACCGTGGCGGCGCCGTCGGGGGCGCGGATCCGGGACCGGCTGCGCCTGGAGCCGGCCGATGAGAAGGTTCTACGCCTGGTGGGCGAGCACCTGGGCCGCCAACAGCGGGCCGATCTGGCCGAGCGGGTCAGGATCGGCCAGGTCACAGCGAAGGACACGCAACGGGGGTCGCGGAAGAAGAAGCTCACCGCAGTGTCCTCGTCGCGGTGGGCCGGGGCGATGACCCGCGCCAGCGAGGACCAGTACCAGCTGTCGATGCGCTGCCTGTACGACGAGCGCGCCGGCCTGCGCCGGGCCATCCACGCCATCACCCGCCGCCTGACCGCCCCGTGCGGCCCCGCGGCCACACGGGACGGCCGTCTGCGCACCGCGATCAGCCAACTGATCGCCCTCGCCAGGCAACACGGCTGCGCGGGGATTGCGATCGAAGACCTGGGCTTCGCCGAAGCCCGCGCCACCGGCCGGGAGACCATGGGCCGCGGCAGGCGCGGCAACACGTTCCGCCGCACCGTGGCGGGCATCCCCACCGCCCGTTTCCGCGAACGCCTGCGCGGCATGGCCCACCACCAGGGCATGGTCGTCATCGCCGCCGACCTGCCTACACCAGCCGCTGGGGCGCCCGGCACTGGACCAAGCCCCTGAAGTACCAGTCCACCAAGACCACGGTCACCCGGCATCACGCAGCCGGTGTGGCCATCGGCAGGCGCGCCCTCGGGCACGGGATCCGGCGTCGGCCAGGTGTGACCGCCCACCACCAGAGGATGGTGGCGCGGAGAGCTACCGGCCAGGCCGCATCCCACCCCAAGGCGTGCGGGACCGCGAGCCCACCCAGGACAGCGGGCACGCCCAACCCGGGCGGCAAGACCCGACTGCGCCGAGGTGACCAGCTCGCGCTGTTCCTCGACCCTCAAGACCGTTCGGAGGGTCACCGGACCGTCACTGGCCGGGTTTATGGCGAGTTGGCCAACACCGGCCAACAACCCTAGGAACGGTACGGTGCTGGTGCTCGACCCCGTTCGCCTGCCGGAAAGACCCCGCCACCGTGCTCGTCGCTCGCTCCGTCGCCCTGTTCGCCGTCGCCGCACTCCTCGAGATCGGGGGTGCCTGGCTGGTCTGGCAGGGCATCCGTGAACACCGCGGCTGGATCTGGATCGGGGCCGGCGTCATCGCCCTCGGTCTGTACGGCGTGGTGGCCACATTCCAGCACGACGCGAACTTCGGCCGCATCCTGGCCGCGTACGGCGGCATCTTCGTCGCCGGCTCGATCGCCTGGGGCATGATCGCCGACGGCTACCGCCCCGACCGCTTCGACGTCATCGGCGCGCTGATCTGCCTCGCCGGGATGGCGGTGATCATGTATGGGCCTCGCGCGCACTGACCCACCCGCCTGGTCGCAGCCCTGCGATGGCTAGGCTGACCTGCACAGACGAGGAGGGAGGGGGCATGGAGCAGGCCCCCGGAAGACGGGCGGGACCTGGCTGAGACCCAGCAAGCGCACTGGCAGAACACGTACACCGTTCACCCCGGCATATACGGCGAGCAGCCCTCCGCCCCTGCCGTCCACGGCGCGGGCGTCTTCCATGCCGCCAGAGCCAGGGACGTGCTCGAGCTGGGCTCGGGGCACGGCCGCGACGCCCTGTACTTCGCCAGGGAAGGCTTCCGCGTCCAGGCCCTCGACTTCAGCGCCGCCGGCCGCCTCGGGGTGTTCGTCTACACCGTCCGGCACGTCGGCGACGCCCACTACGGTACCGGAACCGCCCACGGCGACGAGATCTACGAGCACGGTGGTTTCGCCGTGCACTTCTTCTCCAACGACCTGGTCGACGCCCTCGCCGACGGCTGGAGCGTGGACGAGGTCCATGCCTTCGAGGAAGGCGAGCTGCCTCGCCTCTTGTGGCGCGTCACGCAGAGTCTGCCCCACTGACCGCCGAGCCGGACGATCGATTCGCCTGGCACCTTGAGAGCGTGACGCACCGAAATCCCGGAGCCGCGCTGCCGAACCGTCGGCGACCCGCAGTCGCTCACCGCCCCGGGCCGAGGACGTCGGAGTCAGTGACGGTCGCGGGTGCTGCCGCGGACGACGAGCGACGTGGCCAGCTCGACCCGGGGGCTTTCCAGTTCCTCGCCGCCGATCAGCCGGACGAGCGTCCGCAGAGCGGTGCCGCCCATCTCCTTCAGCGGCTGGCGCACGGTCGTCAGCGGCGGGGTGACCCACCGGGCCTCAGGCAGGTCGTCGAAGCCCACGACGCTGACGTCCCGCGGCACCCGCAGCCCGGCCTCCGCCAGAGCGTCGTAGCCGCCGATGGCCATGTGGTCGGAGCAGATGAACAGGGCCGTGGGCGGCACGGGCAGCCGAAGGAGCGCTTCGACATGCCGCTTGCCGCTGGCACGGTCGTAGGTTCCGTGACGCACCAGTTCCGGCGGTGTGTCGATGCCCGCCGCCGCCATGGCCGAGCGGTAGCCGGCGATGCGGGCCCGGGCGAAGAGGTGTCGTGGCGGCCCGGTCACCAGGCCGATCCGCTCGTGCCCGAGCTCCAGAAGGTGGGTGGTCGCCTCGTAGGCCCCGGCCCAGTTGGTGGTGCCGACGGACGGCACACCAGGGGGCGGGTCGCTGAGGGGGTCGATGACCACGCAGGGGACCTGAGCCTGCTGGAGCCGGGCGAGCTGCTCGTCGGTGGGCTCGGTCAGGCCCAGCACCACTCCCGCGCTGCCGCGCTCCAGGATGCGGTCCACCCAGTCCGGGGCGTACTGGCCGCCGGTGGCGACAGGCGCCCGGGCGAGGGAGATCGCCACGTGCAGTCCCGCCTCATACGCCGCCGCCTCCATACCGCTGGCGACGCTCGCCGGCCAGGAGCCGTCCAGCCCTCCCAGGACCAGGTCGACGGTGCGGGCGGACCAGTCGGTGAGGGAGACCCCCCGGCGGATGTACCGGTGCCGACGCAGGGCTGAGTCGACCTTGTCCCGGGTGTCCTGCGAGACGTCGTCGCGGCCGTTGAGGACCTTGGAGACGGTGGAGACGGAGACGCCGGCCGTTTCGGCGATCTGGGCGAGGGTCGGGCGAGACGTCCGGCCACCGGTCATGGATGGGCTCCCTGCTGTCCCCGGTAATTTTCGCAAATAATCTAGATCGGCGCTGCGCCCCCTGACAAGAATTACTTGCTCCGCTCGCTCGGGTTTGGGCGCCTTGACACGCTAACCCGCCACACCTAGCTTCTCTCTCGCCGCCCGAAGAGCTGGAATGTCGCGAAAAAATTTTCGTACCTGGTGGGATCGGAGCCTCTATGTCGCCCAATATGTCCGCCGATCCGTTGCGGGTCACCGTATGGGGTGAGGGTCGTCACGAGCAGCGGGACGCGCACGTCGCGCGGTTGTATCCGCAGGGCATGCATGGAGCGGTCGCCGAGGGCGTCCGCCTGAATCTTGGTGACGAAGTCCGGGTCCGCACCGCGACGCTGGACGAGCCGGAGCACGGCCTAACTGAGGAAGTGCTCACCGACACGGATGTCCTGACATGGTGGGGGCACATCGCTCACGACGAGGTGTCGGACGAGGTAGTGGACCGCGTGCACCGGCATGTCTTGGCCGGGATGGGCCTGATCGTGATGCATTCCGGGCACTGGTCGAAGATCTTCACCCGGCTGATGGGCACGACGTGCACCCTGCGCTGGCGCGCCGAACGGGACCGCGAGCTGGTGTGGACCGTCGATCCGGCCCATCCGATCGCAGCCGGTGTGCCACACCCGATCGTGATCGACGAGCAGGAGATGTACGGGGAGTTCTTCGACATCCCCGCCCCCGACGAGCTGGTGTTCATCAGCTCCTTCTCGGGCGGCGAGGTGTTCCGCAGCGGCTGCACGTTCCGCAGGGGCCACGGGCGGATCTTCTACTTCAGCCCCGGGGACCAGGACTATCCCGTCTACCACCACCCCGATGTGAGGCGCGTCATCGCTAACGCCGTCACCTGGGCCGCCCCGACGGCGGAACGCCGGACCCCACGGCTGGCCCACAGCGAGACCGGCTGGTTCGAGGTCGAAGGCCCCCGGTCGTGAACGCGCACGCATTCCGCACCCTGCCGGCCACCGGCGCTCCGCTTCGGGTGATCGTCGTGGGCGCCGGGGGGATGGGCCGGGCCTGGCTGCACGCCGTCCAGACTTCCCCCGACACCGAGTTGGCCGGAGTCGTGGACCTCGACCCGGAGGCGGCCCGCATCGCCGCCGCCGCGGTGGGCGCACCCGACACCCCGACCGGCACGGACCAGGCCGCGCTCGCCGCCGAGACCGGCGCCGAGGCCGTCATCGATGTGACCAGCCCCGCCGCCCACCTGCCCGTCACTCTCCGGGCACTCGACCTCGGCCTGCCCGTGCTCGGCGAGAAGCCCGCGGCCGCCTCCGTGGCCGAGGCGCTGCGGCTGGCGGCGGCGGCCGAGCGGTCGGGCCTGCTGTTCATGGTCAGCCAGTCCCGCCGCTACAACCGGCAGCTGTTCCGGTTTCGGGAACTGGCCCGCCGGCTGGGCGACCTCGGTATCCTCACCACCGAGTTCTTCCTGGCGCCGCGCTTCGGCGGCTTCCGCGACGCCATGGCGCACCCGCTGCTCCTGGACATGGCCATACACCCTTTCGACACCGCGCGGTTCCTGCTGGACGCCGAGCCCGTGTCCGTCTACTGCCGTGGGTACAACCCCGCCTGGAGCTGGTACGCCGGCGACGCCGCCGCCACCGCCGTCTTCGAGATGACCGGCGGTGTCCGCTACGTCTACACCGGCAGCTGGTGCAGCCCGGGCCTGGAGACGTCATGGAACGGCGCCTGGCGCCTGAGCGGCGCGCACGGCACCGCCGTCTGGGACGGCGACACTCCGCCCCGGATCGACGCGAATGACACACCGCCGGACGAGGACAGCGGAATGCCGGACGCTGCGGAGAGTATCGAGGGTGCCCTCGCCGAGTTCGTACACGCGCTGCGCACCGGCACCGTCCCCCGGGGCGAGATCCACGAGAACGTCATGAGCCTGGCCATGGTTGACTCCGCGGTCCTGTCAGCGACCGAGGACCGGCGGGTGCACGTGGACGAGGTACTGGACGCCGCGCACCGCGAGGCGATCGCCACGGCCGACGACGCCGAACGCGAGCTCCTCGCCTCCTGGCCCTCCGCGCGGACCGCCCTGAGGCGACCGTGTCCTACGGGGCGAGGCGGAGGAGTCTCCAGGGCGTCGACGGGTCGGGCTGCCGAATAGGGCCTCACCGCCATTACCTCGCACGTAATCGACCGGGTCCCGACGCCGAGGGCATGGTGGTCGCACTGTACCCCGGGCCGCCGCACTGCGGCCCGGGGTACAGGTCCCGACCAGCGCTTTCGACCTCGATGGAGGCTGAGTCCGCCATGCCCGCCATGCCCACGCCCACGTCGTCCGCGACCACGTCCGCGTCCCCGCTCGCCGTCCTGGCCCGTAGCTCCGAACCCGCGACCATGCTGCGCCGCTTCCTCGCCCTCGACGCCGTCGTGACCACCGCCAACGGCCTCGCCTACGTCGCCGCGTCCGGGCCCATCGGGCGGCTGCTCGGGGTGGACGCGGGGCTGCTGCTCGCCCTCGGTGTGTTCCTGGCGGTCTTCGGAGCCGCAGTCGGGGTGATCGCCGGGCGCGGGCGCCCGCCGGTCCTCGCCGTCCGTGCCGTGATCGAGGCCAACCTGCTCTGGACGGCGCTCAGCCTCATCGCCCTCGCAGTCTGGCTCTCGCCGACCACCGCAGGTGCCGTCTGGGTCCCGTTGCAGGCCCTGACCGTGGCGGGCTTCGCAGGCCTGCAGTACGCGGCGCTGCGGATGCTGAGCGCCGTACCCGGCCTCAGGGCATGAGGGACTGCAGATACTTGACCGTCGCCGGGTCGGCCGGGAGGAACGTCTCGATGGCCAGCTCGGCGACGGTCACGTCCATCGGTGTGTTGAACGTCGAGATCGACGAGACGAACGACAGCACGCGGCCGTCGTGCTCGATCCGCAGCGGAAGGGCGAAGTACGGCACCGGATCCGCGGGCCCCTCGGTGCCGGTGTCCGGGATGTCGGGCACCGGATACGCCGCGACCTCTTCGTACAGCGCACGCAGCGCATCCGAACGCATCAGGGCGATCTGGCGCTCCATCTGGGCCAGCAGATGGCCGCGCCACTCGCGCAGATTGCGGATCTTCGGCGCCAGGCCCTGGGGGTGCAGCGTCAGCCGCATGGCGTTGAGGGGCGGGGTGAGCAGATGGTCCGGGAGGCCGTCGAGCAGCATCGCGATACCGAGGTTGGCGGCGACCACGTTGTACGTCGCGTCGACCACGAGCGCCGGATAGGGCTCGTATCCCCCCAGCAGCCGTTCCAGGCCCTCGCGCAGCGAACCCAGCGCCGGATCGTCCAGCGGGGTCTCCGGATACCTGGGCGCGTAACCGGCCGCCAGCAGAAGCGCGTTGCGCTCGCGCACCGGCACGTCCAGATGCTCGGCCAGGCGCAGTATGAGCTCCTCGCTGGGCCGGGACCGGCCCGTCTCCACAAAACTGATGTGCCGCGCCGACGAACCGGCCCGCAGCGCCAGCTCCAGCTGGCTGACCCCGCGCTGCTCACGCCAGCCGCGCAGCAACGCGCCGACTCCCGTGGCTCCCGTACTCGCTCCCATGCCCCCGACCGTAGTAGCCCGACCGCAGGAGAGGCACGGGCACGGAAGGCGCCGGGGCTCCGCCGGGGCGACCGGGCACCTGCCCTGTGGCAGGCTGAGGCGAGGACCACCCGCAGGCAAGCAGGCGTGTACGTCGTCCACGTAGTGGTACGAGGTACACGTGGTCGTACGTCGTCGTACTCGTACGGAAGGAGCGCGGCCATGGCCGTCGAACCGCTGTCGCAGAAGGACATCGAGGACCGGCTCGCGGAGCTGCCGGGATGGTCGCTCGACGGCGACCGCCTCGCCCGCTCGTACCGGCTCGGCTCCCACTTCGCGGCCACCGCGCTGGTCGTGCACATCGCGCAGGTCCAGGACGCGCTCGACCACCACTCGGACCTGACTCTCGGCTACAACACCGTCTCCCTCACCGTGAACACCCACAGCGTGGGCGGCGCCGTCACCGAACTCGACTTCAAGCTGGCGCACAAGGTGGAGGAGCTGGCGGCGGGGCACGGTATCCGCTGAGCGACGCGGAGACAGAGGAGACAGGGGGGCGAGGTGCTGGACTACGACGAGGAGGCGGCGGTCTACGACCGTACGCGCGGAGGCGAACCCAGGGCGCAGGCCGCTGCCGAGGCCGTCCTCGGACTCGTCCCCGCCGCCTCGGGCACCCTGCTCGACGTGGCGTGCGGCACCGGCCTGGTGACCAGCAGGCTGACCAGAGCCGGGCTGCGAACGACGGGTGTCGACATATCACCCGGCATGCTGAGCGTCGCCGCGCGGCGTCTGGACGGCGCCGTGGTGCTCGGCGACAGCCGCCGACTCCCTTTCGCGGACGGCTCGTTCGATGCGGTCACCGTCATCTGGCTGCTGCATCTTCTGCCGGACGCGGCGCCCGTGGTGGCCCAGGCGGCACGCGTGCTGCGGCCCGGCGGGGTCTTCGTGACGACCGTCGACAAGAACGCCGCGCACGAGGTGGGCAGTGACATCGACGCACTCGTCGCACCGCACCGCTCGGCACATGCCGCCGACGCGTCCGCCCGCATCACCGAGTACGCCGCCTCGCACGGCCTGCGCCCGTGCGGCGAGGCCCGCTTCCGGGGCCACGGTCAGGGCCGTACTCCGCGTCGCCTCGCGCACGACATCCGGCGCGGCAGGGTGTACGCGACGGGCGGGCAGGCCCTCGCGGAACGCGTCGAGGCCCTGCCGGACCCGGACACGCCGCGCGCGGAACCGGTCTACCGGCTCCGGGCGTTCCGCCGCGACGCCTGAGGGCCCGCCGCCATCCGGGGATCCCCTCCCGGACTCCTCCCTGAATCCCCGCGGGATTTCCGCACCGGAAGCGGCAACTCGCCTGCGTGCAGCGGCAACTGAGGGACCGGAACTCATCCGTCCCTCGGGAGGCAACCGTGCACAACGAGCACCCGCACCCGTATCCGCACCACCGCAGACGCCGCGCGACCCGCGCCCGCGTCCTCGTGACGGCCGTCGTGGCCGGTGCGATGGCCGCCGCCGGGCTCACGGCGCTGTCGGGCACGTCTTCGGCGGCGACGGCCCGGCAGGCCGAGAAGCTGGACCGCGGCGTCGTCAGCGTCCACACCGACAGCGGCAACCTCGTGAGCTGGCGCTGGCTGGGCACCGACCCGGACAACGTGTCGTTCAACGTCTACCGGGCCGGTACGAAGGTCAACTCGTCGCCGATCACCGGCTCCACGAACTACTTCCACTCCGGCGCGCCCAACTCGGCCGACTACACGGTCCGCGCGATCGTGAACGGCGTCGAGCAGGGCGACTCGGTGCACGCCATCCAGTTCCGCTCCGGCTACAAGGACGTGCCGATCACGCCCCCGGCCGGCGGCACGACACCGGACGGCGTGGCCTACACCTACGAGGCCAACGACGCCTCCATCGGCGACCTCGACGGTGACGGCGCCCTGGACTTCGTCCTGAAGTGGCAGCCCACCAACGCCAAGGACAACTCGCAGTCCGGCTACACCGGCAACACGATCATCGACGGCATCAAGCTGGACGGGACCCGCCTGTGGCGCATCGACCTGGGCAGGAATATCCGCTCGGGCGCGCACTACACCCAGTTCCAGGTGTACGACTACGACGGCGACGGCAAGGCCGAGGTCGCCATGAAGACGGCCGACGGCACGGTCGACGGCCGGGGCACCACCATCGGCAGTTCCTCAGCCGACTACCGCAACTCCAGCGGTTACATCCTCTCCGGGCCCGAGTACCTGACCATGTTCAACGGGCAGACGGGCGCCGCGATGGGCACCGTCGACTACGTCCCGGCGCGCGGCACGGTGTCGTCCTGGGGCGACTCGTACGGCAACCGCGTCGACCGCTTCCTCGCAGGGACGGCCTACCTCGACGGCTCCCGACCGTCCCTGATCATGGCGCGCGGCTACTACACACGTACGGTGATCGCCGCCTGGGACTGGCGGAACGGCGCCTTCACCCGCCGCTGGACCTTCGACACCAACTCCTCGACGAACACCGGCAAGGGCTTCGACGGGCAGGGCTCGCACAGCCTGTCCGTCGGCGACGTCGACAACGACGGCAAGGACGAGATCGTCTACGGCGCGATGGCCGTCGACGACAACGGCTACGGCCTGTGGACGACGAAGACCGGGCACGGCGACGCCCAGCACCTGGGGGACCTGGACCCCTCGACCTCGGGCCTGGAGTACTTCAAGGTGTCCGAGTCGACCTCCCAGCCCGCCGAGCTCTACATCAATCCCTCCAACGGATCCGTCCGCTGGAAGCTCGACGCCTGCTGCGACAACGGCCGCGGTGTCGCGGGCGACATCTACGCGGGCAACGACGGCGCCGAGGTGTGGTCCGCGTCCGACACGTACATCCGCGACGAGGCGGGCGCCACGAAGGGCCGCGAACCGTCCTCCGTGAACTTCCTGTCCTGGTGGGACGGCGACACCACCCGTGAACTCCTCGACGGCACCCACATCGACAAGTACGGCACGTCGTCCGACACCCGTCTGCTGACCGGCTCCTCCGTCCACTCCAACAACGGCACCAAGGCGACACCGTCCCTGTCCGGTGACATCCTCGGCGACTGGCGCGAGGAGGTCGTCTGGCCGACCAGTGACAACACCGCACTGCGGATCTACTCCACGCCGATCGAGACCAGCACGAAGATCACCACCCTGCTCCACGACACGATGTACCGCACGGGTCTGGCCTGGCAGAACACCGCATACAACCAGCCGCCGCACCCGAGCTTCTTCATCGGCAACGGCATGCCGACCGCACCGCGGCCGACCATCACCACGCCGTAACAGGTAAACGCCCTACGGAATAACGCCCCACGGAATGCGGAAACAGCGGCGGGTGCGTGCATGACTTCTGCACGCACCCGCCTTGAGCGTGCTGCCTGCACGTAGACCCGTATGGCGGCGGGACGATCATCCGGTTGGGCCTGTCGGCTGTTCATTTGGCGGATATGGGCTTGCGGTCTGGTAGACCGAATGCGCTGAGCAAGGCGTCGATTATCCGACGTCTTTCCGTATTCGCAGGAAGGGCTGTAGTGCGTTTTTCTGTCAGAAGTCGTCATCGGTGCGAATTCCGGTGGCCGTTCCGCTCGCTGAGATCCGCCGCATTGCCTGGTGCCGCCGTGTCGGCGGCCTTCGGGCTGGCGATGGTTTCACCGGGCATGACCCCGGCGGCGCCCGCGGCGGCAGCCACGGGCAACGTGCTCGCGTGGAGGCAGAACAGTTTCGAACAATTGAATGAAGAAACGTTCCATGACAGTGCTGTGCCGGTCCAGACGGACGCGACCAGCGCCGCCGGCAGCCGTCACGGTCCCGTCGCCGTGCAGGCCCAGTCCGCGTCGCCTCCCGCCTCTCCGCCCAGCACGCCTCCCGCCTCTCCGTCCAGCAAGCCTCCCGGCTCTCCGTCCAGCAAGCCTCCCGGCTCTCCGTCCAGCAAGCCTCCCGGCTCTCCGTCCAGCACGCCTCCCGGCTCTCCGTCCAGCAAGCCTCCCGGCTCTCCGTCCAGCAAGCCTCCCGCCTCTCCGTCCAGCACGCCTCCCGGCTCCCCGCCCAGTACGCCTCCCGCCTCCCCGCCGACCACGACGCCTCCCGCCTCTCCGCCGACCACGACGCCGCCTGCCTCCCCCCAACGGCCGACTCCCGGCGCGCCGACCCCTCCGGGCAAAGGCCCCGGTGGTTCCCTCGCGAACAGCGGGACGGACGACCATGCCCCCACCCTCCTGGCCACGGCCGCGGGCGCCCTCGTGGCGGGGGTCGCAGGGGTTCTCCTGCGACGACGCAGGCCGCGGGAGTCCTGACCGCAACGGCTCGCCCGGCCTCCGGTGACGGGTGATCTCGCCGGAGCCCGGGTCCCGCCGCCGTCCAGGTCGGCATGAGTGTCGTCAGCAGGGTGGCGGGCTCGGGCGGGCGATGGCCGACGCCGACACCTAGCATCCGGAAAGAGGCCCCCGTCACGACATGAAGGGGGAAACCCCGCCTTCGCATGCATGGAGGGCTCCACCGTGCGCAGACCTGAGACAGCGATGCTGACGTCCCTGACGCTGGTTCTCGGTACGTCGCTGGCAGGCTGCGCCGGTGCGGAGGCCGAGAGCGCGCGGCAGACGTGTCCGTCGGGCCAGATCTCCCGAGGAGAGACCTGTATTCCGGCCGACACCGCCGAATTCGTGAAGAACGCGGTCGGCGAATCACTGAAGAAGTACAAGCTCAATGCCGCCATGGCAGGCGTATGGGTCGACGGGGAGAGAATCTCGACCGTCGCTTCGGGAGAGTCGATGACGGGCGTCCCCGCCTCGACGGACATGCACGTCCGGATCGGCGCCGTCGCGATTCCCTATCTGACGACCGAACTGCTCAGACTCGTCGATCAGGGAAAGGTCGCGCTCGACGACAGGATCTCCCGGTGGCGCCCCGATCTCCCGCGCGCGGACGAGATCACACTGAAAATGCTGGCCTCGACCACCTCCGGATACTCGGACTACGTCCGGGACCGCAAGTTCGTGGCCGACCTCTACAAGAATCCGTTCCGGCAGTGGACGTCGGACGAACTCGTGAAGATCTCCGTCTCCAAGCCCCTCGAGAAACCCCCGGGAACCGGCTTCGTCTACTCGCACGCGAACTGGCAGATCCTCGGGGACATCATCTCGAAGGTGGAGAAGAAGCCCCTCGCGGACGTGATGCGGAACGACATCCTGAAGCCCCTCGGCCTCACTCAGACGGAGAACCCGTCCACAGCCGAGATCACCGCTCCGGTGCTCCACGCCTTCGACAACGAACGCGGCGTGTTCGAGGACTCCACCTACTGGAATCCGTCGTGGACGCTGGCACCGGGAGCGGTGATGACGGCAACACTGGACGACATGGGGAAGTCGGTGGCGGCGCTCGGCGAGGGCACGTTGCTGACGCCCGAGTCCCACAGGCTGCAGATCACGCCCGTCTCCAAGGTGACGGCGACGACCTCCTACGCCCTCGGCCTGGCCGTGCAGAACACCTGGCTCCTGCAGAACCCGTCATTCGCCGGCTACCAGGGAACAGTCGCCTATCTCCCCGCCAAGAAGATCGCGATCGCCACGGTCGCGACCCAGGGGATCGGCAGTGACGCCGCCGAGAATTTCAGTACCGATCTCCTGGTGTCGATCGCGAACCATGTGGCTCCGGACAAGCCTCTGAAGAGCGACTGAGCACCGGTGCCGCAGCCGAGCGTGCCGAGTGCAGCGGCTGGAAGTAGTGGGTGACGGTATAGACGCCGATTCGGTCGCCGGCTTGGCATCCGGCGATGTCCGCTGAGCGGGAGTGGATGCCGGCCCAGACACGGGCGTCGATCATGTCCTCGTTCAGCTGGTCGGCGAATTCGTAGTGCCGCGTTGTGCCGGTGGCCTCGGAGGACATGTTGAGGTCGAGGTGTGAGGTGCCGAGGATGCCGGTCAGGGTCCTGGTCACGGCGCCGGTGACCGCGGTGTGACCGCTGACGTAGTCGGGGTGGGGCGGCGTGACGAGGAGCGGCTGCCACTGCGGGTCGGCTTCGGTTGCGGGATTGCCGTCGGTGTCGGCCAGGTGGATGGCGGTGATCGGCCGCCAGAATCCGTAGTGGAGCTTGGCGTCCCATGAGGCGATGACGGCGTCGGTCGCGGCAGCGTTCGCCGCGGCGAACAGCCGGGCCGTCTCGGCGATGCCCAGCTGGTGCCGGGCGCTGAAATCCCGGAACGCCTCTTGGAGCGGCACCACCAGACTGCCCCCGAAGAACAGAGCGGTCTCGGTCTGCTGCGCGGTGCGTGCCGAGCCCGTCTTCGCCCCCATGGTTCGCACCTCGTTCACGTCGTCGGCATAGCGGGCCGAGGACAGGGCGGGCGGCTCGCCGGGACGGAACTGGGACGGGGATTTGAGCAGCAGCGGGCGCAGTCTGCCGAGCCAGGTGTCGATGAAGGGCAGGTGGGCAGGCGGGGTGGGCCGCCACACGCCGGGCGCGGGCGGAGTGGTGAACTCCACCGGCTCGAACCTGCTGTCGTTCTCGCGCAGGTCGATGATGTGGTCGGCGGCGCGTTCCCCGAAGGCCACACCCTGCCGCTTCGCGGTGCCGTCGGGGATCCTGGCGAGGGAGTCGGCGTAGGCGGCGTCGAGCGGGGCCTGGGAGGTGGGGAAGTAGGTGACCAGTACGCGGTGTGCGGCGGTCACGGCCGCCGCCTCGGGCGATGCGGTGGAGGGCCCGCGCACCTGCCACTTGTACGGGGCATAGCCGCCCTCGATGCCGACCACGGCGTTGTAGACGGCGACCGAGACGAACCCGTGCCAGATGACCGCCTGCCCGGAAGGGCGGGTGGGGGTGAGGTTGGCGCTGATGGTGTCGGTCGCGATGGCGTTCCACTCGCGGATCGCCGCGGGGTCCGCCGAAGGCGGCGACTGACTGCCGGCGGAGGCTGTGGAGCCGGCCAGGGCCGTGAGGGCGAGGAGGAGCAGTGATGCGACAGTGCCGATGGCGGCCCGTCTGCCCGAACGTGAAGCTTCCATAACCGACTTAACAGCCAAATAGGTGGACGGTAACGCCGACTCGACCGTCGCGCCCGCCGGTATGCCCGACGACGCGGTCCACGACGAGCCGTATCCGGACGTGCATGCCCGTGCCACCCGGGCTCCATACGAAGCGGCTGCCGTCGGCCGCTGCCGTGACCGTGCCGCCGCCCGTGACGCCCGAAGGGCCTTGTCCCGCACACCAGTTGAAGCAGGTGAACTTGCTGCCGCTGTCCCGCTGTCCGAGGTTCGCGGTGCCGTAGATCGTCGAGCCCGTTCCGTACGTGACCATGACCGTGCCCGGGCTCTGCCGGTCATCCATTTCGATGAAACACCTGTTCAGCTGCACTCGTTCAAAAACCTGAAACATCACTCGTCGTATTTGTGAAATCTACTTCCACTCGCAGGGTTCAATCCAAGGCGACCAACACGGTGAACGCTGAAACTCTTGAGTCAGCCGGTCACCCATTGCTGGGTGCGTGTGCTGCAATTTGGCCGACCTGCCTGTCGGTGCACATATGCGGTTTGGGCTGCCTATGTCCGCTGTGCCTGTGTGCTGTGGTGATTGGAAATGAGGTGGTGGCAATTCCCGCAGTGAAGTTTTCCAGGCGCACTGCATCGGTGTCCGTGGTGGCACTTGCAATTGCGAGTGCTCCGCTGACTGCTCGAGCCCAGGCGCCCGTTGTGTCGGCGGGCGTGAACGCCATCCATGCACCTGGCACTCCGGGGGTCCCGCAGGCGCCGGTCACGGTGTTCGTCGAGGACTTCGAAAACACCGGCCAGACCCCAGTTCTGCTGGAGAACTACGTCGGGGCTCCACCGCTGAACGAGACGTACACAGCCGACCCGCCGTGGCTGGACCCCGCACAGTGCAACGGCATCATCCTCAACCCGACCAGTCCTGATCAGCCTGACTGCCCGAATGCACTGCTGAGGAGCATGGCCAGTGCGCTGGGGGAGGTCGGCGGGACGAATCCGCCGACGAACAACGTGGTCACCGCCTACACCAACTGGGTAAACCCGGGTGCCGATTTGGTGGAGTTCCGGACCGAGCAGCCGATCCCGATCGCGACGCCGAACCGCTACATCAGCTTCGCAGTGGACGCAGCCGTGGTGAACTGCGAACAGGCCCAGCCGCTGCTGAAGTTCTATCTGACCGGCGGCGGTCCGGACATCCCGACCTTCACCACCCCCATCAATCCCTGCACCGACCCCAACTCCAAGCCCTACCCCGGAGGAAATGGGATTATGGCCGGGTCGTTCGCCGGCAACAGTGCTGTACTGTTCACCGGTACCGAGTTGGGCATCAAGATGGTCAACGGGCAAGGCCAATGGTTCGGTAATGACCACGCATTCGACAACATTCGGATCCTGGATGCGACTCCCCAACTGGACAACGCGTTCAGTCCTGCCACCATCGATGAGGGCGGCATCTCGACGCTCACGATGACGGTGACGAACACCAGTGAACTGGCGGCGAAGAACAACTTCACCTTCACCGACAGGCTGCCCGCCGGGGTGAGCGTGGCATCGACCCCGAATGCGACGACGACGTGCGGCGACGGCACGGTCTCTGCGGTGGCGGGCGGCTCGTCCGTGACTCTGGGCGGCGGCGATCTGGCCGCCGATGAGGTGTCCTGTACGGTCACGGTGAATGTCACCGCTGACGCGACGGGTGCGTACGTCAGCGGCCCTGACAGGATCACTGCCGTTGGTCTCAACTCCCCGAACTCCGCGACCCTGACCGTCGTCACCCCGCCGGTCGTCCTGGAACATCCGAGTGATCAGGTCGTCAGCGCCGGCGAAGACGCTACGTTCACCGCTGACGCCTCCGGTGATCCGGCCCCGACGGTGCAGTGGCAGCGCCAAGCCGCCGCTGGCGGGCCCTGGACCGACATCCCCGGTGCCACTTCCACCACCTACACCCTGACCGATGCCACCCTCGCCGACAGTGGCAGCCGCTTCCGGGCTGTGTTCACCAACGCCGCCGGCACCACCGTCACCACCAACCCCGCCACTCTGACCGTCGTCAGAGCCCCCACAACTCCACCGGCCACAACACCACCAGCCACAACATCACCGGGCGGTCCATCGGGGACCCTGCCCCCGACCGGTGCATCGGTCACCGGACTGCTCGCATTCGTCGTCGCTCTGCTGATCGCGGGCAGCCTCGCGATCTTCGGCATCAGGATCCGCCGCACCCGTTGACCGGATGGCGCGTGCCCAGGCACGCGCCATCCGTCTGTGCGGGGAGACTTCAGCTGAGCATCAGTTGACCGCGCACCCCTCCTCTCCGAGTTTGAACGCCGTCGGCTTCCCGTTCGTGCCGGACGAGCTTCCCGTGAACCCGAACGCCACCGACGCGCCTGGCGCGACGTTCGCGTTCCAGTCCACGTTCTTCGCCGTGACCGCGGAACCGTCCTGCGTGTACGACGCGTTCCACATCTGGCTGACCTTCTGGCCGTCCGGGAAGGACCAGCCGAGCGACCAGCCGGACCAGGCCTGGTCACCGGTGTTGGTGACCGTGACGTCCGCCTGGAAGCCGCTCGACCACTCATTGGTGATCTTGTACGTCACGGTGCAGGCGCCCTCGGCCGGCGGGTCGGTGTCACCGTCCCCGTCGCCAGGGGGGTCGGTCTCGCCGCCGCCTGTGTCTGCCGTGTCGCCGTAGATGATGCCCCGGCCGTTCGTCGACACGTACACCCGCCCGTACACCCGCGGATCACCCGTGATCGCCGCACCCGTCCAGCCCCACTGATGGGCGTCGTCGTTGATGCGAACCCAGCTCTCGCCCGCGTCCGTGGACCGGAAGATGCCGCGCACTCCGCCGATCTTCGCGCTGGTGTAGAGCGTCTGGTACGAGGCGTCGGGCGCCGCTTTGCCGAAGCCGATCGTGTCGGCCTGCTCGACGCCCGACAGCTTGGTGAACGTGGCTCCCGCGTCCGTCGAGTGCCACAGACCGTACGTGCCGTTGGCCGAACCGCCGGCCAGCCAGATGTCGCCCTCCTCACCCGGAACCGCCTTGAAGCGGACGCTGCCGTCAGCCGGGAGACCAGTCGACGCCTTCTCGCTGAACGAGACGCCTCCGTCCGTACTGACGTAGAACTTGCCCGACTTGAAGCCGTAGAACTTCTTCGGGTCCACCCGGTCCGACTCGACGATCGCGCCCGCCGGGATGCCCGACGAGGCGGTCCACGATGAGCCGTATCCGGACGTGGTCTGCACGCCCGTGCCGTCCGGGCTCCACACGAAGCGGCTGCCGTCGGCCGCCGCCGCGACCGTGCCGCCGCCCGTCACGCCCGAAGGGTCCTGACCCGCGAACCAGTTGGAGCCGTTGTCCGTGGAGAAGGCCACGTGCGCGCCCGAGTCGATGTTGCCGACCCGCACCACCACGTCGGGCTTCGTCTCGGCGAAGTCCAGGCTCGTGGTCGACGTGAAGTTCGGCGAGGTGTACATCATCGACGGCACCTTGGTGAGGTCCGTGTGCCGGAAGCCGCCGATGTCACCGAGCGCGCTGAGCAGCGGGGCGCCGGACGGGGGAGAGGCGATGTCGTTGACCGCGGTCTCCTCCAGGCCCTCCACCATCGGCTTGATGGTGAACTTGCTCCCGCTGTCCCACTGGCCGAGGTTCTCGGTGCCGTAGATCGTCGCACCCGTTCCGTACATCATGCGGTTGGAGTTGAACGGGTCGATCTCCAGGGACTCCGTCATCCACCCGAGCTTCGGGGTCTGTTCGGGCGGCGACGGGTTCGCGCCCCAGGTCAGCCACGGGGACGACGACACATCCATGGTGTAGCGGTTCTCGCGGTTGGGGTACGAGGTGTAGTCCCAGGCCTTCGTCCACGTACCGCCGCTGTCCGTCGAGCGGAAGATCTGCGTGTCCGGCCACCAGGAACTGTAGCCCGTGACCATGACCGTGCCCGGGTTCTGCCGGTCGATCGTCAGGCCGCTGAAGCCGTAGTACGTGTCGGCCTCCGCGACCGGGCTGACGTTCTTCCACTCACCGGTGGCCGTGGCGTACCGCCACACCTGGCCCTTGCCGCCGTCGTACGGGCCGCCCGTGTCGCTGTAGGCGAGATAGAGGTAGCCGTTCTCGGCGTCCAGTACGCCCTTGTGGGCGAGGTAGCCGGTCGGCTGGCCCGCCACGCGGGACCAGGTGGCACCCGCGTCCGTCGAGCGGTAGACGGCGTTGTCCTTGTCGGCGACCCCGACGTAGATGGTCTGGGTCTTCGAGGAGCCCGTGCCCGTCGACTCGTCGAAGGTGACCCAGACGATGCCCTGGTTGTCGGACGCGTAGCCGCTGGTGTCGCTGGGGTCCTGTTGGTAATTGCCGACGTTGGGGAAGTTCGTGACCTGCGACCAGGTGGCGCCGGAGTCCGTGGAGCGCCACAGGCCCTTGCCGCTGGGGGCGCCGAGGTAGAGCACGCTGTTGTCGTGCGGGTCGACGGCCAGGCGCTCGCCCATGCCGCGGCCGGGCATGTTGCCGCCCAGCTTGAACGGCAGATCGGCCTTCTGCCAGCTCGCCCCGCGGTCGGACGACCGCAGCACGGCGCCCTTGCCCGGGTCCCAGTCGTTGGTGTAGGTGCCGACGGCCGCGTACACCTTGTCGGGATCGACCGAGTCGGACGCCAGGCTCACCACACCGGTGTGCCCCCAGTCGTCCCAGCCCACCGAGTCGAGCAGCGGTGTCCACGTCTTGGTGGACTCCTGCCAGCGGTAGGCGCCGCCGATGTCCGTACGGGCGTAGGCGAGGTTCTTCTCGGTGCGGTTGAAGACGATGCCGGGGACGAAGCCGCCCCCGTCGATCCGGGCGTTCTTCCAGGTGTAGGTGTCGGCGGCGATCGTCACGGGATCGTCGGCGGCCGCGACCGCGGGCGGGGTGCCCGCGAGCAGGCCGGCCGCCAGGGCGAGCGCGGCTGTGAGAGTGCGGGTTCTTCGCACGGTGATGTCCTCTCCGAAGAGCGGGGGAACGGGGGAGGAAGCAGGAAGGGAGGAACCGAGACCGGGCGGGCCCCGGGAAGCTGGGGCCCGCCCGGCGGGTGTACACGGAGCAGCGGGGGACTATTCGAAGAGCTCCGCATACGAGCCCATGGCGAGGGCAATGTCCGCCTGGGCCCAGAACCGGTGATACGTGAAGGTGGGCGCGGCTCCGCCCGCCAGGTAGCTCTCGATCTTCGACCAGGCCGGGTCGTCCTTGTAGAAGGAACGGATCGAGGCGAACGTCGACGACGAGTCGATCTTGTCGCCGTTCGGCATGGTGCCGGTCCAGCCGCTCGGGACGTACACGGCGTCGTCGAAGCGGTTGTAGTCGGCGCGGGTCTCCGGGACGGCGATGCCGAGGTCGTCCTGGTAGTTGTCCCACATGCCGTCGAGCAGCGCCTTCGCCGTCGTCTCGGCCTCCGTGTCACCGGACTTGGCGGCGTAGTACGACAAGGTCTTGGCGTACGCGGCCGTCACACCCACGTCGTTGGTGTAGTCGGCGACGGTGACGTGAAGGTCGCTGTTCTCGACCGGGCTCGACGGGTTCCAGGTCTCCGGGGCACCCGACCACTGGAGGGTGGACGGGACCTGGTACGTGCCGTCCGGGTTCACGGTCGTCTTCGACAGCGCCCAGTCGACCCACTTGTCGAGGACCTTCTTGGCGTCCGCGTCACCCGTCTCGTGGTAGTACTCGGCGACCCGCTCCATCGACCACGCCTGGAAGCCGAACCACTGGTTGGACGGCGGGTCGTGGTAGACGGGCTTCTCGTCGTAGTACATGCCGTAGAAGGTGGGCGTACCGGTCGGCGGGGTCGCGTAACGGCCCTGCCAGCTGTTGGTCGCGCCGCCCGCGATGGCACCCTCGTCGGACTGCAGCCACTGGTAGAACTCCAGCTGCCGGTCGAGGCTGGTCGCCCAGTCGGCCTGGCCGGTCGCCGACTTCGGCTTCAGGTCGGCGTACGAGCTCAGCGCGTAGGCCGCCATCGGGTTCTGGTAGCCGCCGTGCGCGTGGCTGGAGCCGATGCGCCAGGACCAGCCCGCCGAGGTGTCGGTGGCGCCGCCCCACGCGTAGTACCAGGACATCAGGTAGTGCGAGCTGTTCTTGCCGGTGCCCGCGGCACACGTGGACGGGCCCACGCAGTCGCCGACCTTCTTGAAGTACTTGTCGTACATGGCGTAGCGCAGGTAGTCGCCCATCTTGGCGGCCTTGCCGACGGTCGCCGACACGTCACCGCCCTTGCCCTGCTCCTTGGCCCACAGGTCGGCCCAGTACGCGGCCTGCACGGCACGCGCGTCGGCGTCGGGGGCGTTGGTGAACTTCCACTGCTTGGCGTACGAGGAGTCACCCGTGAACAGGTCCAGGTAGCCGTTCGTGCCGCCGTAGGTGAAGTTGTCGCAGGTCGGATGGGTGACGGTCTCCCACACGGACTCCTGCGGGCCGCGCTGGAAGGTGTTGATGTAGGACGGTCCCGTGTCGGACGGACCAGCCTGGCACTTACCGGGCGCGTTGCCGTATCCGTAGACGTTGTCGACGTCCTGGATCCAGTGCATGCCGTAGATGTCGTCCGTGCCGTACGCGCTCTTCAGCTCGGCGGCGATCGGGTCGGAGCCCGACGTGACCGAGGAGTCGAGCTTCGCCGGGTACTGCGACGGCTGGTCCCACTCGGGTGCGTAGGTGGCCGGCTTGGAGGCGTTGTAGAAGGAGTTCGTCGGCTGGTCGGCATGCGTGGGGATCATGTACTTCTCCATGATCTCCCACGCACCGTTGAACTTGGACCAGTCGCCGGTGATCTTCCCGTACATCGCCTGCAGCCAGATCAGGTAGCTGTACGCCTCCGAGGTCGTCTCGTGGCCGTGGTCGGGCGCCTCGACGATCAGGGTCTCGACCGAGTGGTACGGGATGCCCTCAGGCGAGAAGTAGCCGCTCGCCGGGTTGGTGATCTTCCCGTAGAGGTCGAGGAAGCGGGCGTCGTACGCCTTGCTGGCGGCCAGCTGGGTGACGGTGACCTCGGCCTTGGCGTGGTCGGGAGCCGATGCCGTGAACGTCGCCGCGCCCGTGCCGGACGAGTCGGCGCCGATCGTCACCTTCTGCGCCGTGCTCCAGTTCGACGGCGTGAAGGTGAGGCTCGCGCCCTCGGTGACCGACAGGCCCGAGTTGCCATCGGTGCGGGCCACCGACACCGTCACATTCGAGGACGGCTCGGTCGACAGCTTCACGTCGAAGGTTCCGGTCTTGCCTTGCTGGATGCCCAGTTGGGTGGGTGAGGCGACGACGGCCGGTCCCTCGGCGACCGTGATGCCCACCGGCGTGGACTCTGCGGACGCGCCGAGGCTGTCATACGCCTTCGCGTACAGCGAGTGGCTGCCCGCATCCAGACCGTCCGCGTCGTACGTGTACGGCGCGGACGTGTCGGTGCCGAGCAGCGTCGTGTCGTCGTAGAACTCCATCTTCGAGATGGTGGCGCTGTCGGCGGCCGCAGCGGTCGCGGCCATCGGCACGGTGTCGCCCTCGCTGTAGACCGCGCCCGCCTCCGGGCTGGTCAGCACGGTGACCGGCGGCTGATGGGCGCCGGCGCACGTGGTCCCGTTGATCGCGAAGCTCGTCGGCGCGGCGTTGGTGCCGCTATAGGTGAACTGGCCACCGGTGGAGATGGCGGCCCCGGCGGCGATCTTCCCGTTGTAGGACTCGTTCTTGACGGTGACCGTCTTGCCGGACTGCGACCAGATCCCGCTCCAGCCGTTGGTCAGCTTCTGGTCACCCGTGTAGTCGTACGTCAGGGTCCAGCCGTCGATCGCCTCGGACCCGCGGTTGGTGACCGTCAGCTCGGCGGTGAAGCCGGAGCCCCAGTCGTTCGTCTTGTAGTCGACGCTGCACTGCACGGCCGCCGCCTGTGCGGTTCCTTGCCCGGTCGCCAGCGTCGTCACGGGGATTGCGAGAGCCGCCACCACGGCGGTCCACAATCGCCGCGCGACGCGGCGTCTCCTTCTCTGGTGCATGCGCTGGTTTCTCCTCGCGGCTCGGAAAAGAGGGGTGGGGGTGGAGCAACAAGCCTTGAACCAGTGGGAGCGCTCCCATATTGGGGAGAGGGGCCTGAGGGGTCAAGGTTCTTGAAGAGTCGAACTGTTTCGATGGATGAAGAAAGTAACTCCCCTGGTTTTTACCGTCACTTGGCGCTAGCTTCGTACGCACCAGTGGGAGCGGTTCCATCAGTCGACGCGTTTGTCATGAACGCGCACGATCTGTAAGGAGTCGCTCATGCGACACCCCCCGCGCCTATCCGTACTGCTCGTCTCGGCCGGTCTGGCCTTGGTGGGCACCGCGGTGGCACCGGTGGTGACGGCGTCCGGAGCCGAACCCGTCTGCACGGTCGAGTACGAGACCGTCGGGCAGTGGGACAGCGGCTTCCAGGGAGCCGTGACCATCACCAACAACGGTCCGTCGGTGAGCAGTTGGGAGCTCACCTTCGACTTCGCCGACGGCCAGAAGGTCACGCAGGGCTGGAACGCCAAGTGGTCCCAGTCGGGCACGACCGTCACGGCGGCCAACGAGAGCTACAACGGCTCTCTCGGCACGGGCGCGAGCACCAGCGCCGGCTTCCTCGCCTCGTCGTCAGGCAGCAACACCGCACCCACCACGTTCAAACTGAACGGCACCACTTGCAACGTGGAGTCCGAGCCCGATCCGGATCCCACGGACCCGACCGATCCCCCGACGGATCCGCCGGACCCGGAGGAAGGGCCACCCGCCCTCAAGGTCTCCGGCAACAAGCTCGTCGACGCGAACGGCGCGACCCGCCGCATGCTCGGTGTCAACCGCTCCGGCGGCGAGTTCATGTGCGTCCAGGGCTACGGCATCTGGGACGGCCCCGTCGACGACGCCTCCGTCAAGGCGATCGCCGACTGGAACGTCAACACCGTCCGCATCCCGCTCAACGAGGAGTGCTGGCTGGGCCTGGACAACATCAAGCCCGAGTACGCGGGCGCCAACTACATCAACGCCGTCAAGGAGTTGGTGGCGCGCGTCGAGGCGCACGGCATGACGCCGGTGGTGGAACTGCACTGGTCGTACGGCCAGTACACCGGCAACTCGGCAGGCTGCTCCGACGTGCACGCCAGCTGCCAGAAGCCGATGCCCAACATGCAGTACACGCCGTCCTTCTGGGCCTCGGTGGCGAACACCTTCAAGGACGACAAAGCCGTCGTCTTCGACCTGTTCAACGAGCCGTACCCGGACCGTGCCACGTCCACCACCGAGCAGGCCTGGACCTGCTGGCGTGACGGCGGCACCTGCTCCGGAATCGGCTACGAGGTCGCGGGCATGCAGGACCTGGTCGACGCCATCAGGGACACGGGCGCCACCAACCTGATCCTGGCGGGCGGCCTCGCCTACTCCAACGACCTCAGCCAGTGGCTGACGTACAAGCCGTCCGATCCGGCGGGCAATCTCGCCGCCGCCTGGCACGTCTACAACTTCAACACCTGCTCCAACGAAAGCTGCTGGGACTCCACGCTCGCTCCCGTCGCCGCCGAGGTCCCGCTCGTCGCGGGCGAGATCGGCGAGAACACCTGCGCGCACTCGTTCATCGACCGCGTCATGCAGTGGTTCGACGACCGGGACCTCTCCTACCTGGGCTGGACCTGGAACACCTGGGACTGCTCCTCCGGTCCATCCCTGATCAGCAACTACGACGGCACTCCTACGTCGTTCGGTATCGGGCTGCGCGATCACCTGCGCTCCCTCAACGGATAAGGACACCTGTTCATGAGTCGCACCAGAACAGCACTACTGGCCTCCATGGCCCTGGTCGCCGGGGCCACAGGCAGCGCCCTGACGCTGGCGGACACCGCCGCGGCCGCCACCCCCTGCACCGTCGACTACAAGGTGCAGAACCAGTGGGACACCGGCTTCACCACCGCCGTCACGGTCACCAACCTCGGCTCCGCCAAGTCGTCCTGGTCCCTCGGGTGGACGTTCGCCGGCAACCAGAAGATCACCAACGGCTGGAACGCCCAGCTCAGCCAGAGCGGCGCCGCCGTCACGGCGAAGAACGAGAGCTACAACGGGTCGCTGGCGACCGGCGGTTCGGTCAGCTTCGGCTTCAACGGCTCCTACACCGGAACCAACGCCCTGCCCACCACCTTCACGCTCGACGGTGTCACTTGTAACGTCGACGACGGCGGCAGCGAGCCCACCGACCCGCCCACCGACCCGCCCACGGATCCGCCGGCGGGTGAGCGCGTCGACAACCCGTACTCCGGGGCCAAGGTGTACGTGAACCCCGAGTGGTCCGCCAAGGCCGCCGCCGAGCCGGGCGGTAACCGGATCGCCGACCAGCCCACCGGTGTCTGGCTCGACCGGATCGCCGCCATCAACGGCGTCAACGGCGGCATGGGCCTGCGCGACCACCTCGACACGGCGCTGGAGCAGAAGGGCTCCGACGAGATGGTCGTCCAGCTCGTCATCTACAACCTGCCCGGCCGCGACTGCGCCGCCCTCGCCTCCAACGGCGAGCTCGGCCCGACGGAGATCGACCGGTACAAGACCGAGTACATCGACCCGATCGCCGCGATCCTCGCCGACGAGAAGTACGCGGACCTGCGCATCGTCACCACGATCGAGATCGACTCGTTGCCGAACCTGGTGACCAACACCGGCAGCCGGGCCACAGCCACGCCCGAGTGCGACGTGATGAAGGCCAACGGCAACTACGTGAAGGGCGTCGGCTACGCCCTGAACAAGCTCGGTGATGTCCCCAACGTCTACAACTACATCGACGCCGGGCACCACGGCTGGATCGGCTGGGACGACAACTTCACCGCGTCCGCGGAGACGTTCAAGCAGGCCGCCACCGCCGAGGGCGCCACGGTCAACGACGTCCACGGCTTCATCGCCAACACCGCCAACTACAGCGCCCTGAAGGAGGAGAACTTCACGATCAACGACTCGGTGGGCGGCAAGTCGGTCCGCGAGTCCAAGTGGGTCGACTGGAACCGCTACGTGGACGAGCTGTCCTTCGCCCAGGCCATGCGCGAGAAGCTCGTCTCCATCGGCTTCGACTCCGGCCTCGGCATGCTGATCGACACTTCGCGCAACGGCTGGGGCGGCGCGAACCGGCCCACCGGACCGGGCGCGACCACCGACGTGGACACCTATGTCAACGGTGGCCGCTACGACCGCCGCATCCACCTCGGCAACTGGTGCAACCAGTCCGGCGCCGGCCTCGGCGAACGCCCGCAGGCCTCGCCCGAGCCCGGCATCGACGCCTACGTGTGGATGAAGCCGCCGGGGGAGTCCGACGGTGCCAGCGAGGAGATCGACAACGAAGAGGGCAAGGGCTTCGACCGGATGTGCGACCCGACGTACACCGGTAACCCCCGCAACAACAACAACATGTCCGGTGCCCTCGGGGACGCGCCCCTCTCCGGGCACTGGTTCTCCGCCCAGTTCCAGGAGCTCATGAAGAACGCGTACCCGGCGCTGTGACGCCAGGTCCGCCGGGGCCGGCCGTACGGTCGGCCCCGGCGGACGAGCTCCGGGGCCCGGCGGACCACCTCCCACCGCCGGGCCCCGGAGGCGTACTCCACCCTCGCCGAACAGGAACAACGGACCAGGAACCCGACAGGACCAGTGGGTCCGCGTGCCCGGACCACCGTCCGGCTGAATTCACGGGACCGAGCAGCGGATCCCCGGCGCGCGCTGTCACGCCCACCGCATGGCGGGCCTTGATGCTCGGCCTCGCATCCGATCCGTTTCCGGTGTGAGGAGTCGAGTCTCAATGAAGATCCGTACGGCTGCGGCGGTGATCGCGACGCTGGGGGCCCTGAGCGCTCCGGCGACCATCCCGTCGGCCTCGGCAGCAACGGCGAAGTCCGGTCTGTCCGGCGATCTGAGTGTCAGCACCTGCAATGTCAGCGGGGCCGGCACCGGCGACCAAGTGTCCGTCCGGCTCCACAGCTTCAACGGCATGACGACGGGCTGGCAGGTGCTGGACGGTGCCTTCCAGCCGGGCAGCCGCGAGGTGTTCGATCTCGCCGACCTGCCTTCCGGCTGGGATCTGACCTCCGCTGTCGAGTTCAGCAAGGTGGGCCCGGACGACTGGTGCGTGCGGTCGGTCAGGCTCGCCAGGAACGGCGGCGGCTGGAGATCGGGACCGCTGAAGGCCCGTTCCTTCCCCTTCCGGGGGTCGCCGTACAGGTGGATCGGGGACAACCTGCCCCCCGGCGCCCACACGCAGCCCGATGGCAGGGTGTACATCTACTCCTACCCGACCCTGACGGTGAGCTGGCCCTATCTGCGCTGATCCGCCGGACCAGCGGACATGACAACGGCGTGGCCGCCCGGGAGTGCCGGGCGGCCACGCCGCTGCTCGCCGGCTTCAGGAGAAGTCGAACGTCGCCGGGTCCGGGCCCAGCCGGCGCTCCTCGTTCAGGGCGCTGATCGCGGCCAGGTCCTCCACGTCCAGCTCGAAGTCGTAGACCTCGATGTTCTCCTTGATCCGGGACGGCGTCACGGACTTGGGGATCACCACGTTGCCGAGCTGGATGTGCCAGCGCAGCACGATCTGGGCCGGCGTACGGCCGTGCTTCTGGGCGATCGCGATGATCGCCGGGACCTCAAGGAGGCCCTTGCCCTGGCCCAGCGGCGACCAGGCCTCCGTGGCGATGCCCTGCTCCGCGTGGTACTCGCGGGCCGCCCGCTGCTGCAGGTGCGGGTGCAGCTCGATCTGGTTGACGGCCGGGATCACGGACGTCGCGTCGATCAGCCGCTCCAGGTGTTCCGGCAGGAAGTTGGAGGTGCCGATCGACTTGACACGGCCGTCGGCGAGGAGCTTCTCGAAGGCCTTGTACGTGTCGATGTACTGGTCCCGGGCCGGCAGCGGCCAGTGGATCAGGTACAGGTCGACATAGTCGAGCCCGAGCTTCTCGAGGGAGACGTCGAAGGCGCGCAGTGTCGCGTCGTAGCCCTGGTCGCTGTTCCAGAGCTTGGTGGTGACGAAGAGGTCCTTGCGCGGGATGCCGGACGCGGCGATCGCCTTGCCCGTGCCCTCCTCATTGCCGTAGATCGCAGCGGTGTCGATGCTGCGGTACCCGGTCTGAAGCGCCGTGGCGACGGCCCGCTCGGCCTCGTCGTCCGGCACCTGCCAGACGCCGTAACCCAGCTGCGGCATCTCGATGCCGTTGTTGAGGATGATCGGGGGGACCTTGCTGCTCACGAGCTCTCGATCCTTTGTCGTCGGGTGGTACGTCCATCGTCAACGATCACGGGTGACGGTGCATTCCTGGTTCACGGTCCGGTTGTGCGGTCGTTCCGGTGGGCCCCGTGGCCGTTGAGGGAGCCGCGAGATTCGGCTGACACGGATCCGATCATATCGACCCGGTCCGGATCATTGACCGGGTCCTGACATACAGCGCTGTAGGCGGCTGTGTGGGCAGCGGTGTGGTGCCGGGTCGGTGGTGTCGTGCCAGGTCAGCGGGCCGGCGGTGTCAGGTCACTGCGCCGACGTACCGAGGTACGCGTCGCGTACGGCGGGGTCCGCCCTGACGTCCGCGGCGCCGCCCTCCGCCAGCACGGAGCCCAGGTCGAGCACGACGACACGGGCGCACAGCTCCATCACGAAGGCGACATTGTGCTCGACGAGGAGGACCGCGCAGCCCTCGTCGTCCGCGAGACGGCGGATCACCGAGGCCAGATGACGCCGCTCGTCCGCCGCCATCCCGGACGCGGGCTCGTCCAGCAGCAGCACCCTGGGCGGATCGGCCACGGCGCGGGCCAGCTCGACCATCCGCGCCTGGCCGACGGGCAGGCCGCCCGCGTACGACTCGGTGAGCCCGTCGAGTCCGCAGGTTTCCAGCACCGCCGCGGCCCGTCGCCTCCGTGCCGCCTCCTGCGTACGCCGGGTCGGCGCCGTCACCAGATCGGCGGCCAGCCCGCCACCGCCGCCGCGCCACTCCTGCGCGACCAGCAGGTTGTCGGCGACCGTCAGCTGGCCGAACAGCTGCTGCCGCTGGAACGTGCGGCGCATGCCGTGCCGGGCGCGCCACACGGGGGAGCGGCGCGTGATGTCCGTGCCGTCGAGCAGGATCCGGCCCTCGTCGGGCCGGCGGATGCCGGACAGGACGTCGAAGAGGGTCGTCTTGCCCGCTCCGTTGGGCCCGATGAGTCCGCACACCTCACCGGCCCGCAGCTGTACACCGACGCCCGCCAGGGCCCGGACGCCCCCGAACCGGACGCCGATTCCGGAGGCCTCGAGGACGTTCTCGCTCATGGCTGCACCACCCCTCGCGTGCCCGAAGCCTGCGGTCCTGGCGCCGGTCCGGCCTGCTCCGGGCGGTCCGGTCCGGGCGCCGCGATGCCGAGATACGCCTCCGCGAGCCGGTCCGCCTGCACCTGGTCGCGCGGCCCGCACCAGGACACCCGGCCCTGGGCGAGGTACGCGACGGTGTCGGCGACGCCGAGGACCTCCGCCGCCTTCTCCTCGACGAGCAGCAGCGCCGTACCCGCCTCCCGCAACTCCGCCAGCAGCCGGAACACCTCCTCGACCACACGTGGCGCCAGCCCCAGGGACGGCTCGTCCGCGATCAGCACCTGCGGCGGGCGCAGGAGCAGCGGCGCGAGGGCCAGCATCTGCTGCTCCCCGCCCGACAGCGAGCCCGCCGCGACGCGCCGCCGCGCCGCGAGGCTCGGGAACCGCTCGTACACGGCGTCCCGTTCGCCCTTGCCGGGCAGCCGCAGGGCGAGGTTCTCCTCGATGGTGAGCCCCGGGAAGATGCCGCGTCCCTCCGGCGCCAGAACGACCCCGGCCCGCGAACGCCGTACGGCACCCTCGCGCGTGGCGTCGCGCCCGCCGACGTACACCGCGCCCGCACTCGGCGCGAGCAGCCCCGCGGCGACCCTGCAGGTCGTGGACTTGCCCGCGCCGTTGGGACCGAGCAGCGCGAGGATCTCACCGGGCCGTACGGCGAGATCGACGCCGTGCAGCACCGGGGCACCGTCGTACCCGGCTCGGACGCCGCGGAGTTCGAGAGCAGGGGACACTTCAGCCCGTCCTGGGGGCACCTCCCAGCGGTAGCTGGGGGAGTTTGAGGACGAGCCCGAAGGGCGATCCGAGGTCTGGGGCGGAGCCTCGGTCACAGGATGGGGTGGGCTGGGGGAGACCGCCGCCCGCCTCCGGTGCAACCGCACCGGCAGCGCCGCGCAGTACCCGTCCGGGTCGTTCGCCAGGGCCAGGCCCGCCAGGCCGAAGAGGATCACCGGGAGGTGTACGGACTCGGTGACGTAGTCCGACACGAGG
The DNA here is from genome assembly GCF_040295225.1 of Streptomyces sp. NPDC002896. Lineage (NCBI taxonomy): Bacteria > Bacillati > Actinomycetota > Actinomycetes > Kitasatosporales > Streptomycetaceae > Streptomyces > Streptomyces sp. NPDC002896. The sequence goes on along the minus strand of NZ_JBEOVA010000006.1, from coordinate 230,395 downwards.
TGTGGGACGAGGGCGAAGACGAGGCCCGCGACCACCGCGAACTGCGGCCTGCGCACGCCCGCCGCGACCACCACCGCGAGCCAGATCAACCCGGTCATCGCCGTGAAGTCGGTCGCGGTGATACGGGTGTTGTACGACGCGTACATCACGCCGCCGAAGCCGGCGAGCCCGGCGGACAGCGTGAAGAGCAGCAGCTTCGTACGGACCACGGAGACGCCGGAGGCCATGGCGGCCGCGGGCGCCGAACGCACCGCCAGCATGGCGCGGCCGGACGGCGAGCCGCGCAGGGCGCTCAGGCTCGCCACCGCCGCCGTGACGAGCACGATCATCGCGACGCCCATGGCACGGTCGTCGTTGAGGTCCACCGGACCGAACACCGGCCGGGGGATCTCCCAGCCGGTGTCGCCGTTCCTCAACCACCCCATCTGGAACAGCACTTGGTCGGCCAGGAACGCGAGCGCCAGCGTCGCCAGGGCGAGGGAGCGGCCGCCGAGCCGGAGCGCCGGAAGCGCCACCAGCGCGCCGAGCAGCGCGGCGGCGCAGGTGCCGGCCAGCGCGGCCGCGACGAAAGGCCATCCGTGGCTCATCAGCAGCCCCGCCATCAGCGCCGCCCCTGTCACGAACGTCGCCTGCGCCAGCGACACCATCGCGCCGAGCCCCGTCACCACCGTGAAGGAGATGAAGACGAGCGATATCGCGAGCCCTTGGGCGAGGATGCCGCTCCAGAAGGGGGTCGTGACGGTGTAGAAGGCGAGCGCGAGCAGGACGGCGGCCACCGCCCACGGACCCCAGCGCCGCGCCCACGACCGGCCCGCCAGATAGTCGACCGGCGGTGCGTCGGAGGCCGCCGTGCCCGCCGTCCGCTGCCGTCGGGTCATCAGCAGCAGCCCGGCGAAGAGGATCAGGAACGGCACCGCGGTACGGAATCCGGTGATGCTGTCGGCGAAGGACGCGTATCCCGCGACGAGGTTCTGCAGCACACCGAGGCCCAGGCCGCCCGCGAAGGCGAGCGGGATCGACGCGAACCGGCCGAGCACCGCCGCCGTCGCGGAGACGAACAGGAACAGTGTGAAGTCGTGCGCCGACAGGCCCAGCAGGGGAGTGGCGAGCACTCCGGCGAGGCCCGCCAGCGCCGACGACAGCATCCACGCCACCGATGACAGCCGGTCCGCGCTCATCCCGCGCAGCTCCACGAGGGTGCGGTTGTCGACCGCGGCCCGCAGCTTCAGTCCCAGCGGGGTGTGGCGCATCAGCACCCACAGGCCGACCGCGACCACGGCCGTGCACACCCAGGTGATCAGCTGGTCGGAGTCGACCCCGACCCCGTCCACGAGCTGCCACGAGGTGGCCGGGCTCGGGCCCACACCTGGCAGCCCGAACTGGTTCTCCGCGGGCTTGACCGGTGCCCCCGCGTCCTCCAGCAGCTCCACGACCCACAGCCCCAGCGCGGGCAGCGCGACGAGCAGCCCGATCGTCGCCACGATCTGCGCCGTCTCGCCGACCCGTGCCAGCTTGCGGAACATCAGCCGGTCCAGACCCCAGCCCAGCCCAGGCGCCACGACGCACACCAGCAGCAGCGCCGTCGGCACGGCGGGCCAGCCGAAGCCGGAGTGCAGCTCGTAGAAGGCGAGCGCGCAGAGGTAGCCGGTGGCGCCGTGCGCGAAGTTGAACAGGCCCGACGCCGAGTAGGACAGGACCAGTCCGGTGGCGAGCAGCGCGTACAGCGCGCCCGAGACCAGTCCGCTCAGCACGAACCCCAGCAGATCCGACATGGCGTATCCCTCAGGTCATCCCTCAAGTCCCGGGCGCGATGGGCTACTTGAAGGGGATCGGCTCGTAGCACTCGAACGGCGACGACACCTCGTACTTGCCGTCCTTGAGCTGCACCAGCGCACCGCACCCGAAGGACTCCGTCCGCCCCCTGGGTTCGGCACGGTCGCCGACGAGCGTGCCGGTGTCGGAGAACCCGTTCGCCGCCTTCTGGAAGGACGCGACCGTGAGGTCCTCACCGGCCTTCTCGGCGATGGCGAGGAACAGGTCGGCCGACATATAGCCGGTCATCATGTGCATGTTGAGCGGCACGTCCTTCCCTGCGGCCTTCCTGATGTCCTCCTTGAACTGCCGCATCGCCGCGGTGCCCTGCTCGAACGGCTGGAAGGACAGCAGCACGTGCACCCCGTCCAGCGCCTTCCTGGTCGCGCTCTTCGCCAGCAGACCGGGGTCGTAGTCGGTCGGATCGGTGAGTACGCCCTTGTACCCGGTGCGCTTGATCGCCGTGAACAGCCCGATGTTGTACGGCGTCTGCATCACGGAGACGACGACGTCGGGTGCCTTGCCGCCGTCGCTGCGCAGGATCTCCTTCGTGTACGCGGACCAGTCGCTCGGCACCGAGGTCGCGGGCACCACGGGCTTGGCGTACGTCACCTTGTAGCCGGCCGAGGTGAAGCTCTGCTTGTAGGTGCGGATGGCGAAGGTGCCCGCGTCGTTGTCGTTGGCGAGGATCGCCACGGTCCTGCCCTCGGAGCCGCCGGTCACCTCCTTCAGCCCCTCGGGCCACGTCTGCGAGATCGTGCCGCCGGGCGACGGCACCATGCAGCCGCCGTAGCCGTAGATGTACGTGGGTCCGCAGAACGACGGGAGCGTGCCCCAGCCGAAGGTCGGAACCTTCTGCTTCTGCAGGAAGTCGGCGCCGGAGAAGGTGACCGAGCTCATCGGGACGACCGCGAACACCTTGTCCTGCTGGACGAGTTTGCGGGCCGCCGCGAGGTTCTTGGCGGGGTCCTGCCCGTCGTCCTCCGCGCCCAGGTACTCGATCTTCCGGCCGCCCACACCGCCCTCCGCGTTGGCACGGTCGAAGCGGGCCTTCGCGCCCAGGTCGGTGTCCTTCTTGCTGTAACCGCTGGCGGTCGTCATGGAGACGATCCCGCCGACCTTGATGGAGTCGTCGGTCACTCCGCGTACGGAACCGGTCTTGCCGTCCCCGGAGCCGGAACCGCCGGTGGCGGCCGAGTTGCAGGCGGTGGCGAGCAGCAGCGCGGTGGCCGCTGCGGCGAGGGTGCGGATGGGTCGCAACACGTCGGGTCCCCTCCTCGTCAGAGTGACCGAAATTCTGTGTGCGACCTGACGATCCGTCAATAACTGACGCATCGGTAATTGATGAACCGTCAGAAGTTGCAATAGGGCCGTCAGAGGGGTTGTCAGAGGACATCCGGGCCGCCGAAGCCCCGGCTCATGTCTGGTACAGCGCCTCGACCTCTGTCTGGTACGCCTGCTCGATCGCCTTCCGCTTCAGCTTCAGCGAGGGGGTGAGCAGACCGTGCTCCTCGGTGAACTGGTGGGCCAGTATCCGGAAGGTGCGGATCGACTCCGCCTGCGAAACCAGCGTGTTGGCGGCCACCACCGCACGCCGCACCTCGGTCTCCAGATCGGGGTCGCGCACCAGCTCGGCCGGTTTCAGCGTCGGCTTGCCGCGCATCTGCAGCCAGTGCTCCACGGCTTCCGCATCCAGGGTGACGAGGGCCGCGATGTACGGGCGGTCGTTGCCGACGAGGATGCACTGTGCGACCAGCGGATGGTCGCGGACCCGCTCCTCCAGGACGGCCGGCGACACGCTCTTGCCGCCGGAGGTCACCAGGATCTCCTTCTTGCGGCCGGTGATCGTGAGGTAGCCGTCCTCGTCGAGCGCACCGAGGTCGCCGGTGGCCAGCCAGCCGTCGTGCAGGGTCGCGTCGGTTGCCTTGGGATCGTTGAGGTAGCCCTGGAAGACCTGCCCGCCGTGCAGCCACACCTCGCCGTCGTCCGCGATGTGCACGGTCGTGCCCGGAATGGGCAGTCCGACCGTGCCGTAGCGGGTGCGCTCGGGCGGGTTGGCGGTCGCGGCCGCCGTCGACTCCGTCAGTCCGTACCCCTCGTAGACGAGCACGCCGGCGCCGGCGAAGAACAGTCCGAGCCGCCGGTCCATCGCCGAGCCGCCGGACATCGCGTGCCGCACCCGGCCGCCCATCGCGTCCCGCACCTTGGCGTAGACGAGCTTGTCGAAGAGCTGGTGCTGCAGGCGCAGGGCGGCGGACGGGCCCGAGCCGGTGCCGAAGGCCTTGGCCTCCACGGCGTCCGCGTACCGCACGGCGACGTCGACCGCCTTGTCGAACGCCCCGGCCTTGCCGTCCTTCTCGGCCTTGCGCCGGGCCGCGTTGAAGACCTTCTCGAAGATGTACGGCACGGCCAGGATGAACGTCGGCCTGAACGCGGCCAGATCGGGCAGCAGGGCCGCCGCGTTGAGCTGCGGCTGGTGGCCGAGCTTGACTCGGCCGCGTACCGCCGCGACCTCCACCATGCGGCCGAAGACGTGCGCGAGCGGCAGGAACAGCAGCGTGACCGCCTCGTCGCCGCGCTTGGAGTGGAACACCGGCTCCCAGCGCTCGATCACCGTGTCGGCCTCGAACATGAAGTTGCCGTGGGTGATCACACAGCCCTTGGGGCGGCCGGTGGTGCCCGAGGTGTAGATGACCGTCGCGACGGATTCCGGGGTGACCGCCGCCCGGTGCCGGTGCACCACGTCGTCGTCGATGTGCGCGCCCGCCTCGTACAGCTCCTGCACCGCGTCCTCGTCGAGCTGCCACAGGCACCGCAGCCGGGGCAGCCGGTCTATGACCGAGCCGACCGTCATGGCGTGGTCCTCGTGCTCGACCATGGCGGCGGTCACCTGGGCGTCGTGCATCATCCAGAAGACCTGCTCGGCGGATGACGTGGGATAGACGGGCACCACCTGGGCACCGATCGTCCACAGCGCGAAGTCGAAGAGCGTCCACTCGTAGCGGGTACGGGACATGATCGCGACGCGGTCCCCGAACCGTACGCCCTGTGCCAGCAGTCCCTTGGCGAGCGCGAGCACCTCGTCGCGGAACTCGGCGGCGGTCACGTCACGCCACTGTCCGTCGTCCCCCTTGCGGCCCAGGGCGATGCGCAGCGGGTCCTCGACGGCATGGTCGAACACGGCGTCGGCCAGGCCGCCCACCGCCGGCGGCAGCGCCAACGGAGGGGTGGTGAACTCGCGCAATGATGCTCCTAGTGATGCTCCGCACAGCGCGGTGACCGTACCTCACGGCGCGGCGCCGTGGGAGGGGGTCCGGATCGTCCGGGCTCCGGCATATGCACTGGTCAGCCGTCGAAATGTGGCCACAAGTGGAAAGGGCGGGACAGAATACTTACGGTTCAGTAAGTTCGGGTGCCCTAATCTCCACTGAATCTGTGCAGATTTGTCACTCGGGTTGGGCGGTCGCTCCTGCGGTGTGGCCCATCGCGATCCCGGACAGCCCTCTGGCCGCCGACCTGCCGACCAGTCAGCTTCGTACTGGTTCAGCCTCTTTGGCCCGGGCGCTGGTGCCGGAGACCCTGGGCTGTTCCGTCGCTTCCGTCCTCCGGCTAAGGTCTGCCTCCGCTCAGCCGGTCGCCGCCCGTCAGGATCGCCGCCGCGAGCGCGTCCGCCGCGGCCTGCGCGGAGGCCCGGCGCCTGCCGTGGACCAGTACGAAGTCGACCTCGCCCAGCTCCGGCAGGCCCGCCCGGTCGGGGACCCGCACCAGTCCCGGCGGGATCAGGCCGCGGGAGTGGGCCATCACGCCGAGCCCGGCGCGGGCCGCCGCGATCAGGCCGTTGAGGCTGCCGCTCGTGCAGACGATGCGCCAGGCACGGCCCTGCCGCTCCAGCGCCTCGAGGGCCAGGGCGCGGGTGATGCCCGGCGGCGGGTACACGATGAGCGGCACCGGCCGGTCCGGGTCGAGGCGCAGCCGCTCCGATCCGATCCACACCAGCTTGTCGTGCCGGACGGTCTCGCCGCGCGGGTCCTCCGGGCGCCGCTTGGCGAGCACGAGGTCGAGCTTCCCCGCGGCGAGCTGCTCGTGCAGCGTGCCGGACAGCTCGACCGTCAGCTCCAGATCGACTTCCGGATGGTCGTGGCGGAAGGACTCCAGGATCTCCGTGAGCGCTGTGAGGACGAAGTCCTCGGAGGCGCCGAAACGCAGCCGGCCGCGCAGCCGTGTGCCGGTGAAGAACGCCGACGCCTGCTCGTGGACCTCGAGGATGCGGCGCGCGAAGCCGAGCATCGCCTCGCCGTCCTCGGTCAGCTCCACGGAGTGGGTGTCCCGGCTGAACAGCTGTCGGCCCGTGGCGTCCTCCAGGCGCCGCACGTGCTGGCTCACCGTGGACTGGCGCAGCCCGAGCCGCCGGGCGGCCTGCGTGAAGCTGAGCGTCTGCGCCACCGCCAGGAACGTACGCAGCTGGGAAGGGTCGTACACGCTGGCCAGCCTAGCGCTGCTCATCGCGAATCGTGATGACAGTCAGAGCGGTATAGCGGATTCCCGATCACGCTGATCAAGAGGATGATGGAGAGGGCACGACCTGAACCGAGCACCGAGAGCATGGAGCACCGTGAAACGCCTGCAGTGGCCGAGCCGGCTGCCGATCGACCCGTACATCCTGGCGTTGCTCGGGACGGTGGGCGTCGCCGCTCTCCTCCCCGCGCGGGGCACCGCCGCCGATGTCGCATCGGGCGCCTCCACGGCCGCCGTGGCGCTGCTGTTCTTCCTCTACGGCGTGCGGCTGTCCACCCGCGAGGCGCTCGACGGACTGCGGCACTGGCGGCTCCACCTCACGATCCTCGCCTGCACGTTCGTCGTCTTCCCACTGCTCGGGATCGCCGCCAAAGGGCTCGTCCCGTACGTGCTGACGCCCGCCCTCTACAGCGGCTTCCTGTTCCTCACGCTCGTCCCGTCGACGGTCCAGTCGTCCATCGCCTTCACCTCGGTCGCGCGCGGCAACGTCCCCGCCGCCATCTGCGCGGGATCCTTCTCCTCGCTCGCCGGAATCGTCCTGACGCCGCTGCTCGCGGCGGCGCTCCTCGGCAGCACGGGCGGCGGGTTCTCGGCGGACTCGCTGGTGAAGATCGTGCTGCAGCTGCTGGTGCCGTTCCTGGCCGGGCAGTTCCTGCGCCGCTGGATCGGCGGTTTCGTCGCGCGCCACAAGAAGGTCCTCGGCCAGGTGGACCGCGCCTCGATCCTGCTCGTCGTCTACACGGCCTTCAGCGAGGGCATGGTGCAGGGCATCTGGCACCAGGTGACCCCGCTGCGGCTCGCCGCGCTGCTCGGTGTGGAGGCGGTGCTGCTCGCGGTGATGCTCGCGCTCACCTGGTACGGCAGCAAGCGGCTGGGCTTCGACCGGGCCGACCGGATCGCGATCCAGTTCGCCGGCTCCAAGAAGTCCCTCGCCTCCGGGCTTCCCATGGCGAGCGTGCTGTTCGGCGCGCACGCCTCGCTGGCCGTGCTGCCGCTGATGCTCTTCCACCAGATGCAGCTCATGGTCTGCGCCGTGATCGCGGGGCGCCGTGCCCGCGACCCGGAGGCGGCCCCCGCCACGACTGCGCCGCCGGCCGCGGCTCGACGAACCGCGGCCGGTACGGGGACACGTTCCGGCTGACGTCCGGACGTCAGCGGTCGCCTCTGATCGTCAGTGGTCGCCGCTGATCCCGTCCATGGGTAGCCACAGGACCGTGTCCTGGGTCTCCTGGCTCACCGATGACTCGGCTGTGCCCAGCCCGTCCAGCTCCGCGTCGCTCAATGCCCGGTCGTAGACGCGTACGTCGTCGATCGCCCCGGTGAAGTACGCCCGGCTGTCGAGCTTCTGGCCGATGTGCACACCGAAGGGGGAGTTGCGGCTGACGGAGCCCGGTACGTCGGCGGTGCTGATCTGCCTACCGTCGATGGACAGGGTCAGGTGTCCTCCGCCGCGGCGCAGCGCCAGATGGTGCCACTGGCCGTCGTTGTACGCGACCGTGGTGCGCACGGACGCGGACGTCGGGGCCGCGGCGCCGTCGCGCGTGGTGATCAGCCCGGTGATGCGGTTCGACGCGGGCTCGCCGCGCAGCCACACCTGCGGCTGCGTCGTACCGACCCCGCCCATCCACAGCAGCGGCTGCTCGCCGCTGGTGGCGGTGTAGCGGAACCACAGGGACGCGGTGAAGTCCCTGGTGCCGAGCGGAAGGCTGTCGCGGTAGGGGAGTCGTACGGCGTCGTCCGTGCCGTCGAAGCTGATCGCGCCGCCGAACCGGCCCTGCGTCTCCTCGGCGCCTCCGAGTACGGCTGCGCGGTGGGCGCCCGGCGCCAGGTCGGCGGTGGTCGGGTCGGGGCCGCGGCGGGGCTTCAGCCAGTCCTCGGTGAACCGGGCGAAACGGATCTCGTCGCGCGCGTCGACCGCTCCGCCCTCGTACATCAGGCCCACGGTGTCGCCGTCGATCCCCACCATGTCCGAGTAGCCCGACCAGTCGGTGGTCACGACTGTGCCGCGGTCGACGCTGTCCCAGGTGCGGCCGCCGTCGTAGGAGGAGCGGATCATCATGGTCCGGCGGCGGTCCGGGTCGCCGGGGCAGGCGAGCAGCATCCGGTCGCCGAGCCGCAGCGTGGAGCCCTGCACCTGGGGGGTGTAGAGGTCGGGGATGTCGCGGAACGGCGCGGTGAAGCTGTCGCCGCCGTCCCGGCTGACTGCGTGCGTACGGTGGCCCAGGTCGGTGCCGTCCTGCTCGCGGCCACTGACGTAGATCGTGCCGTCGGCGCGCTCGGTGAGCGTCATCTCGGACGGCTTCTGGCGGAACGTGCCGTCGTCGGCGATCGGCCAGGTGTCCTTCGCGCCGATCCTCCAGTGGTCGCCGCCGTCGTCGCTGACCATGAGCGCGGCGTGGTTGGCGGTGACGCGGCTGCCGTTCCACGTCTCCGCGTTGACGCCGAAGACGAGGCGGCCCGCGTGCCTGCCGCGGGTCAGCTGGATGCCGTGCACCGGTCCGGTCGCGTACCAGGAGTTCCAGTCGTCCGGCAGGATCTCGTCGCTCAGATCCCGGGGCGCCGACCAGGTGAGGCCGTCGTCGTCGCTGTACTGCATGTGCGGCGTGCGGTCGCACGGCACGGAGCAGTTCCGGCCGTCCGTGCGGCCGGTGTTGTACGTCTCCGCGAGGACGATCCGGCCGGTCCTGCGGTCCACGATGGGCGCCGGGTTGCCGTGCGTGTCGCCCCCGCCCTCGCTGACGACCTGCAGCGGGCCCCACGTGCGGCCGCCGTCCGTGGAGCGCTTGACCACGAGGTCTATGTCGCCGGCGTCGCTGCAGTCGTTCACCCGGCCCTCGGCGAAGGCGACCAGCGTGCCTTTCGTCGTCTTCACGACGGCCGGGATCCGGAAGCACGCGTAGCCGGGATCCTGTGAGGCCTTGAAGAGCACCTGTTGCTCGAAGCCGGTGGTCACCGGCGCTGCCTCCGCCGAGCCGGCCTGAGCCGAGCCGTCCTGTGCGTACCCCGGCACGGGGAGCGCGGCGACGGCGAGGGCCGACAGGGCGGTGACGAGGACACGGAGCCTTCTGAGCGTTCTTGGGGATCTGGGGCGTACACGGACATCTGACGGCATGGAGCAACCTGCCCTTCACGTCATATGGACATCTGGACATCCCACGTCCAACGTGCGCCCTATAGACGCTACTTGGGCCCCTTCGTGCCTCACAAGGACCCTGCGTCAGGGGAATTTCCGCGTCGCTGACGATCCGTCGGCTTATGAAGCACCGTCACCTCGGGATTTGAGGGGCTGGCCCGGGCCGACGGCGCGGCAGGCCTTCCGGGTGGCGCGGTGGGCCTTCCGTGTGAGGCCGCGGACCTTCCGTGTGAGGCCGTGAGCCTTCCGTGTGAGGCCAGTGGACCTCCGTGGCTCCTTCGGTGCCTGCGTGCGCGATGTGCCGTCTCCGATTTGCCTGGATGTAACCGGAAATTCGCTTCGACCCCCTGAGGTGTCCTGAACGGGGGAACGGCCGAGGGGACAGTGAGTCAGAGGCCGAAGGATCATGATCAGGGAGAGGTGGCACCACCGTGCAGGACCCCCGTTGGGACGCCGTACGCAAGGGGCTGCGGCGCAGAGGCAGACTGCTCGGCGAGGCGCTCAAGCCGCCCGCCGCCAAGCCGCTGGCTCCCGCGCCGGACCAGGCGCGGCCTCTCGACGGGATTCCCGCCCAGCCTGATTCCGGCCTCGACGGCCCGCCGGTGGAACGCGCGCGCCGGCTCGTCGAGTCCCCGGTGTTCCTGCTCTCCTCCGTACGGTCCGGCTCCACGCTGCTGCGGGTCCTGCTCAACAGCCACTCGCGGATCCGGGCGCCGCACGAGATGCACCTGCGCACCCTCCACGTCCGCCAGGACCGCGACTTCACCGTCACCGCCATGCGCGAACTGGGACTGGACCGCGAGGAGCTGGAGCACATGCTCTGGGACCGCGTGCTGGGCCACGCGCTCGAGCGCAGCGGCAAGGACCTCATCGTCGACAAGACCCCGGCCAACACCCTGATGTGGCCCCGGCTCCGCCGCGCCTGGCCTCAGGCCCGCTACATCTTCCTGATCCGCCACCCGGCCGCCGTCGTGGAGTCGCTGACGGCCCGCCGCCAGGACCCCGACCGGGACGCGATCCACGCCGAGGTCCTGCAGTACGCCGAGCGACTGGAGGAGGCGCAGGAGGCGCTCGACGGCGTTACGGTCGCGTACGAGGACCTCACCGCCGACCCAGAGCGCGAGACCCGCCGTATGTGTACCTACCTCGGTGTCGAGTGGGAAGAGGCGATGCTCGACTACGGCTCGAAGGACCACGGAGACTTCCGGCCGCACATCGGCGACTGGAGCGAGAAGATCCGCTCCGGCCGGATCCAGGCGGCCCGGACCGCGACGGACTGCTCCGGACTGCCGGAGCGGCTTGTGGAGATCGCCGAAGCGTGGGGGTATGCCGAGCCGGGGACGCAGGACGCCGAACCCGGGGTCCCGTCTACGTGAGGGGTGGCGCCCCCCTACCGGAGCCGCGGCCGAATGCGCCGGAGACCCGCTGCGACCCGGAGCACCGGGGGGATGGCGCGCTGATGCGTGAGTGCGCCCTCCGGGGCGGCGGTCATGGACCAGCCGCCCCGTCCACGCCGGCCGTCCGGGCGCCTCAGGCGGTCTCCTGCGGCTGCCGCAACCCGGCATGCCCGGACGGCGTCCGGCGTGATCACGGCCTCTGGGCTCCGTGGCATCGGCCCAGGAGCGACTCGCGCCCTGACGCAGGCGAGATGCCCCGGCGGACGGGAGCGTCAGCCCGGTAGGCGGTCCGGAAATCCGTCACCGGTTGTCGCCGACCGCGGTGGGCAGGGTGCCCGTGCGGGCCACGTCGGCGTACCACTGTGCGCTGGCCTTGGGGATGCGCTTCCCGGTGGGGTAGTCGACGTAGACGGCGCCGAACCGCTTGCTGTAGCCGTAACCCCATTCGAAATTGTCCAGCAGGGACCACAGGAAGTAGCCGCGGACGTCGACGCCCGCCTCGATCGCCCGGTGCACGGCCGTCAGGTGGCCCCGCAGATAGGCGATACGGTCCGGGTCGACGACGCGGCCCGTCGGGTCGACGTAGTCGTCGAAGGCCGCGCCGTTCTCGGTGATCATCAGCGGGAGCTCGGGGAAGTCGGCCTTGAGCCGCAGCAGCAGGTCGTACAGGCCGCTGGGGTCGACCGCCCAGCCCATCGCGGTCGTGTCGCCCGGCGGGAGGTGGAAGGCCACGTGTTCGGCGCCGGGCCAGGGACTGTGGTCGCTGCGGCCGTGGCCGTCGGCGCCGTGACCGCCCTCGCCGGTCGCGGCCGACACGAGAGTGGGTGTGTAGTAGTTGACGCCCAGGAAGTCCAGCGGCTGGTGGATCGCGGCGGTGTCTCTGTCGTGCACGAAGGACCAGTCGGTCAGGCGGGCGGTGTCCTGCAGGAGATCGTCCGGGTAGCGCCCTTCCAGTTGGGGTCCGGTGAAGATCCGGTTGGCCACTGCGTCGATGCGGCGAGCCGCGTCGGCGTCCTCCGCGCTGTCCGTGAGGGCGCGGACGTGGTGGATATTGAGGGTGATCGACGTCTGCGCGGCGGCGGGGAGCTCCGCACGCAGCGCCTGAACCGCCTTGCCGTGTGCCAGGTTGAGATGGTGCGCCGCGCGCAGAGCCGCCACCGGATCGGTGCGCCCGGGCGCGTGCACCCCCGACCCGTAGCCGAGAAAGGCGCTGCACCAGGGCTCGTTGAGGGTCGTCCAGGTCCTGACCCTGTCTCCGAGCGCCCGCGCGGCCAGGGAGGCGTACTCCGCGAACCGGTCGGCGGTGACCCGCTCCGGCCAGCCGCCGGCGTCCTCCAACTCCTGCGGAAGGTCCCAGTGGTAGAGGGTGACCACCGGTTGGATGCCCTTCTCGAGCAGGGCGTCGGTCAGCCGGCGGTAGAAGTCCAGGCCCCTCTGGACCGCGGGGCCGCGCCCGGTCGGCTGCACGCGCGACCAGGACAGCGAGAAGCGGTAGGCGCTCACACCGAGGTCGGCCATGATCCGGACGTCCTCGCGCCAGCGGTGGTAGTGGTTGCAGGCCACGTCGCCGGTGTCTCCGTTGCGCACTTTGCCGGGGGTGTGGGAGTACGTGTCCCAGATGGAGGGCGTGCGGCCGTCCTCGGTGGCGGCGCCCTCGATCTGGTACGCGGCGGTCGCGGTGCCCCAGACGAATCCCGGGGGAAACCTGCGGGCGGCGGTGGTCTGGGGGGCGGGTGCGACACGTCGGGCTGCGGTGGTCACGGAGGTCCTTCCCGATGGAAGTGGTGTGGAGCAGAGGGAGGCTGAAGTGGTGTGGAACAAAGGGAGGTGACGCGCGGACGGCAGTCGTCCGTCACGGTGATCAGGGCGTGCGCGGCGCTCAGCCCTTGACCGCGCCCTGCATGATCCCGCCGACGATCTGGCGTCCGAAGACGACGAACATTGCGAGCAGGGGCAGGGTGCCGAGCAGCGCACCGGCCATGATCAGCGACTGGTCGCGTACATAGCCCGCGCTGAGCTGGGTGAGGGCGACGGGGACCGTCGGGTTGCTCATGTCCAGCACGATGAACGGCCAGAAGAAGTCGTTCCACGCGTGTACGAACGTGATCATGAACAGTACGGCCATGGCCGGCCGCGCGACGGGCAGCACGATGCTCCAGAAGATGCGCAGCGAGTGCGCGCCGTCGACGCGCCCCGCCTCGACCAGTTCGTCGGGCAGGGCCTCGGAGAGGTACTGCCGCATGAAGAACACGCCGACCGCGCTGACGAGGGTGGGGAAGATGACGGCGGGCAGCTTCTGCCCCCACCCCAGCTCCGCCATCATCATGAACAGCGGAACGACACCGAGCTGGGGCGGAATCATCATCGTCCCGATCACCAGCATCAGCAGGATGTTGCGGCCCCTGAAGCGCAGCTTGGCGAAGGCGAACCCGGCCAGCGTGGCGAACAGCACGGTGGACAGCGCGATGACCCCGGCCACGATGAAGCTGTTGACCATGGCCTTGCCGAGTGCGGCGTCCTGCCAGGCCTTGCCCAGGTTCTCGAACAGATGGGGACCCGGCAGGAAGGGCGGGGGCGTCTGTGTCACGCGCGTGTTGTCGCTCGACGCCGCCACCATCGTGAAGTAGAGCGGGAAGAGGGAGAACAGCGCGGCCAGGCCGAGCAGCACATAGGTGAGCGGTCCCGCGTGATGCTGGCGGCCGGCCCGCTGGCGCAGTGAAAGACGCGGGCGGCGACGACCGGACGGCGTGCCGTCGAGGGCGGTACGGGGGCGTGCGTCCGCCTTCCGGACCGGGAGACTGTCGGTGGTCATGGAGGGCTCCTGGTCAGGACCTGCGCGACAGGGCGCGCTTGAGGACTCGCTGGACGACGAAGATGAGGATGAGCAGCAGGAACATGGCCCAGGCGACGGTGGCGGCCCGTCCCATCTGGTAGTTCTTCCAGCCCTCCTCGTATAGGAGCAGGCCCAGCGTCTGGTACTGGTTGTCCGCGCCGCCGGTGATGCCGTTGGGGCCCTGGCCGAAGATCAGCGGCTCACCGAAGAGCTGGGTGGCGCCGATCGTGGACAGCACGATGGTGAAGACGATGGTGGAACGGATGCCCGGCACGGTGACCTTGAGGAACTGCTGCCAGCGGGAGGCACCGTCGATGGCGGCCGCCTCGTAGCGGTCCCGCGGGATGGCTTGCATGGCCGCGAGGTAGAGCAGGGCGTTGTAGCCGGTCCAGCGCCAGATCACGATGGTCGAGATCGCTGTCTGCGCCGCCCACTTGTTGTTCTCCCAGTCGATGTGGTCCACGCCGACCAGGCTCAGCATCCAGTTGATCATGCCGAAGTCGCGCTCGAAGAGCATCGTGAACACGAGGGCGGCGGCCCCGACCGAAGTCGCGTACGGAGTCAGGGCCGCAACGCGGAAGAACGTCGAACCACGCAGCCGGTAGTTGAGCAGATGGGCCAGGCCGAGGGCCATCAGCAGCTGCGGCACGGTCGAGATCACACCGATGGTGATGGTGTTGGCCAGCGCGTTCCAGAAGCGGTCGTCGTGCCACAGCGCCGTGTAGTTGTCGAACGCGACCCACTCCATCAGGTTCAGCGACGACATCTCGACGCGATGGAGCGAGATCCAGGACGTGTAGAGCAGCGGGTAGAAGCTGAAGGCCGCGAAGACCACGAAGAACGGGGCGACGAACGCGTACGGCGCGCCACGCAGGTCGAGGCGGTGCAGCAGGTTCCGCCGACCCTGGCGGTCCCCGTGCGTACGGTTCCCGGCCGGGGGAGCGGTGCCGAGGGCACCGCCCTGGGGCGTCGAGGTGGAGGTGGCCACCGGAAGGCATCCTTCCTTCGAAGCGGGGGTTGGGGCCGAGGGCCTGGCGGCCACGCTGGGTGAGCGTGGGCGCCAGGCGCCTGCGGGAAGGGCGGGACCGCTCAGCCGACGGCCTTCTTGATGCGTTCGTCACTGGTCTTCCAGGCCTCGTCCGGGGTCTTGTTCTGCGCCTCGATCAGCGTCAGGCCCTGCGAGAAGATGTCCTTGATGGTGCCGTCCTTGCGGCCGAGCACCTGCTCGTCGGGGATCTCCTTGGCCGCCTCGCCGAGGATCTTGCCGATGGGCGCGCCGCTGAAGTAGTCGGACTTCGCGTCGGCCACTTCGGGCATCTTCAACGCGGCCTCGGACGAAGGGAAGTTGCCGATCTTCTCGAAGATGTAGGCCTGCTGCTCGGGAGCCGTGAGCCAGGCGACGAGTTCCTTCGCCTCCTTCTTGACCGGGCTCTGCTCCATGACGCCGAGGAACGCTCCGCCCCAGTTCGCGCCCTGCGGTGCCTTGGCCACGTCCCACTTGCCCTTGTTCTTCGGCCCGGCCTTCTCGCTGATATGGGCGAGCATCCAGGCGGGGCACACCGTGCTGGCGAACGTACTGTTGGCGAGGCCGGGGTCCCAACCGGGCTGGAACTGCCGGAGCTTGGCGGTCAAGCCGGACGTGGCCGCATCGGACGCCAGTTCCCAGGCGTCCTTGACCACGGGGTTCTCGGCGTAGACGAGCTTGCCGCTCTTGTCGTAGAACTGCTCCGAACTGCCGTAGATCATGGCGTTGAACAGGCCGCTCGAGCTGTCCATGAAGGCGACATCGTCCTTCATGTCCTTCTTGAAGCGCTTGCCCGCCTCGACGTACTTCGACCAGTCGCCCTCCCACAGCTTCGCGACTTCGTCGCGGTCGGTGGGCAGTCCGGCCTGCTCGAAGAAGTCCTTGCGGTAGCAGACCGCCATCGGGCCGATGTCCGTGCCGAGTCCGATCACCTTCTTGTCCGGTGCGGTGACCTGGCTGAGTTTCCAGGGCAGGAAGTGGTCGGTGCCGGCGACGCCCGAGAGGTCGGTGAACTTGTCCTTCTGGGTGTCGACAAGTTCCTTGGCGCGTCCGATCTCTATGCCCTGGATGTCCTTCAGGCCGCTGCCGGCGGCCAGGTGCGTCTGCAGGGCGGTGTAGTAAGTCTGCTCGTCACCGGCGACATCCGCCTTGATGACGACGTCCGGGTGCAGCTTCATGTACTTCTCGAGGAGACCTGTCTCCTTGAAGCCCATGACGCCGAAGAGCCCCATGGTGATGGTGACCTTGCCGTCCTTCCGGCCCCCGCCGGTCCCCGTGTCGCTGCTGCCACTGCAGCCCACGACCAGGCCGAGAGCCGTCACAGCCGATAACGCGGCCACGACTCTTGTACGCAACTGCCTGCGGACCTTGCTCATTCCGTCCTCCTAGCGGCGGCGTCGACGCGCCGGAACTCCAGCTGTACGGACCGCTCAGCGGCCCGATTTGTCCATTGGGTACGTACCCAAACACGGGTGGGAACGTGCCCACCAAGGTTTCCGAAGCGTCGCCGCCCCTCAACTCCCGTGTCAAGAAGGTGAACTGACTAGATTTCAGAGAGTTGTCGGAGGGGAGCCCACCCCAAGGCGACGGACCGCCATCACCTGTCTGGCACAATGCGCAGGTGAACGCCGTCCCCACGGCACGGCATCGAGGGAGGAGCCATGGGGGGAAGGCAACGGCCGACCATCAAGACCGTGGCCGCACGCGCCGGAGTCGGACGTACCACGGTTTCGCGCGTCATCAACGGCTCCGAACTCGTCAGCGAGAAGGCCAGGGCTGCCGTACTGGCCGCCATCGCCGAGCTCCAGTACGTACCGAACTCCGTGGCCCGCGGCCTCGTCACGAGCAAGACCAACTCCGTGGCCCTGGTCATCCCCGAGTCGGAGAGCCGCCTCGGGTCGGAGCCGTACTTCTCGGCGGTCATCCGCGGTGTCAGCGCGGTCCTCGCCGAGACAAGGACGCAGTTGCAGCTCGTGCTCGTCCGCGATCAGGGGGAACGTGACCAGCTCACCGACTCGGTCGCAGAGCGCCGGGTGGACGGTGTGCTCCTGGTGTCCGTGCACGAGCACGATCCTCTGCCGGGGCTGCTGGAGGACATGGGCCTGCCCACGGTGCTTGCCGGCCGCCGAGGCCCCGACGAGTCGCTGAGCCACGTCCACTCGGACAACACGGGGGGAGCCGCGGCGGCCGTGAGGCACCTGCTGTCACGCGGCCGCTCGAACGTGGCCACGATCAGCGGACCGCTGGACATGGACGTGGCACGCAGCAGGCTTCAGGGCTGGCGGGATGCCCTGACGGAGGCAGGCCGTCCGGCCGGGGAGGAGCTCGTGGCCACGAGCGACTTCACCGAGGAGGGCGGCAGCACCGCCATGAGTTCACTTCTCGAACAAGTCCCGGACCTGGACGCCGTCTTCGTGGCATCCGACGTCATGGCGGCCGGCGCCCTGACGGAACTGCGCCGGGCCGGGCGCCGCATCCCGGACGACGTGGCCGTGGTCGGCTTCGACGACTCCATCATCGCCCGCCACAGCAATCCGCCCCTCACCAGCGTGCGCCAGCCCGTCGAGGAGATCGGCAGCACCATCGCCCACCTCCTCCTTGAGGAGATCAACGATCCCGACGCGCCGCGTCGGCACGTTGTCCTGCCCACGCAGCTTGTGGTGCGCGAGTCGTCGTAAGCGGAATGGTCCGACCGGGACGATGTTGCCTCCCACCGGATGGACGAGGCGGCTGCCCCTGCGGGCGGCTTCTCCGGCTCTGCTGAGCGCGACCGACGACCTGCCCGTCCGCGGCGGGCTCGGCCCGCACGTCGACGCGGGAGCGCGACATCACCGGCTCTGCTGAGCGCGAGTGACGTTGCGCGGCACGCGCGGGCCCGGTGCTCACCGACGTCAAGGGACCCGGCGCCGGGTGTGGTGGCCGACCTTCCCATGGCAGTGCACTCGGGGAGGAACATCCGCCCACGCCGGAGCTGCGCGTGTCGCTCGCAACGGCCACCGGGTGTGGCGAGGCCCGGCCGGCGCAGGGGGCGCTCCCCGTCGGCCGGGGCCCCGCCGCCGTGCAGCGGGGAGCCGGTCAGCCCTGGGCGGCCGCGGCCCGCAGGGCGATGCGGTGCTCACCCGCGTACACGTTCATGGAGTCGCCTCGCAGGAAGCCGACCAGGGTCAGGCCGGTCTCGGCGGCGAGGTCGACGGCGAGCGAGGACGGGGCGGAGACCGCGGCCAGGACCGGGATGCCCGCCATCACGGCCTTCTGTGCGAGCTCGAAGGACGCCCGGCCGGAGACCAGCAGGATCGTGCGGGACAGGGGCAGGCCGCCGTTCTGCAGGGCGCGCCCGACCAGCTTGTCGACCGCGTTGTGGCGGCCCACGTCCTCGCGTATGTCCAGCAGCTCCCCGTCCTCCGTGAACAGAGCCGCCGCGTGCAGGCCCCCGGTCCGGTCGAAGACCCGCTGAGCGGCGCGCAGCCGGTCGGGGAGGCTTGCGAGCAGCTCGGGTTCGAGCCGGACCGGGGGAGCGCTGCCGTCGCCTGTGTCGTCGATGGGCCACCGGGCGGTGGTCCGCACCGCGTCCAGGCTCGCCTTGCCGCACAGGCCGCAGGAGGAGGTGGTGTAGACGTTGCGTTCGAGGGTGATGTCGGGGACGGCCACGCCCGGTGCCAGCTTCACGTCGACCACGTTGTACGTGTTCGAGCCGTCCTGCGTGGCGCCGGCGCAGTAGACGATGTTCTGCAGCTCGTCCGCCGTGCCCAGCACGCCCTCGCTCACCAGGAAGCCCGCCGCGAGCGCGAAGTCGTCGCCCGGGGTGCGCATGGTGATGGCGAGGGGCTTGCCGTTCAGCCGGATCTCGAGGGGTTCTTCGGCGACGAGTGTGTCCGGGCGGGTGCTCACGGCCCCGTCCCGGATCCTGATCACCCGCCGTCGCTCGGTGACGCGTCCCATGTGTTCCTCAGTCCCGAAAGTCCCGAAAGTTCCGAATCAGTCCCGGTTCTGTACGTGCTGGTAGCCGAAGCGACCCTTGATGCAGAGGTTGCCGTGGGTCACCGGGTTGTCGTGCGGCGAGGTTACCTTCACGATCTCATTGTCCTGCACGTGCAACGTCAGGTTGCAGCCCACTCCGCAGTACGCGCACACGGTGGTCGTCTCCGTCTGGGCCGACTCGTCCCAGGTGCCCGCGGCCCGCATGTCGAACTCTGTCTTGAAGGACAGCGCTCCCGTCGGGCACACCTCGATGCAGTTGCCGCAGTACACGCACGCCGAGTCGGTCAGCGGCGCGTCGTGCTCCACGGCGATACGGGCGGCGAAGCCCCGGCCCGCGACCGAGATCGCGAAGGTGTTCTGCCACTGGTCGCCGCACGCGTCGACGCACTTGTAGCAGAGGATGCACTTGTCGTCGTCGCGCACGTACAGATCGTTGTCGATCTTGGGTTCCTCGTTGAGGCGTGCCGCGTCCGGGCCGAAGCGGTCCGGCTTCGCCTCGTACTCCTTGATCCACTCGGCGACCTTCGGTGTCGTCGACAAGTCGACCGAGGAGGCGAGGAGTTCGAGGACGATCTTGCGGCTGTGGCGGGCGCGTTCGGTGTCGGTGCGCACATCCATGCCTGGTTCGGCCTTGCGCGAGCAGGCCGGGGCGAGCGTGCGGGCGCCCTCCACCTCGACCACGCACACGCGGCACGCGTTCTTCGGGGTGAGTGTGTCGCCCTGGCACAGCGTCGGTATGTCCTTGCCCGCCGCCCGGCAGGCGTCGAGGATCGTCGAGCCCTCGGGAACCCTGGCCTCCTGCCCGTCCAGCGTGAACTCGACGAGGCGGCGTGGCGGTCCCAGCGGTATGGCGGTCATGCGTACGCCCCCAGGAAGTCGATGGTCGTCATGTGCAGGGCGCCAGGCGTGAGGGCCCCAAGGCGGTGGATCGCGGATTCCACGGCGGTCATTCGTATGCCTCCGGGTGATCGGTGGCCGACCGGCTCCCCGGCGGTCATTCGTATGCCCCGAGGCGGTCGATGGCCGACTCCACGGCGTTCCAGGCGGTCTGACCGAGACCGCAGATCGAGGCGTCCCTCATGGCGCGGCCCACCTCGCGGAGCAGGGCGATGTCGTCGGCCGCGGCGGCACCCGTGCGCTCCGCGATCCGGTGCAGCGCCTCCTCCTGGCGGACAGTGCCGACCCGGCACGGCACGCACTGGCCGCACGACTCGTCGCGGAAGAACTCGGCGATGCGGAGCAGGATGCGGGGGAGCGGCACGGTGTCGTCGAGTGCCAGGACGACACCGGATCCGAGCGTCGTACCGGCCTCGCGCGTGCCCTCGAAGGTGAGCGGGATGGCCAGCTCGTCGGGGCGTACGAAGCCGCCTGCGGCGCCGCCCAGCAGTACCGCCCGGAGACTGTCCGGCTTGCCCGCGAGGTCGAGGAGGTCGCCGAGCGTGGCACCGAACGGCAGCTCGTAGATGCCGGGCCGCTCGACGCTTCCCGACACGCAGAACAGCTTGGGGCCCGTCGACTTCTCCGTGCCGATCGCGGCGTACGCCTGGGCGCCCATCGTGAGGATCGGCAGGACGTTCACGAGCGTCTCGACGTTGTTGGCGGCCGTCGGCTTGCCGAACAGGCCCTTCTCCACCGGGAATGGGGGCTTCGAGCGAGGCTCCCCCCTGTACCCCTCGATGGAGTTGAACAGCGCCGTTTCCTCACCGCAGATGTACGCGCCCGCGCCGCGGCGTATCTCGATGTCGAAGGCGTAGCCCTGGCCGAGTACGTCGTCGCCGAGGAGGCCGCGCGCGCGTGCCTGCTCGATGGCGTGGGTCAGCCTGTGCAGGGCGCGCGGATACTCGCCGCGCAGGTAGAGGTAGCCCTTGTGCGCGCCGACCGCGTAGCCCGCGATCGTCATCGCCTCGATGAGGGCGTACGGGTCGCCCTCCATGATCACCCGGTCCTTGAAGGTGCCGGGTTCTGACTCGTCGGCGTTGCAGACGAGGTAGTGGGGGTGGTCCGGCTGGGAGGCCGTCGCCTGCCACTTGCGGCCGGTGGGGAAGGCGGCGCCGCCGCGGCCGACGAGGCCGGCGTCGGTCACTTCGCGGATCACCCCGGCGGGGCCGATCGCGAAGGCCTGGCGTAGGGCCTCGTATCCGCCGTGGGCGCGGTAGTCGTCCAGCGAGGTGGGGTCGACTGCGCCTATGCGGCGCAGGAGGACCAGGCCGTCTTGGCCGGCCTGGGGGACCGCCGTGGTGGCGGGGGGTTCGGCGGGTGCCGTCTCGGGGCTTTCGGCGGTGGCTACGGCGGAGTCGATGGTGGCCGGGGCGGCGATGGCGGTGGCGTAGGAGGATTCCCCCACCCCGCCCCTTCCCGAAACCGGGGCTCCGCCCCGGACCCCGCTGGGGGCGGAGCCCTCTGGTTCGGGAAGGGGCGGGGCAGGGGAGAAGCCCGCCGCGGGTGCCCCCGCCCGCACCACCAACGCTGCCGGCGCCCGCTCACACAACCCCAGACACGGGCTCCGCTCCACCGAAACCCCGCTCCCCACCCCCAGCCGCGCCTCCACCCCGGCGCAGACCTCCGCCGCCCCGGCGGCCGCACACGCAAGATCCGTACACACGTGCAGCACCGTCGCCGGCCGCGGCTTCACCGAGAACATCGAGTAGAACGTGGCGACCCCGTACGCCTCCGCCGGCGGCACCGTGAGCCGCCGGCACAGATAGTCGAGGGCACCCTCGCTGATCCACCCCACGCGGTCGTTGACCGCGTGCAGCCCCGGCAACAGCAGGTCGCGCCGCTCCCGCGCCTCGCGGCCCCCGCGCGCCCACCTCAGGTCGGCGTCGGTGCGGTCGTCGGCGCCCTCCCACGCCGACTCCGGCGGGCCGAGCAGCGCGTCGACCGCGGCCCGCTCCTCGTCCGTCGGCTTGCTGTCACCGAAGTGCAGATCCATGCCTGTCTCAGCTCCTCACGGCCGTGACGGGTGCCTTCGCGTTCTCGGTCAGCTTCTCGATGCGGATCGCCGACGCCTTGAACTCCGCCGTGCCCGCGATCGGGCAGTTGGCCTCGATCGTCAGCTGGTTGGTGTCCACCTCGTCGGGAAAGTGCATGGTCATGAAGGCGAGCCCCGGCCGCAGCCCCGGGTCGACCCACACGGGCGCCACGACAGACCCCCGCCGCGACGACACCCGCACGTCCTCACCCACCACGACCCCGTACCGCTCGGCGTCCTCCGGGCACAGCTCCACGTACTCACCGCGCCGCAGCGGAGACGCGAAACCGCCGCTCTGCACACCGGTGTTGTACGAGTCGAGGCGCCGCCCGGTCGTCAGACGGATCGGGAACTCTTCGTCGGTGAGGTCCACCGGCGGGTCGTGCTGGACCAGACCGAACGGCGCGAGCCGGCCGCGCCCGGCCGGGTCGGGGTCCCACAGCCGGCCGTGCAGATAGGTCGGTTCGAGCTGTTCCGTGTCGGGGCACGGCCACTGGATGCCCTGGTGCTCCTCCAGCCGCTCGTACGTCATTCCGTAGTGGTCCGGGGACACCGACCGCAGCTCGTTCCAGACCGACTCCGCGTCCGCGTACTTCCAGTCGCGGCCCAGCCGGGCGGCCAGGTCGCAGATGATGTCGATGTCCTCGCGCGCCTCGCCGGGCGGGTCGACCGCCTTGCGTACACGCTGTACGCGCCGCTCGCTGTTGGTCGTCGTGCCGTCGGTCTCTGCCCAACCCGCCGTGGCGGGCAGCACGACATCGGCCAACTCGGCCGTCTTCGTCAGGAAGATGTCCTGCACCACCAGGAAGTCCAGGGCCTTCAGCCGCCGGATCGCCTGCTCGCTGTCCGCCTCCGACTGCGCCGGGTTCTCACCGATGCAGTACACAGCCTTGAGCGAGCCCTCCTCCATGGCCTCGAACATCTCCGTCAGGTTCAGCCCGTAGTGCGGCTGGATCACGGTGTCCCACGCCGACTCGAACTTCAGCCGGGCGTCCGGGTCGAGGATGTCCTGGAAGCCGGGCAGGCGGTTGGGGATCGCGCCCATGTCGCCGCCGCCCTGCACGTTGTTCTGTCCGCGCAGGGGCTGCAGCCCCGAGCCGTACCGCCCCACATGCCCGGTGAGCAGCGACAGGTTGATCAGCGCCCGTACGTTGTCCGTGCCGTTGTGGTGCTCGGTGATGCCCAGCGTCCAGCACAGCTGGGCCCGTTCGGCGCGGGCGTACGCGTGCGCCAGCTCCCGTATCGCGGCCGCCGGAACACCCGTCACCTTCTCGGCGAGCGACAGCGTCCACGGCTCGACGAGCTGCTTGTACTCCTCGAAGCCCGTCGTCGCCCGCTCGATGAAGGCGTGGTTGGCGAGGCCCGCGTGGATGATCTCCCTCCCGATCGCGTGCGCCATCGGGATGTCCGTGCCCACGTTCAGGCCGAGCCAGCTCTCCGCCCACTCGGCGGTGCTCGTACGCCGCGGATCGACGGCGTACATCCGGGCGCCGTTCCTGATGCCCTTCAGAACGTGCTGGAAGAAGATCGGGTGCGCGAAGCGGGCGTTGGAGCCCCACATCACGATCAGGTCGGTGTGCTCGATCTCCTCGTACGAGGACGTGCCGCCGCCCGAGCCGAACGCGGCCGACAGACCGGCGACGCTCGGCGCGTGGCAGGTGCGGTTGCAGGAGTCGACGTTGTTCGTGCCCATCACGACCCGCGCGAACTTCTGCGCCACATAGTTCATTTCGTTGGTCGCCCGGGCGCACGAGAACATCCCGAAGGCGCCCCGCGCCGCACGGAGTCCGTCGGCGGCGCGGGTGAGCGCTTCGTCCCACGTGGCGCGGCGGAACGGCTCGTCGCGGGAGTCGCGGACGAGGGGGTGCGTCAGCCGGGTGTACGTCTTGGGCGTGCGGTCCTTCTTGCGTGCCCTGTTGCTCATGCCGCGCTCCTCATGCGGTCGGCCAGCAGGTCCGAGATGGCGTGGACGGTACGGAGCGTCGGCACCGGCACATCGGTGATCTCCGCCAGCTCCACGACGGCCGCGAGCAGCACGTCGAGTTCGAGCGGTTTGCCGCGCTCCAGGTCCTGGAGAGTGGAGGTGCGGTGGTCGCCGACGCGCTCCGCGCCCGCAAGGCGCCGCTCGATGGAGACGCCCGGTTTGCAGCCCAGGGCCTCGGCGACCGTGAGCGTCTCGGCCATCATGATCTCGATGACCTTGCGCGTGCCGCCGTGCAGGCACATCTGCCGCATGGTGGCGCGGGCGAGCGCGCTGATCGGGTTGAAGGAGATGTTGCCGAGCAGCTTGACCCAGATGTCGTTGCGCAGGTCGGGCTCGACGGGGCACTTGAGGCCGCCGGCCTGCATGGCCTCGCTGAAGGCCACACAGCGCGCG
Organism: Streptomyces sp. NPDC002896; assembly: GCF_040295225.1. Classification (NCBI taxonomy): domain Bacteria; kingdom Bacillati; phylum Actinomycetota; class Actinomycetes; order Kitasatosporales; family Streptomycetaceae; genus Streptomyces; species Streptomyces sp. NPDC002896. The sequence goes on along the minus strand of NZ_JBEOVA010000006.1, from coordinate 206,355 downwards.
GACACCGACCGGTCGGGCTCGCCGATGGAGAACCGGGTGCCCTCCAAGTGGCGTACGACGCCGGGGCCTTCGAGCTCGGTCGCCGCGTACACGACGCAGCCGATGGCCCGTTCGGGCGCGAGCACCGCACTGACCGCGCCGTCGGGGTCCACGCTTTCGATGCGCTGACCGTCGTAGGGGCCGGCGTGCCGGTGGAAGTACCACCAGGGGATGCCGTTCTGGGCCGCGATGACGGCCGTGTCCTGGTGCAGCAGCGGCTCGATGAGCGGCCCGCACGCCGCGTACGAGTTGGCCTTGAGACCCAGGAAGACGAAGTCGACCGGGCCGATCGCGGCCGGGTCGTCGGTGGCGTGGGTGCGCGCGGTGAAGTCGCCGCGCGGGCTGAGAACCTGCACTCCGTGCTGCCTCATGGCCGCGAGATGCGGTCCACGGGCGACGAGATGCACGTCGGCGCCTGCGCGGTGCAGCGCGGCCCCGACGTAGGCGCCGATCGCACCGGCGCCGAGAACTGCGACTTTCACTGTGGGGCGCTCCGTTCGGTCGAGGGAAACCGGAGGGAAAGCAAGGGACAGAGAGTGTCGACGAAATATTGTCTACAGTATGGAACTTGGGCCAGCAAGGGTTCGCGCAGCAGCTGCGACAGCTCTTTGAGCAAGGCATTGCATACCGTCGACAGGGTTCGTGTCCCCGAACGCCTTCCCAAGTCCCGTACGGGTTCCTATCGTTCGGGATCATGAGCCCACCCCTCGCCCCAACCGGCTGGAGCCGCTGGCTGGTTCCGCCAGCCGCCCTCTCGGTCCACCTCTCCATCGGCCAGGCCTACGCCTGGAGCGTCTTCAAACCCCCACTGGAGTCGGCGCTCGGCCTCAGCGGCACCCAGAGCGCCCTGCCCTTCCAGCTCGGCATCGTCATGCTGGGCCTGTCCGCCGCGTTCGGCGGCACGCTCGTGGAGCGCAACGGGCCGCGCTGGGCGATGACGGTCTCGCTGTGCTGCTTCTCCTCCGGCTTCCTGCTCGCCGCGCTCGGCGCCGCCACCGAGCAGTACTGGCTGATCGTCCTCGGCTACGGCTTCGTCGGCGGCATAGGCCTCGGCATCGGCTACATCTCGCCCGTCTCGACGCTCATCAAGTGGTTCCCGGACAGGCCCGGCATGGCCACCGGCATCGCCATCATGGGCTTCGGCGGCGGCGCCCTCATCGCCTCGCCCTGGTCGGCGCAGATGCTCGAGTCCTTCGGTGCGGACCCGTCCGGCATCGCGCTCGCGTTCCTCGTGCACGGTCTGACGTATGCCGTCTTCATGTCACTGGGCGTGCTGCTGGTACGCGTGCCGCGTCCCGACTCGCGGCCCAACCCGTCCGCGCCGTCCCCGATCGAGGGCGTCCAGGTCTCGGCGCGCAACGCCGTGCGCACCCCGCAGTTCTGGTGCCTGTGGGTCGTGCTGTGCATGAACGTGACCGCGGGCATCGGCATCCTGGAGAAGGCCGCGCCCATGATCACCGACTTCTTCGCGGACACGGACACCCCGGTGTCGGTCTCCGCGGCGGCCGGATTCGTGGCGCTGCTGTCCGCGGCCAACATGGCCGGGCGCATCGGCTGGTCCTCCACCTCGGACCTCATCGGCCGCAAGAACATCTACCGGCTGTACCTGGGCGTGGGCGCGCTGATGTACCTGTTGATCGTGCAGTTCGGTGACTCCTCCAAGCCCCTGTTCATCGTGTGCGCGCTGGTCATCCTCTCCTTCTACGGCGGCGGCTTCGCCACGATCCCCGCCTATCTGAAGGACCTCTTCGGCACCTACCAGGTGGGCGCCATCCACGGCCGGCTGCTCACCGCCTGGTCCACCGCCGGAGTCCTCGGACCGCTGATCGTCAACTGGGTCGCCGACAGCCAGGAGGAGGCCGGCAAGCACGGCTCCGGCCTCTACGGCCTGTCGCTCACCATCATGATCGGCTTGCTCGTCGTCGGCTTCGTCGCCAACGAGCTCGTACGTCCCGTCCACACCCGCCACCACATCCCCGCCCCGAGGGAGGCCGCCGATGACGACACCGTCCGGGACCAGCAGTCCGCCTAGCCCGAGCCGCCGCGGACTGATCGTCTTCGCCTGGCTGTGGGTGGGTCTGCCGCTCGCCTACGGGGTCTACGAACTGGTGCAGAAGGCGACGCAGCTGTTCACCGGCTGAGGCTCCGGCCTCCGAGGATCCGAGGAGGGGTGCCCCGCGCTGTACGGCATGCGGCTGTACGGCATGAGGGAAACCGACAAGTGGGGCGCCCCAATCCTGTCGCTTTACGTCACCTCGTACCCGTGAGTCGCTTACCAGACTGGTGAGTCCCGTATCTCCGCCACGAGGGGGCTCGCCCATGAACGGCTCACGCATCGCCGCTGTCGGCCATTACCAGCCCGCCCAGGTGCTCACCAACCAGGACCTGGCGGGCATGGTCGACACGAGCGACGAGTGGATCACGTCCCGGGTGGGCATCCGCACCCGCCATATCGCCGGTCCCGACGAGCCCGTCGACGAACTGGCCGCGCACGCCGGAGCCAAGGCCCTGGCCGCCGCGGGCCTGACACCCGGCGACATCGACCTGGTGCTGGTCGCCACCTCCACGGCCGAGGACCGCTCCCCGAACATGGCCGCCCGGGTCGCCGCCCGCCTCGGCATCCCGTCCCCCGCCGCCATGGACGTCAACGTCGTCTGCGCGGGCTTCACGCACGCGCTCGCCACGGCCGACCACGCCGTACGGGCCGGGGCATCGGCGCGGGCACTCGTCATCGGCGCGGACAAGATGTCCGCCGTGACCGACTGGAGCGACCGCACCACCTGCGTCCTCGTCGGCGACGGCGCGGGGGCCGCCGTCGTCGAGGCGAGCGCCCCGGGCTCCGAGCCCGGCATCGGGCCGGTGTTGTGGGGCTCCGTGCCCGGCATGGGCAACGCCGTACGCATCGAGGGCACCCCGCCGCGCTTCGCGCAGGAGGGCCAGAGCGTCTACCGGTGGGCCACCACCCAGCTCCCGCCCATCGCCCGCCAGGCGTGCGAGCGTGCGGGTCTTGCGCCCGAGGATCTGGCCGGGGTCGTCCTGCACCAGGCGAACCTCAGGATCATCGAGCCGCTCGCCCAGAAGATCGGCGCCGTGAACGCGGTCGTCGCCCGCGACGTCGTCGACTCCGGCAACACGTCGGCGGCGAGCATTCCGCTCGCCCTGTCCAAGCTGGTGGAGCGCGGCGAGATCGGCACCGGCGATCCCGTGCTGCTCTTCGGGTTCGGCGGCAATCTGTCGTACGCCGGGCAGGTCGTGCGCTGCCCGTGAGGCGACCGACGGGCCGGCCCGGTGGGGCGCCCTGAGCGCGGTGTGACGTGTCCAACTGGCTCTGGTACTGGCCATTGTGCTCAGTAGACTGTAGACGAAAGCCAATTGATACCGGCTCGTCCGAAGCCACTTGATACCGGCTCGTCCGCCGCCCAGGAGGGGGACCGCGATGTTGTCCACAGGACTGCCGCAGGGAGCGGTGCCGAGGCTCGAACGTCCGGGTCCCCTGCGGGACCGGGTCTACGAGGCACTGCTCGAACTCATCACGACCCGCGCCCTGCAGCCCGGCCAGCACCTCGTCGAGAGCGAACTGGCCGGGCATCTCGGTGTCTCGCGGCAGCCGGTGCGCGAGGCCCTGCAGCGCCTCAACACCGAGGGCTGGGTAGATCTGCGGCCCGCGCAGGGCGCGTTCGTGCACGAGCCGACGGAGGACGAGGCGGACCAGCTGCTGACAGTGCGTACGCTCCTTGAGGCCGAGGCCGCACGGCTGGCCGCCGCCAACGCGGGCACCGCGGGGATCACCGCGCTGGAAGAGCTCTGCGCGACAGGCGAGCAGGCGGTCGAGGACGGCGACGTGGACCTGGTGGTGGCGACCAACGCCGCGTTCCACACCAAGGTCATGGAGCTGGCGGGCAACATCGTCCTGGCCGAACTGGCAGGCCAGGTCGACCGGCGCGTCCGCTGGTACTACACGCCGGTCGCCCGGCAGCGCGGCAAGCAGTCCTGGATCGAGCACCGCGACCTGATCGCGGCGATCTCGGCCCGCGACGAGCAGCGCGCCACGGAGGTCATGCGCGCCCATACGGAGCACACGCGCAAGACGTATCACGCGCGCGAGAAGTCCTGAGGGCGGCACAGCACGGACGGGCGAGCTGCGTCTGCGCGCCGATCAGGACGACCGGAACGCGTCCGCATGCGCCTCGGCCCACTGGTGGAAGGTGCGCGGCGCCCGGCCCGTGATCTCCTGGACCGTCGGCAGGACCTGCGACTCGTCGAGGGTTCCGTCGACGTGGAAGCGGAAGAACGCGTCGACGTAGGCGCCGGGCATGCGGGCGCTCAGCTCCTCGCGCGCCTCCGCGTCCGAGAGGCCCTCGAAGCGCAGCTCGCGGCCCAGCACCTCGCCGAGAACGCGGACCCTGTCCTCGGGCAGCAGGGATTCCGGGCCGGTCAGCGCGTACGCCTTTCGTTCGTGGCCGGGCGGCAGGAGCGCGCGGGCGGCGACGCGGCCGATGTCGTACGGGTCGATGTTCGCCACGCGCACGCGTGGGAAGGGGGCGCGGACCACATCGCCCTCGCGCAACTGCTGTGCCCACTCCAGCGTGTTGGACATGAAGCCCACGGGCCGTAGAAACGTCCAGGTGAGACCGGAGTCGCGTACCGCTGCCTCCGCCTCCAGCATGTAGCGGGTGACCGCGTTGCTGTCCTCGCCGCCCGGGATCGAGCTGCTGGAGAGCAGCACGACATGCTGGACACCGGCGGTGTGCGCGTCGGCGAGCACCTGGTGCTGACCGCCGTAGCCGGGCAGCAGGAACAGGCCGCGTACGCCGTCGAGCGCGTCCTTGACCGTCCCCGGTTCGTTGAGGTCTCCGGCCACCGCCTCGGCGCCGTCCGGCAGCCCGCGTGTCGTCCCGGAACGGCTGAGCGCCCGCACGGGTTCGCCCGCCTGAGCGCCCGCACGGGTTCGCCCGCCTCGGCCACCGCCCGCACCACTTCGGATCCGACGTTCCCCGTGGCCCCCGTCACAAGAATCATTCATCACGAATACCACGGGGTGTGCGAGCAGCGGGGGTAGCCGCCGGGCCGGTCAGGGCTTTGTCCTGTCGCAGGAGAAAGTTGGGGGCGGTTCCTGCGCAACTTCTTCCCACTCTCGGCAACCACTGCTACGTTCCCCTCGAAAGCGACGGAGACAGGCCGATCAGGCGGGGAGGGGCACGTGAGACGTATGACGGCTCGGCCCGCGAACGCACATCAGGCGCGACTGCTGCGGCTGTTGCGTGACGGCGGCCCCAACTCGCGGGCGCAGCTGGGCGATCAGATCGATCTGTCCCGCTCCAAGCTCGCGGTCGAGGTGGACCGGCTGCTGGAGACCGGACTCGTCGTCGCCGACGGGCTGGCCGCCTCGCGCGGCGGCCGCCGCTCCCACAACATCCGCCTCGCGCCCAACCTGCGCTTCCTCGGCGTCGACATCGGCGCCACGTCGATCGACGTCGCCGTGACCAACGCGGAGCTCGAGGTGCTCGGGCACATCAACCAGCCCATGGACGTACGCGAGGGCCCTGTCGCCGTCTTCGAGCAAGTCCTCGCCATGGCAGCGAAGTTGAAGGCCTCCGGGCTCGCCGAAGGTTTCGACGGGGCGGGCATCGGCGTGCCGGGACCGGTCCGCTTCCCCGAAGGCGTGCCGGTCGCGCCGCCGATCATGCCCGGCTGGGACGGCTTCCCCGTACGCGAGGCCCTCAGCCAGGAACTCGGCTGCCCCGTCCTCGTCGACAACGACGTGAACCTCATGGCGATGGGGGAGCAGCACGCGGGCGTCGCGCGCTCGGTCGGCGACTTCCTCTGTATCAAGATCGGTACCGGCATCGGCTGCGGCATCGTGGTCGGCGGCGAGGTCCACCGCGGTACGACGGGCAGCGCCGGCGACATCGGCCACATCCAGGTCGAACCGGACGGGCGGCCCTGCGCCTGCGGGAACCGGGGCTGTCTGGAAGCCCACTTCAGCGGCGCGGCTCTCGCCCGTGACGCCGAGGAGGCCGCCCAGCAGGGACGCTCACCCGAGCTCGCGACCCGCTTCGAGGCGGCAGGGCGGCTCACCGCCGCTGACGTCGCCGCTGCGGCCGCCGCAGGCGACGCCACCGCGCTCGACCTCATCCGCGAAGGCGGCAACCGCACCGGCCAGGTCATCGCCTCACTCGTCAGCTTCTTCAACCCCGGCCTGGTGGTCATCGGCGGCGGCGTGACCGGCCTCGGCCACACGCTGCTCGCCGCCATCCGCACCCAGGTCTACCGCCAGTCGCTGCCCCTCGCGACCGGGAACCTGCCCATCGTCCTCGGCGAGTTGGGGCCCGCGGCCGGTGTGACCGGCGCGGCCCGGCTCATCAGCGACCACTTGTTCTCGCCGGCCTGATCGCCGGTACGCATCCGCACCACCCACACCACCCGCACCACCCAGTACCGCATCCACGTACAGCGCTCTGCTCTGCCGTACCCGAAATATCAGTACACGCCCTGAACTGCACCTGCCCTGAATCGCACCCGCTCACCGGCCGCACCCGCCGAGGGGAACCGTCATGGCACCAGAACCACCCCTGCTCACCATGTCCGGCATCACCAAGTCTTTCCCGGGCGTCCGCGCCCTCGACGGCGTCGACCTCGAGGTCCAGGCCGGCGAGGTCCACTGCCTGCTCGGCCAGAACGGCGCCGGGAAGTCCACCCTCATCAAGGTGCTCGCCGGCGCCCACCAGCCCGACGACGGCGAGATCACCTGGCGCTCCGAACGCGTCGTCCTCCGCTCTCCCATCGCCGCCATGCGCCTCGGCATCGCCACCATCTACCAGGAACTCGACCTGGTGGAGGGCCTGTCGGTGGCCGAGAACGTCTTCCTCGGCCATGAGCCGACCGCGGCAGGGTTCGTCGTACGAGGGCGGGAGGCGCGCGCCCGGGCTGCGGCCCTCCTCAAGCGGCTCGGGCACCCGGAGATCGACCCGGCCCGGCTCGTCGGCGATCTCTCCGCCGCCCAGCAGCAGATCGTCTCGATGGCGCGGGCGCTCTCCCACGACGTACGGCTCATCGTCATGGACGAGCCGTCCGCAGCCCTGGATCCGGACGAGGTCGAGAACCTCTTCCGTATCGTCCGCGATCTGACCGCAGACGGCGTCGCCGTCGTCTACATCTCCCACCGCCTCGAGGAGATCCGCACGATCGGCGACCGGGTCACCGTCCTCAAGGACGGCCGGGCCGTCGCGGTGGGGCTGCCCGCCAAGACCACCCCGACGCGGGAGGTCGTCGCGCTGATGACCGGCCGCAACGTCGAGTACGTCTTCCCGGAACGGCCGTCCGATCCTTCCGCGACCCTCCGTTCCGCCCCCGTACTGACCGTCGAAGGACTCGCCCGCGACGGAGAGTTCGCGCCCCTCGACCTCGACCTGCACCCCGGCGAGGTCGTCGGCCTCGCGGGGCTCGTCGGCTCCGGCCGCTCGGAGATCCTGGAGACGATCTACGGAGCGCGCAGGCCGAGCGCGGGCCGGGTGCTGGTCGACGGGAAGCCGCTGAAGCCCGGCAGCGTGCGCGCCGCCGTGCGGGCCGGGCTCGGGCTCGCCCCGGAGGAGCGCAAGGCCCAGGCCCTGCTGATGCTCGAGTCCGTCACCCGCAATGTGTCGGTCTCCTCCATGTCCCGCTTCTCCAGGGGCGGCTGGCTGGACCGGTCCGCCGAGCGTGACGCGGCGCGGAAGGCCACGCGCGAACTGTCGCTGCGCCCCGACAACCCGTCCGTTCCAGTGCGCACGCTCTCCGGCGGCAACCAGCAGAAGGCCGTACTCGCCCGCTGGCTGCTGCGCGGCTGCCGCGTCCTGCTGCTCGACGAGCCCACCCGGGGCGTCGACGTCGGCGCCCGCGCCGAGCTGTACGCCGTCATCCGCCGCCTCGCCGACGATGGCCTCGCCGTCCTCCTCGTCTCCAGCGAAGTACCCGAGGTCCTCGGGCTCGCCGACCGTGTGCTGGTGCTCCGCGAGGGCCGCGTCGTGCACACGGCGCCCGCCCGGGAGCTCGACGAACACCGCGTACTCGACCTCGTGATGGAAGGAAGCTCCGTGACCCCGGTGACCCCCGCACACCCCGTGACCGCGGAAGGGAGTCCGACGTCATGACGCAGCCCGCCTCGCCGGCGCAGCAGGGTCAGCCGGACGCACGGCCCCGGCCCGATTCCGCATCCACCCGCAAGTCCGCCCCCGCGGACGGCGGGAGTCCGCTCCGCACCGTATGGGCGCGCGCCGACATCCGGACCCTGTCGCTCCTCGGTGTGCTCGCCGCGCTGATCGTCGTCGGCGGCATCACCAAGCCCGACGAGTTCCTGGACACCAGGAACCTCCAGCTCGTCCTCACCCAGTCGTCCGTCATCGGTGTCGTCACGGTCGGCATGACGTTCGTCATCACCTCCGGCGGCATCGACCTGTCCGTGGGCGCGATCGTCGCGCTCGCCTCGGTGTGGGCCACGACCGTCGCCACCCAGGAGTACGGCTTCGGGGGCATCTTCTTCACGTCGGTGCTCGTCGGCGTCGGCTGCGGACTCGTGAACGGGTTGCTCATCGCGTACGGCGGCATGGTGCCGTTCATCGCGACGCTCGCCATGCTGGCCTCCGCACGCGGCCTCGCCCTGCAGATCACCGACGGCAGGACGCAGGTCGTCAGCGTCGACGGGATCCTCGATCTCGGGGAGCGCGACGCGTACATCCTCGGCGTTCCGCCGCTGGTCCTCGTTTTCGCGGCCGTCACGATCGTCGGCTGGCTGGTGCTCAACCGCACCACCTTCGGCCGGCGCACCGTCGCCGTCGGCGGCAACGCGGAGGCGGCGCGGCTGGCCGGCATCGATGTACGGCGCCAGCGCCTCTACCTCTATCTGCTGTCCGGGCTGTGCTGCGGCATCGCCGCGTTCCTGCTGATCATCCTGTCCGGCTCGGGCCAGAACACCAACGGCAATCTCTACGAACTCGACGCCATCGCCGCCGCGATCATCGGCGGAACGCTGCTCAGCGGCGGCCGGGGCACCATCACCGGCTCCGTCCTCGGCGTCCTGATCTTCACCACGATCACCAACATCTTCGCCCTCAACAACCTGCAGAGCGACGTCCAGCAGATCGCCAAGGGAGCGATCATCGTCGCCGCCGTGCTGGTCCAACGCCGTACCGCAAGCACGACGACATGAGGAAAGGGTTCACCGCCATGCCAGAGCTCACGAGCCGCAGAGGACTGCTGTTCGGCACCGCCGCCGTATCCGCCGGTGCCCTCCTCACCGCCTGCACCAGCAACGAACCCAAGAAGGAGGAGTCCGCCGCGAACGACCAGCCGGTCGCGGACGACAAGCCCGGCAAGGAGGTCACCATCGGCTTCGCGGGCCCGCAGGCCGACCACGGCTGGCTGAACGCGATCAACGACAACGCCAAGAAGCGCGCTGAGAAGTACGAGGACGTGACGCTCGAGATCACCGAGGGCTCCAACGACACCGCGGCCCAGATCGGCCAGATCGAGACGCTGATCAACAAGAAGGTCGACGTCCTGGTGGTCCTCCCGGCCGACGGCAAGGCCCTCACACAGGTCGGCCTCAAGGCCATGCGCGCGGGCATCCCCGTCGTCAACCTCGACCGGATCTTCAACACCCCGCAGGCGTATCGCTGCTGGATCGGCGGCGACAACTACGGCATGGGCCTGAACGCCGGGCACTACATCGGCGAGAAGCTCAAGGACAAGAAGAACGCACGCGTCGTGGAGCTCGCCGGGCTCGACAACCTGGAGCTGACGAAGCAGCGCACCCAGGGCTTCGACGACGCGCTGAAGAACTACCCGAACATCAAGAAGGTCGCGCGCCAGGCCGCCGAGTTCACCGTCGAGTCGGGCCAGGCCAAGATGGCCCAGCTGCTGCAGGCCCAGTCGAAGTTCGATGCCCTGTGGAACCACGACGACGACCAGGGCGTCGGCGCCCTGCGTGCCATCGAGCAGGCGGGCCGCGACGACTTCCTGATGGTGGGCGGCGCGGGCGCACTCTCCGCCTTCCAGGCGATCGAGGCCGACAACAGCGTGCTCAAGGCCACCGTGCTGTATCCGCCGACCATGGCCGCCTCGGCGATCGATCTGGCGCGTGCGCTCGGGCAGTCCAAGGGCGTATCGGGCCTGGCCGAGTTCGAGATCCCGGCCTCCCTCACCCTCTACTCGGCCGTCGTCGACAAGGACAACGTCGACCAGTACATGCCCACCGGCTTCAAGTGATGCGTACGCCCGCCCCCACAGAGCGTCGACCACGAGGAGGAAATCGGTATGGGACAGCCGGAGCAGCCCGAGAGCGGGGCGGCAGCCGGAGCCGGGCCGGTAGGAACCAGAGCCGACACCGGTCCAGTTGAAGTAGGCGCCGGTGCCGGTTCCAGGAAGCGCCGGATCGGCGTCGGCATGGTCGGATACGCGTTCATGGGTGCCGCCCACTCCCAGGGCTGGCGCACCGTCGGGCGCGTCTTCGACCTGCCGTGCCGGCCTGAGCTGGCGGCCATCTGTGGGCGCGACCCGGACGCTGTACGGGCCGCGGCCGACCGGCTCGGATGGGCGGCCGCGGAGACCGACTGGCGTGACCTGATCGCCCGTGACGACGTCGACCTCGTCGATATCTGCACACCCGGCGACAGCCATGCGGAGATCGCCATCGCCGCGCTCGCGGCGGGCAAGCACGTGCTGTGCGAGAAACCGCTGGCCAACACCGTCGAGGAGGCCGAGGCCATGGCCGAGGCCGCCGAACAGGCACGGGCCCGCGGCCAGGTCGCCATGGTCGGCTTCAACTACCGGCGCCTGCCGGCGACCGCGCTGGCCCGCAAGATGGTCGCCGATGGCCGGCTGGGCGCCCTGCGGCACGTGCGCGTCACGTATCTGCAGGACTGGCTGGTCGATCCCGGCTTCCCGCTCACCTGGCGGCTGCAACGGGAACTCGCGGGATCGGGGGCACTCGGCGATCTGGGCGCGCACATCGTCGACCTCGCACAGCACCTGGCGGGCGAACCCCTCGTCGGCGTGTCCGCGCTCACCGAGACCTTCGTACGGGAGCGGCCGCTGCCCGCCGGGGCGTCGTCGGGACTCAGCGCGGCGGGCGGCAGCGGCAGTGGACTCGGCGCCGTGACGGTCGACGACGCGGCGCTGTTCACGGGCCGGTTCGCCTCGGGGGCGCTCGCCTCCTTCGAAGCCACCCGGTTCGCCACCGGCCGCAAGAACGCACTGCGTCTGGAACTCAACGGTGAACGCGGTTCGCTGGCCTTCGACCTGGAGCGGCTCAACGAACTGTCCTTCCACGACCACACCGAACCGGGTGTGAGCGCGGGCTTCCGCCGCATCCTCGTCACCGAGCCCGACCATCCGTATCTGGAGGCCTGGTGGCCGCCGGGCCACGGTCTCGGCTACGAGCACTCGTTCGTGCATCAGGCCCGCGACCTGGCGACCGCCATCGCCACGGGTGTCGCGCCGGAACCTTCCTTCGCCGACGGACTGCGGGTGCAGCGCGTACTGGCGGCGGTGGAGGAGAGCGCGGCGAAGAACGCGGTGTACACGCCCGTCCTGTCGGTAACGGCCACGGATTCCGACCCCGCGGCCCCATCTGCCGCCGCATCCGCTTCATCGGTCTAGGAGGCCCGTTCCATGCCCCGCGACTTCACCCTCTTCACCGGCCAGTGGGCCGACCTGCCGCTCGAGGAGGTCTGCCGGCTCGCCCGCGACTTCGGCTACGAAGGCCTCGAACTCGCCTGCTGGGGCGACCACTTCGAGGTGGACAAGGCACTCAACGACGACTCGTATCTGAAATCCAGGCGGCAGCTGCTCGACAAGTACGGCCTCAAGTGCTGGGCCATCTCCAACCACCTGGTCGGCCAGGCCGTGTGCGACGCGATCATCGACGAGCGGCACCAGGCGATCCTGCCCGCGCGGATCTGGGGGCACGGGGAGGCCGAGGGCGTACGGCGGCGGGCGGCGGCGGAGATGGCCGACACGGCACGCGCAGCGGCCGCGTTCGGCGTCGACACCGTCGTCGGCTTCACCGGGTCGTCCATCTGGCACCTGGTCGCCATGTTCCCGCCCGCCCCCGAGCGGATGATCGAGCGCGGTTACGAGGACTTCGCCGAGCGCTGGAACCCGATCCTGGACGTGTTCGACGCGGAGGGCGTGCGGTTCGCGCACGAGGTGCATCCCAGCGAGATCGCGTACGACTACTGGACCACGCACCGCGCCCTCGAAGCCGTCGACCGGCGCCCGGCGTTCGGCCTCAACTTCGACCCGAGCCATTTCGTCTGGCAGGACCTGGACCCCGTGGGCTTCCTGTGGGACTTCCGCGACCGCATCTACCACGTCGACTGCAAGGAGGCCCGCAAGCGGCTGGACGGCCGCAACGGGCGCCTCGGCTCGCATCTGCCGTGGGGCGACCCGCGGCGCGGCTGGGACTTCGTGTCGGCCGGCCACGGCGACGTCCCCTGGGAGGACGTCTTCCGGATGCTGCGCTCCATCGGGTACGACGGGCCCATCTCGGTCGAGTGGGAGGACGCGGGCATGGACCGTCTGCAGGGGGCGCCTGAGGCCCTGCAGCGCCTGAAGGCCTACGACTTCGAGCCGCCGACCGCGTCCTTCGACGCGGCGTTCGGGAGCGCCGACTAGCCCGGCAGGGCGATCCACCGGCACTCCTGCCAGGCGCTTGCTCCCCGGCGCGGATCCCCCGCGCCGGGGCAGTCCGGCCTGCCCGCATCACAGTTTGTCCTTCTGCTGGAAAAAGTCCAACTCAGTTCCTTCCCAAGGGCTTTCGGGCCCGGACAAAGGTGGCTACGGTCCCTGGGGCAGAGAGCTGAAATGCACACAACACGTATGGCTCCGGGGTGACGGCGCACCCCGGAATCCCGCACCCGTCACGTACGACCGGCCCCTTCATGGAGGCACTTCGTGCTCAGGAAATCCGGAAACAGAACGGGAACGAGAACGCGAACCAGCAAGCGTCCGAGACTCCGCAAGGCACTCGCACTCCTCACCGGCTCACTCCTCGCCGGCGCCTCACTCGCCCTCGCCGCACCGCCGGCGGGCGCCGCCGACCCCGAGGCGAACGCGTCGACGACCGCTTCGGCGGCCGCCGCAGAGGACTTCCAGCAGGTCACCCTCGCCAAGGGCGAGCCCGAGGTCGGTGAGCCCATGTCCCTCGCGGTGCTCCCGGACCGCTCGGTCCTGCACACCTCACGCGACGGCGAGCTGCGCATCACCGACGCCGCGGGCAACACCCGCGTCGCGGGCAAGCTCGACGTGTACTCGCACGACGAGGAGGGCCTGCAGGGCATCGGCGTCGACCCCGGCTTCGCCGACAACCGCTTCATCTACCTCTACTACGCCCCGCCGCTGGACACCCCGGCGGGCGACGCCCCCGAGACCGGCACCGCGGCCGACTTCGCGAAGTTCGACGGAGTCAACCGGCTCTCCCGCTTCGTGCTGAAGACCGACGGGACGCTCGACACCGCCAGCGAGACGAAGATCCTCGACGTCCCGGCCTCGCGCGGCATCTGCTGCCACGTCGGCGGCGACATCGACTTCGACGCGGCCGGCAACCTCTACCTGTCGACCGGCGACGACTCCAACCCCTTCCAGTCGGACGGCTACACGCCCATCGACGAGCGCGCCGACCGCAACCCGGCCTTCGACGCCCAGCGCAGCTCCGGCAACACCAACGACCTGCGCGGCAAGATCCTCCGGATCAAGGTGAACGCCGACGGCTCGTACTCCGTCCCCGACGGCAACCTCTTCCCGCCCGGCACGGACAAGACGCGGCCCGAGATCTACGCGATGGGCTTCCGCAACCCGTTCCGCTTCAGCGTCGACAAGGCCACCGGCATCCTGTACGTCGGCGACTACGGCCCCGACGCGGGAGCCGCCGACCCGGCGCGCGGCCCTGCCGGACAGGTCGAGTTCGCCCGCGTCACCAAGCCCGGCAACTTCGGCTGGCCCTACTGCACGGGCAAGAACGACGCGTACGTCGACTACGACTTCGCCACCAAGACGTCCGGTGACGCCTTCGACTGCGCTGCCCCCAAGAACACCTCCCCGCACAACACCGGCCTCACCGACCTGCCCCCGGCCCAGCCCGCCTGGATCCCCTACAACGGCCCGTCCGTGCCCGAGTTCGGCGACGGCTCCGAGTCCCCGATGGGCGGACCGGTCTACCACTACGACGCAACGCTCGACTCGCCGGTCAAGTTCCCCGAGGCGTACGACGGTGACTTCTTCGCCGGGGAGTTCGGCCGCCGCTGGATCAAGCGCATCTCGTCGGACGCCGACGGCACCGTGCAGTCCATCAACGACGTCCCGTGGTCCGGCACCCAGGTGATGGACATGGCCTTCGGGCCCGACGGAGCCCTCTACGTCCTCGACTACGGCGTCTCCTGGTTCGGAGGCGACGAGAACTCGGCCCTGTACCGCATCGAGAACGCCACCGACGGGCACTCGCCGACCCCGCAGGCCGCCGCCGACCGCACCTCCGGGCAGGCCCCGCTGAAGGTCCGTTTCTCGTCCAGCGGGACCACCGACGCGGACGGCGACACGCTCACGTACAGCTGGGACTTCGGCGACGGCTCCGCCGCCTCCACTGCCGCGAACCCCTCCCACACGTACAAGAAGAACGGGACGTACACGGCGACGCTGACCGCCAAGGACCCGAGCGGACGCACCGGCAGCGCGAGCGTGCAGATCGTGGTCGGCAACACCGCTCCCAAGGTCACGCTCGAACTGCCGCAGGACGGCCAGCTGTTCAGCTTCGGTGACGCCGTGCCGTTCAAGGTGAAGGTCACCGACCCGGAGGACGGCACCATCGACTGCGCCAAGGTGAAGGTCTCCTTCATCCTCGGCCACGACAGCCACGGACACCCGCTGACCTCGGCGAACGGCTGCACCGGCACGCTTCAGACCAGCGCCGACGGCGGCCATGACGAGGACGCCAACATCTTCGGTGTCGTCAACGCGGAGTACACCGACGCCGGTGGTGGCGGCCAGGCCGCGCTGACCGGCCATGACCAGAGCGTCGTCCAGCCCAGGCACCGCCAGGCCGAGCACTTCGGCACCTCCGAGGGCATCACCGTCCAGAGCCGGACGACGGCCCACGGTGCCAAGACCGTCGGCGACATCAGCAACGGCGACTGGATCGCCTTCCAGCCGTACGTCCTGTCCAACGCGACCAAGATCAGCGCACGCGTCGCCTCCGCCGGCGAAGGCGGCACCCTCGAGATCCGCGCGGGCTCGGCCAAGGGCAAGCTGCTCGGCACCGCGACCGTCCCGGCCACCGGCGGTTGGGAGGACTACCAGGACGTCACCGCCGGCCTGAAGGGCGCTCCGACCGGCACCACCACGCTCTACCTCGTCTTCAAGGGCGGCATCGGCGATGCCCTGTACGAGGTGGACGACTTCACCTTCACGACGGAATGAGGGGAGGCCTGCAATGCGTGCGAGAACTCGACTGGTGACCGCCGCGGTGGGCGCCGCCCTGCTCATCGGCGGACTGTCGGGGCCGGCCGTCTCGAAGGACGCGGCCCCGGACAGGAAGGACGCGGCCACGGAGAAGAAGGTACTGGTGTTCTCCAAGACCGCCGGTTTCCGGCACGACTCCATCCCTGACGGCATCGCCGCCGTCAGGGGTCTGGGGGCGGCGCACGGCTTCGCGGTCGACGCCACAGAGGACGCCACGGCGTTCACGTCGACGAACCTGCGGAAGTACGACGCCGTCGTGTTCCTCTCGACGACGGGTGACGTACTGGACGAGGTCCAGCAGAGCGCCTTCGAGGACTACATCCGGCGCGGGGGCGGCTATGTCGGTATCCACGCCGCCGCCGACACCGAGTACGACTGGCCGTTCTACGGCGGCCTCGCGGGCGCGTACTTCCAGTCGCACCCCGCGATCCAGCCCGCGACCGTGGATGTGGAGGACCGGGCACACCCCGCGACATCGCATCTGGCGGCGGCCTGGGAGCGCACGGACGAGTGGTACAACTACCGCTCCAACCCGCGGGAACGGGCCCACGTCCTGGCATCGCTGGACGAGTCGTCGTACACCGGCGGCACGATGGCCGGCGACCACCCGATCGCCTGGTGCCAGGACTACCAGGGCGGACGCGCCTTCTACACCGGAGGCGGCCACACCAAGGAGTCCTACGCCGACCCCGCCTTCCGGCAGCACCTGCTCGGCGGCATCCGCTGGGCCGTCGGCTCAGCCCAGGCCGACTGCCGCCCGGAGAACGGCTACACGCCGATCTTCGACGGTACGCAGACGTCCCTGGACGGCTGGAAGCAGGCGGGACCGGGATCGTTCGAGCTGAACGACGGCACGCTCACCTCCTCCGGTGGTATGGGCATGCTCTGGTACGCGGCCGAGGAGTTGGGGTCCTACTCGCTCAAGCTCGACTGGAAGACGGCCGGGGACGACAACTCGGGGATCTTCGTGGGCTTCCCCGCCTCCGACGACCCCTGGTCGGCCGTGAACAACGGCTACGAGATCCAGATCGACGCGACCGACGTGCCCGAGAAGACGACGGGCTCGGTCTACGGTTTCCAGTCCGCCGACCTCAAGAAGCGGGATCGCGCCCTGAACCCGCCGGGGGAGTGGAACACCTACGAGATCCGTGTCGAGGGCGAGCGGCTGCGCGTCTGGCTCAACGGGGTGAAGATCAACGACTTCACCAACACCGATCCGGCGCGAAGCCTCGAGGACGGTCACATCGGCATCCAGAACCACGGTGCCGACGACCAGGTCTCGTTCCGCAGCATCCGGATCAAGGAGTTCGGCGCAGGCGCAGGCGCAGGCAAGGAGCTCCTGGATCTGCCCGTGAAGGGCGACTAGACGGCGGCGGGCGGGGGACGCCGGACCTCCGCCCGCCGTCACTTCCTCCTCACTGTGCCGCTTCTCCTGCTCACTCGCCCAGTCCTGTCGTCAAGGAGGCTGTCCATGTCCGCCGAACCTTCCGCTCCCCGTCCGCGTACCGGCGTGTGGCTCGTCGGAGCGCGCGGTTCCGTGGCCACCACCGTGGTCGTGGGATGTGCCGCCGTGGCCGCCGGTCTGCATCCGGCCACCGGCATGGTGACCGAGACGGCGCCCTTCAGCGACTGCGGCCTGCCACCGCTCGCGTCCCTGGTCTTCGGCGGGCACGACACGGTGGACTGCCCCCTGCCCAAGCGCGCGGAGGCACTGGTCGCCGGGCGAGTCCTGCCGCACGGGCTGCCCTCGGCGGTGCACAGCGAACTGGCCGCGGCCGACCGCGAGATCCGCAGCGGCGGTCCTCTGCCCGGCGACAGCCGCTCCGACGAGGAACTCATCGAGTCCTTCGCCGCCGACATACGGGAATTCGTACGCCGGGGCGGGCTGGCCCGCGCCGTCGTGGTGAACGTCGCGTCGACGGAGCCGGTGGCGACGGGGGACCCCTCTACCCTCCCCGCCAGCTCCCTGTACGCGGCGGCGGCGCTGCGGGCGGGTTGCCCGTACGTCAACTTCACCCCGTCGACGGGCCTGCACCATCCCTCACTGCACGCGGCGGCCTCGGGCTCCGGCCTGCCGTACGCGGGGCGCGACGGCAAGACCGGGCAGACGCTGCTGCGGTCGGTGCTGGGACCGATGTTCGCGCAGCGTGCCCTTGCCGTGCGGGCGTGGTCCGGGACCAACCTGCTGGGCGGCGGCGACGGCGCGGCGCTGGCCGACCCGGGTGCGGCCGCCGCGAAGAACGCCGGCAAGGAACGCGTCCTCACCGACACCCTCGGCTCGGTCCCCGAAGGCGAGGTGCACATCGACGACGTACCGGCCCTCGGCGACTGGAAGACCGCCTGGGACCACATCGCCTTCGACGGCTTCCTCGGCTCCCGGATGGTGCTCCAGACCATCTGGCAGGGCTGCGACTCCGCCCTCGCGGCACCCCTCGTACTCGACCTGGCCCGCCTGACCGCCCGCGCCCACGAGACCGGCCTGTCAGGACCTCTTCCGGAGCTCGGCTTCTACTTCAAGGATCCCGACCCGGGCTCGCCGTCGGCACTCGCGGAGCAGTACGCGGAGCTGGTGGGCTTCGCCGGACGGCTGCGGGCGGCGCGATGAGCCCGCGCGTCCGAGCTGGGGGTCGTGCCCGCGCCTGGGCCGAACTGCTCCGGCTTCCCGCGCTGTTCACGGTGCCGGGTGACGCCCTCGCGGGCGCCGCCGCGGCAGGCGCCCGGCCCGATCGCCGCACTCTTCTCGCCATCGGTTCCTCCCTGTGTCTGTACGAGGCGGGCATGGCGCTCAACGACTGGGCCGACCGCGCCGACGACGCCGTGGAACGCCCACACCGCCCGCTGCCGTCAGGCCGCATCAGCCCCGTCACGGCGCTGGCGGCGGCGGGCGGCCTCACCATCGCCGGCCTGGCCGTGGCCTCGCGCGCCGGACGGCCGGCCCTGGCGGTCGCCGGGACGCTCGCCACCACTGTCTGGGCCTACGACCTGGGTCTGAAGCGAACGGCCGCCGGTCCCGTGGCCATGGCGGCGGCCCGGGGCCTTGACCTGGCGCTGGGCGCGGCGGCGACGGTTCCGGGCGGCCGGTGGCGCGGGGCCCTGCCCTCGGCGACGGTCCTCGGCGCGCACACGCTCGCGGTGACGGCCGTGTCCCGCCGGGAGGCCCAGGGCGGCTCCTCCTCGGCCCCGCTAGCGGCGCTGGCGACGACGCTGCTGCTGGCGTGGACAGCCGGTCGCAGCACTGCTCGTGCCGCCCCCGAACTCCCGGCAGGCCGACGGACAGAAGCCGCTGTCCGCCTGCCGGGCTCCAGCCCCTCAGGGCCGAAGCGCGCCACGGCGCCGAACCGCAGAACCGCGACTGCCGGAACCGGGACTGCAGGAACTGCGACTGCCGGAACCGGGACTTCCGGAACCGGGACTGCCGGAACCGGGGCTGCCGGAACGGCGACTGCCGGAACTGCGGCCGTCCTCCAGGGCGCCCTCGGTGCGGCCTATGCCGCAACCGCCGCCCGCCCCCTTTTCCACGCCGCCCTCAACCCGTCTCCGCCGCTCACCCAACAGGCCGTCGGGGCCGGTATCCGAGCCATGATCCCGCTCCAGGCAGCACTCGCCGCACGCGGCGGCGGACTCCGCACCGCACTGCTGACCGCCGTCCTGGCCCCGGCCGCCCGCTCGTTCGCACGGAAGGTGAGCGTGACATGAGCCCAGGCACTCTCCGCTTCGGATACGGCACCAACGGCCTCACCGACCTGCGGCTCGCCGACGCCCTCGGTCTGCTCGCCGACCTCGGGTACGACGGGGTCGGGCTGACGCTCGACCACATGCACCTGGACCCGCTCGCCCCCGACCTGGCCGCGCGCACCCGCGAGGTGGCCCGCCGCCTGGACCGGCACGGACTGGGCGTGACGATCGAGACCGGCGCCCGGTATGTGCTCGACCCGCGCCGCAAGCACGGCCCCTCCCTCCTCGACCCGGACCCGGCCGGGCGTGCCGCACGCACCCGGCTGCTGATCCTCGCCGTCCGCATCGCCGCCGACCTCGGTGCCCACGCGGTGCACTGCTTCAGCGGCGTCACACCCGAGGACACGTCGGACGACGTCGCGTGGCAACGGCTCACCGAGGCGTTCGGCCCCGTCCTGGACGCCGCCAGCGCCACGGGAATCCCGCTCGCCGTCGAACCCGAGCCGGGCCACCTCGTCGCCACGCTCGCCGACTTCCACCGCCTGCGTCAGGCACTCGGCAGTCCCGAAGCTCTCGGCCTCACCCTCGACATCGGCCACTGCCAGTGCCTGGAGCCGGAGCCGCCGGCCGACTGCGTCCGGGCCGCGGCACCCTGGCTGCGGCACGTCCAGATCGAGGACATGCGTCGCGGTGTTCATGAACACCTCCCGTTCGGGGACGGGGAGATCGACTTCCCGCCCGTACTCGAAGCCCTTGCCGCCACCGGCTACCAGGGACTGACCGTCGTCGAACTGCCCCGCCACTCCCACGCCGGCCCACGCCTCGCGGAGGAGTCGCTGGACTTCCTGCGCCGCGCCTTCCCCGGAGCAGCACGGGCCAGCCGGGCTCGGGCCGGGGCAGCCGAGGCCGCACTGGAAGGGAGCACGCCGTGACGCACGACCCCACCCACTCGGCCCACCCACGCGGCAACGACGCGGGCCCCGCCACCGCCCCGGCCGACGGCCGCGGGAAACCGGACGCCAATATCCCGGTCGGCGGCCGCGGGGAGTCGGCCGCGCTCGAGGAGTCGGCCGCCACTGTGCAACCCGCCATCGCCATGCTCCACGCCCGGCTCGGCGCCGCTCTCGACGACGGTGCCCGGGCCTGGCTCGACCAGGCACTCGCCGAGGCCGCCGCCCACCAGGAGGAGGCGCCGCAAAGCGCAACGCCTGGCTGGGAGTTGCGCTTCGCCGAAGCCGGGCGCCGCTGCGGCCCCGAGTACGCCGACGCCGTCCGCCTGCTCCTCCTGGGCGCCGCAGGCGCCGGCCCCGCCACCCTCAGCCGCATCTACGCCCAGGGCTCTGCCGCCGAACGCCGCGCCGTCCTGCACGCACTGCCCCACCTCGTCACCGGCCCCCAGGCCCTGGCACTCGTCGAGGACGCCCTGCGCACCAACGACACGCGCCTGGTCGCCGCCGCCGTAGGCCCGTACGCCGCCGAACACCTGGATGCCCACAACTGGCGGCACGCCGTCCTCAAGTGCCTGTTCACCGGTGTCTCCGTGGACGCGGTGGCCGGCCTGGCGGAGCGCGCCCGAGCCGATGGAGAACTGGCCCGCATGCTCGTCGACTACGCGAACGAACGCACTGCCGCGGGCCGCCCCGTCCCCGAGGACCTGCACCGGGTCCTGTCACTGGCCGGTCGCCCAGCCCCTTCGGCCACCCCCTCGGCCCCCTCCACAGCTTCGACCGGCGAGGAGTCCTGATGCGCATCTTCGACCCCCACATCCATATGACGTCACGGACCACCGACGACTACGAGGCCATGTATGCGGCGGGTGTACGCGCTGTCGTCGAGCCCTCCTTCTGGCTGGGCCAGCCCCGCACCTCGCCGGCCTCCTTCGTCGACTACTTCGACTCCCTCCTCGGCTGGGAACCCTTCCGCGCCGCCCAGTACGGCATCGCCCACCACTGCACGCTCGCCCTCAACCCCAAGGAGGCGAACGACCCCCGCTGCACCCCCGTCCTCGACGTGCTGCCGCGGTATCTCGTCAAGGACAACGTCGTCGCCGTGGGCGAGATCGGCTATGACTCCATGACGCCCGCCGAGGACACCGCACTCGCCGCCCAGCTCCAGCTCGCCGCCGACCACGAGCTGCCGGCCCTGGTGCACACCCCGCACCGCGACAAGCTGGCCGGTCTGCGCCGCACCCTCGACGTCGTCCGCGAGTCCGCCCTGCCGCCCGAGCGGGTGCTCATCGACCACCTCAACGAGACGACCGTCAAGGAAGCCAAGGACGCCGGCTGCTGGCTCGGCTTCTCCGTCTATCCCGACACCAAGATGGACGAGGAGCGGATGGTCGCCGTCCTTGAGCAGTACGGGCCCGAGAAGGTGCTCGTCAACTCCGCGGCCGACTGGGGCAGAAGCGACCCCCTCAAGACCCGCAAGGTGGGCGACGCGCTGCTCAAGGCGGGGTTCGGCGAGGACGACGTCGACCAGGTGCTGTGGCGCAACCCCGTGGCCTTCTACGGGCTCAGCGGCCGCCTCACCCTCGATGTCCCGCAGCCCGAGGCCACCCACGAGGGCAACTCCATCCTGCGCGGCACCCCGAAGACGGAGGCGTGAGCCATGCGGTTCCGGCACCCCGACGGCTCCACCGTCCACCTCGCCTACTGCACCAACGTCCACCCCGCCGAAACCCTCCACGGCGTCCTCGCCCAACTGCGAGATCACTGCGAACCCGTCCGCAAGCGTCTCGGCCGCGACCGGCTCGGCATCGGCCTGTGGCTCGCCAAGGACGCCGCCCGGGCTCTGGTCACCGACCCCGCGGCGCTGCGCGGACTGCGCACCGAACTCGACCGGCGCGGCCTGGAAGTGGTCACCCTCAACGGTTTCCCGTATGAAGGATTCGGTGCAGCGGAGGTCAAGTACCGCGTCTACAAACCGGACTGGGCCGACCCGGAGCGCCTCGGCCACACCATGGACCTGGCGCGCCTGCTCGCCCAGCTGCTGCCCGACGACGTGACCGAGGGAAGCATCTCCACACTGCCGATCGCCTGGCGCACCGCGTATGACGCACACCGTGCCGAGGCCGCGCATGCCGCACTCGCCACCCTCGCCGGACGACTCGACGCCCTGGAGGAGCTGACCGGCCGCTCCATCCGCATCGGCCTCGAGCCCGAGCCCGGCTGCATCGTCGAGACCACCGGCGACGCCATCGCGCCCCTCACCGCGGTCGGACACGACCGCATCGGTATCTGCGTCGACACCTGCCACCTCGCCACCTCCTTCGAAGACCCGCACACCGCGCTGGACGAGCTCAGGGCCGCCCGCATCCCCATCGTCAAATCCCAGCTCTCCGCCGCACTCCACGCCGAACACCCCCATCTCCCCGACGTACGCGAAGCCCTCGCCGCCTTCGACGAACCCCGCTTTCTCCACCAGACCCGCACCCGCACCACCGCCGCACTGCGCGGCACCGACGACCTCGGCGAAGCCCTCGCCGGTGATGCGCTGCCCGACCGAACCCCGTGGCGCTCCCACTTCCACGTCCCCCTGCACGCGGCCCCCGCCGCGCCACTCACCTCCACTCTTCCCGTGCTCAAGGACACACTGGCCCGGCTGGTCGGCGGCCCGCACCCGCTGACCAGCCATCTCGAGGTCGAGACCTACACCTGGCAGGCCCTCCCACCCGAGCTGCGCCCACACACCCGATCCCAGCTCGCCGACGGCATCGCCGCCGAACTCACCCTCGCCCGCGACCTCCTGACGGACCTCGGCCTGAAGGAACTCCCGTGACGCACCCACTCGGTTCCGACGACCGACACCAACGCCCCGGCCCGACTCCTCTCCTCGTCCTCGACGTCGTGGGCCTCACCCCCCGCCTCCTCGCGCACATGCCCCGCCTCAGTGCGCTGGGCCAGGCCGGCTCCCAGGCCGCGCTCGACACCGTCCTGCCCGCCGTCACCTGCACCGCCCAGTCGACGTTCCTCACCGGCACCACACCTGCCGAGCACGGCATCGTCGGCAACGGCTGGTACTTCCGCGAGCTCGGCGACGTACTGCTGTGGCGCCAGCACAACGGTCTCGTCGCCGGAGACAAACTGTGGGACGCCGCCCGTCGCGCCCACCCCGGCTTCACGGTCGCCAATATCTGCTGGTGGTACGCCATGGGCGCGGACACCGACATCACCGTCACCCCCCGTCCCGTCTACTACGCCGACGGCCGCAAGGAACCCGACTGCTACACCCGGCCCCCGGACCTGCACGACGAACTCACCGAGAAGTTCGGCACCTTCCCGCTCTTCCACTTCTGGGGCCCCGGCGCCGACCTCGTCTCCAGCCAGTGGATCATCGACGCCACGCGGCACATCATGGCCGGCCGCAACCCCGACCTGACCCTGTGCTACCTCCCTCACCTCGACTACGACCTGCAGCGCTACGGCCCCGACGATCCCCGCTCACACCAGGCCGCAGCCGATCTCGACCAGGCTCTCGCCCCCCTCCTGGACGACGCGCGCACCCAGGGCCGCACCGTCGTCGCTCTCTCCGAGTACGGCATCACCCGCGTCAGCCGCCCCGTCGACATCAACCGCGCCCTGCGCCGGGCCGGCCTGCTGGAAGTGCACACCCAGGACGGCATGGAATACCTCGACCCGATGGCCTCGCGCGCCTTCGCCGTCGCGGACCACCAGCTCGCCCATGTATACGTCCGCCGACCAGAGGACCTTGACGCCACTCGCGCAGCACTCCGGGACCTGCCCGGCATCGACCAACTCCTCGACGACGAGGGCAAGAAGGCGCACCACCTCGACCACCCCCGCGCCGGTGAGCTGGTCGCCGTCGCGGAGCCGGACGCCTGGTTCACGTACTACTACTGGCTCGACGACGACCAGGCCCCCGACTTCGCCCAGCTCGTCGAGATCCACCGCAAACCCGGCTATGACCCCGCCGAGCTCTTCATGGACCCCCTCGACCCCTACGTCAGGGTCAAGGCAGCCGGAGCGCTGGCCCGCAAGAAACTCGGCATGCGCTACCGCATGGCGGTCGTGCCCCTGGACCCGTCACCTATTCGAGGCAGCCACGGCCGCCTTCCCGCGAGCGACGACGAAGGTCCGCTCATCATGTGCTCCACCCCCCGCGCCGTCGGCGGCCGCATCGCGGCCACCGATGTGAAATCCCTGCTGCTCGACCTGGCCGGCCTCGCATGACGAGCAACTGAGCAACTGCAGAAAGTGAAACACGCGCCACTGACAACGCGTCCGGCCCGCGGAAGAGCAGCAGACCGTTCGGCACCCGCTCGACCCGTACACCGACTCGAAAGAGAGAGACCGTGACCGCATTCAACGACGAATCCGGAACCGGCGACGCCCTGCGTCGCGCTCTCGGCGTCAGCCGCCGCCGCTTCCTGAGCACCTGCACCGCCGCCGCGACAGCGGCGATCGCCGCACCCGTCTTCGGGGCCTCACCAGCACTGGCTCAGGACGCTCAGGACCAGGGAAGAGGTGACGACCGGGGCGGAGACGTCCTCGTCCCCGCAGACAAACGCGGAATCATCCTCTACACCGTCCGTGATGCGACAGGCCGCGACCCACTCTCCACCGACCTGCCGTCCGGCTTCCGCGAGGTCTTCAAGGAGCTCGCGCGGTACGGCTACCGACAGGTGGAGTTCGCCGGATACGGCCAGCACGCCAACGCCCCGGGCGGTGCCAGCCTGGAGTCCGTCGAGGGCGCCAAGCTGCTGCGCTCCTGGCTCGACGAGTACGGCCTCAGGGCACAGGGCAACCACGGCTTCATCCCGCCCTCCTGGCCGCTCACCACCCCCGACCTGGACACCTTCAAGAAGCACCTGGAAATCGCCAACATCCTCGGCATGGCGCACATGGGCACGGGCGGCGACCCCACCGGCAGCGCCTACCGGGCCGACTGGGACGTGGCGGCCGACAAGTGGAACGCGCTCGGGGAGATCGCCCGACGTGAGGGCATCAAGCTGTACACCCACAACCACGACGCGGCCTACGGCTTCCTGATCGACGGAGGCCCGCTGGACGCCCAGGGCCGCCCGACCCGCAGCTCCGGAATCCGCAAGCTGGAGTACTTCCTCAAGATCACCGATCCGAAGGTCGTCTGGCTGGAGATGGACATCTTCTGGGCACACGTCGCCCGGTACAAGTTCCACACCTACACGGCCCACGACGGCTCGACGCAGGAGAACGTCTTCGACCCGGCGGGGCTCGTCGCCCGCAACAACAAGCGCTACCCGCTCTTCCACGCCAAGGACGGCACCGT
Source organism: Streptomyces sp. NPDC002896 (assembly GCF_040295225.1). Lineage (NCBI taxonomy): Bacteria > Bacillati > Actinomycetota > Actinomycetes > Kitasatosporales > Streptomycetaceae > Streptomyces > Streptomyces sp. NPDC002896. The sequence continues at coordinate 180,885 of NZ_JBEOVA010000006.1, read as the reverse complement.
CAACACCACGAACGGGATGGGCTACGACATGGTCCCGTTCGGCACCGGCGTCATCGACTACACCACGTTCTTCTCACGCGTCGGCGCAAGGAACTACCACAACCCGATGGTCGAGCAGGACAACGCCCCGAGCTCCACCGACCCGGGGCAGTCACTGCGGCACGCGAAGATCGGTTATGACAACCTCGCGGCCCTGCGCGAGAAGCGCGTCTAACCAGGCATCACCGGTTCCCGGACAACAAATCAGGCGGCCCTCCCCACGTAACGTCGTGGGGAGGGCCGCCTGATCTGTTGCCGTGTGCCGAGCTGCCCTCTCAGCCCGCCGGTTGTGGCTGCGGAGTCCGGGTGGCTTCCCTGGTCCGCCCCGGTTGCCTCAGGAGCAGGGCGATCGCCGCTGCCACCATCGAGATCCCGCCGGCCAGCGCGTACGCCCCGTTGTAGCCCCAGGCCGCGACCACCATCGAGCCGAGACCGCCGCCGAACAGGCCGCTGATCAGTTTGCCGCTGTACACCAGGCCGTAGTTGGTGGCGTTGTAGTTCTCCCCGAAGTAGTCCGGGGTCAGGGCCGCGAACATCGGGTAGAAGGCGCCGCCGCCGAATCCGGAGAGGAAGGCGAAGAACAGGAACAGCCATTCGTTCCTGACGTCGCCCGCCCAGATCACGCCGAACTGAGCGAGTCCCAGTACCACGATGACGAACACCAGGGTCAGCTTGCGGCCCCACAGGTCGGACAGCCAGCCCACCACCGCACGGCCGATGCCGTTGATGACCGCCATGATGCCCATCGACGACGCCGCCACCAGCGGGCCGAAGCCCACCTCCTTGGCGAAATCGACCTGGAAGGAGATACCGAAGATCGACACACCCGCCGTCATGACGAGAGTGATCCACATCAGCGGGAGCACGCCGCTCCTGATGGCCTCCTTGGGCGTGTACTGCTTCACCGCGGGAGGGTTCTTTGCCAGGCCGGCGGAGCTCTTGCCCTTGCCGGCGTGCGTCAGCGGGTCGATATCCGCCGGCCACCAGTTCTTCGGTGGATCCTTGAAGAAGAACGCGCAGGACAGCACGACGATCATCACGTAGCAGCCGATCAGATCCAGCACCCGGTGATAGTTCGCCGTGTCGAACGCGTAGTTGAAGATGAAGATGAACGGCAGAGAGCCGTAGGCGAATCCGCCGTTGACGAAGCCGGTCTTGGCGCCGCGGCGCTCGGGGAACCACTTCCCGACCATGTTGATGCAGGTCGCGTAGACGAGGCCGGAGCCGATGCCGCCGACGACACCGAATCCCAGGATCGCCAGGAGGACGTTGCTCAGGTGCGACAGGGCGAGGAAGCCGACGACGCACATGCCGGCACCGATGTACATGGCCTGGCGGGCGGTCAGGATGCCCTTCTCCCGCAGCCAGCCCGCCGGGAAGGCGATGCCGGCCTGGAAGAAGACCCAAACGCTGAGGATCCAGAAGGTGTTGCTCTGCGTCCAGCCGTGTGCGTGGGACAGGGTGTCCTCGGCCGAACCGTACGCGTATTCGAAGACGCTGATGGCCATCATGGCGATCCACGGCAGGTACACCATGAGCTTGCGCGAGTGACCGAGGATGTCCCGGTCCGTCTCGCCCATGCGGTAGACGCGTCCGCGGGAGTCGGTCACTTCACGGTACGAGAGGTTCGTGGCGTCGGCGTCGGCGCCGGCGTGCGCCGATGCGCTGTTCGCTGCGATGGGGTCCGCCGTCATGTCACGCCATCTCCTCCCCGATCGGATGCGGGTTGGGTGCGATACGGCGGCCCCCGGGCCTGCCGGGGGCCTTCAGGAACAGCGCGAGGACGGCCGAAGCGAGACCGATGGAACCCGCGATGATGAACGCGCCCTCGTAGTCCCAGGCGCTGACCACGACGGCGCCCATGCCCGAGCCGAGCAGGCCCGAGATCAGCTTCGAGCTGTAGACCATCCCGTAGTTGGTGGCGTTGTTGTTCTCGCCGAAGTAGTCGGCGGTCATGGCCGCGAACAGCGGGAAGATCGCGCCGCCGCCGAATCCGGAGACCATGGAGCAGAACAGGAAGAACGGCATGCTGCCCATGGAGCCCGAGACCAGCACGCCGAACTGGGCGGAGCCCAGCACGATGCAGACGATGATGAGCGTGTTGCGGCGCCCGTAGCGGTCGGAGATCCAGCCGATGACGCCCCGTCCGGTGCCGTTGACGATGGCCTTCAGGGACATGGCCGTGGCCACGATTCCGCCGGCGAAGCCCATGTCCTTGCCGAACGGCACCTGGAACGCGATACCGAAGATGTTGATCCCGGCCGTGCACAGGAGACAGAACCACATCATCCAGAGCACCGGCGTGCGGGCGGCTTGCTTCGGCGTGTACTGCTTCACCGCCGGCGGGTTCTTCTCCAGCGCCCGTCGGATCTTCGGGTCGTCCGACACCTTCAGCGGATCCACGTGGGCCGGCCACCAGCCCTTGGGCGGGTCCTTGAAGAACCAGCCCGCGAAGGCGACCACGGCGCAGCAGACCAAGCCCACCATCACCAGGACGCCCTGATAGTTGCTCAGGTCCATGTACGAGGTGAAGAGGAACACGAACGGCACGGAGCCGTAGGCGAAACCGCCGTTGACCATGCCGGTCTTGCCGCCCTTGCGCTCCGGATACCACTTGCCGACCATGTTCACGCAGGTCGCGTAGACGAGACCGGCGCCGATGCCGCTGAACATGCCGAAGCCGATGTACGCGACGATCACATGCGGCGCGTACGCGAGTGAGAGATAGCCGAGGATGGTGCCCAGCGCACCGAGCATCATCGCGTACCGCGCCGGCAGCTTGCCGCTCTCGCGCAGCTGCCCGGCGGGGAAGGCCACGGCCGCCTGGAAGAACACCCAGACACCCATCAGCCAGAAGATGTGGCCGCTCGACCACAGATGTGCCTCGTGCAGTGTGTCCTCGGCCGATGTGAACGCGTACTCCGAGGAGCTGATGCCCATCATGCCCATCCACGGGAAGAGCACCATGGTCCATCGCGGTCGCCCCATGATGTCCCGGTCGGTCTCGCCGATCCGGTAAAGGCGGCCGTTGCGGTCCGTCACCTCCCTGTAGGGGACGGACGTGGGAATGTCGGTGGTTGTCATGTCGCGAAAGCACCCCTTGCGTCGAAAGATCTGGCCAGCGCCCCCTGTCCAATTCCTTTCGTGCGCGCACGGGTCCCGGGGCCGGCCGGCGCGCACCGCCGGCCGGCCCCTCCCTCGATCACCTCATCGACCGCCCCCCAACAGACCCGCCCCTCGACCGCGCCTCACAGTCGTCCCGCCGCCCGCGCCCACCGGTACTTCGCGCCGAGTACGGCCACCGGCTTCTCCGTCGTGTACGGGTACGCAACGACGCCCCGTTCGAAGAGGTATGCGCAGGCATCCTCGACCTCGACGTCGCCCGCGAGCGACGCCACAACCGGCTTCTCGATGCCGCGCTCGCGGAACTCGGCAACCACGCGCGCGGTGAGCTCCGCGAAGACCATCGGCGGCGTGACGATGGTGTGCCAGTAGCCCAGGATCAGCGAGTGGATCCGCGGGTCCTCCAAGCCGAGCCTGATCGTCGCCTCGTACGTCGACGGGGGCTCGCCACCCGTGATGTCCACCGGATTGCCGGCGGCACCGAAGGGCGGGATGAACTTCCGGAAGTCCGCGTCCAGATCGGACGGGATCTCCATCAGCTTCAGCCCGTTGTCGGTCACCGCGTCGGACAGCAGCACGCCCGAGCCGCCCGCACCCGTGATGATCACGACGTTGTCGCCCTTGGGCGTCGGCAGGACGGGCAGCGCACGCGCGTACTCCAGCATCTCGTTGAGGCCGGGCGCCCTGATCACACCGGCCTGCCGGAGAATGTCGTCGTACACGGCGTCGTCGCCCGCGAGCGCGCCCGTGTGGGAGCCGGCGGCCTTGGCGCCCGCCGCGGTGCGGCCCGCCTTGAGGACCACGACCGGCTTCTTCGGCACGGTGGCGCGTGCGGCCTCCACGAAGGCGCGGCCGTCCTTGAGGTCCTCCAGGTGCATGGCGATGCACTGGGTGTTGGGGTCCTCGCCGAACCAGGTGAGCAGGTCGTCCTCGTCGAGGTCCGACTTGTTGCCGAGACCGACGATCGCCGACACACCGGTCTTGGTGGCCCGTGCGAAGCCGAGGATGGCCATGCCGATGCCGCCCGACTGCGAGGTCAGCGCCACCCCGCCCTTGACGTCGTAGGGCGTGCAGAACGTGGCGCACAGGTCCTGCCACGTCGAGTAGTAGCCGTAGATGTTCGGCCCCAGCAGGCGCACCCCGTGGCGCTCACCGATCGCCACGATCTCCGCCTGCAGTTCGTGTTCGCCGGTCTCCGCGAAACCGGAGGGAATCAGTACCGCGTTGGGGATCCCCTTGCGTCCCACCTCCTCCAGAGCCGCGGCCACGAACTTGGCGGGGATCGCGAAGACCGCCACATCCACCTCACCCGGGACGTCGGTGACACTCTTGTACGCCTTGCGGCCCAAGATGTCATCGGCCTTGGGGTTCACCGGGTGGATCTCTCCGGAGAAACCGCCGTCGATGAGGTTGCGCATCACCGAATTGCCGATTTTGCCCTGCTCGTTGGAGGCGCCGATCACGGCGACCGAGCGGGGCTGCATCAGCCGGCGCATCGAAGTGAGCATCTCCGCGCGCGTGTAGGTGCGCCGCTGCTTGACCTCCCCCTCGGAGAGGATGACGCGGATGTCGGCGGCGACCGCACTCTCCGGTGTGGCGATCACCGGGTTGAGGTCCACCTCGGCGATCTCCGGGAAGTCGGTGACCAGCTGGGAGACGCGGCGGATCTGCTCGGCGATCGCCCACCGGTCGACGGGCTGCGCGCCGCGTACACCGCGCAGGATCTCCGCGGCCCGGATCGAGTCGAGCATGGACACGGCCTCGTCGGCGTCGACCGGCGCCAGCCGGAACGTGATGTCCTTGAGGACCTCGACGAGTACGCCGCCGAGCCCGAAGGCGACCACCTTCCCGAACGTCGGATCGGTCACCGCGCCGACGATGACCTCCTGGCCCTTCGGCAGCAGCTCCTGCACCTGCACGCCCTCGATACGTGCCTCTGGCGCGTACGCGCGCGCGTTCTCGATGATTTTGCAGAACGCGGCCCGCACGTCCGCCGCGCCCTGGACACCGACGATCACGCCGCCGGCGTCGGTCTTGTGCAGGATGTCCGGCGAGACGATCTTCAGGACGACCGGCCCGTCGAAGCGCGCTGCGAACGCCACGGCCTCGTCGACGTCCGTCGCCAGTTCCTCGCCCGGTACGGCGATTCCGTACGCGTCCGCGATCACCTTGCCCTCGGGAGCGGTCAGCGCGGTACGGCCCTCGGCCCGCACGGCGTCGAGGAGCGTCCGCACCCTCAGCACGCGGTCTTCGGCCATCAATCAGATCACTCCGTTCGACTTGAGCAGGCGCAGCTCTTCGTCGCCGAGGCCGAGCTCGCCGACGTAGACCTCTTCGTTGTGCTCGCCGAGCAGTGGCGAACTGACCACGTCCACGGGCGAGTCGGAGAGCTTCAGCGGGGAGCCGACGGTGGTGAAGCTGCCGCGCTCCGGGTGGCTGACCTCGACGACCATCTCGTTCGCGGCCAGCGACGCGTCCTCGATGATCTCCTTGGTGGACAGGATCGGGCCGCACGGGATGTTGTGCGCGTTGAGCTTCTCGAGCACCTCCCACTTGGGGAGCGTGGCCGACCACTCCTCGATGAGCTGGAACATCTTGTTGAGCTTGGGCAGCCGCGACTCCGGCGTCGCCCACTCGGGGTCGTCGGCCAGTTCCGGACGCCCGATGAGCTCCGTGATCGGCTTCCAGCCGACGGGCTGCACGATGACGTACACGTAGTCGTTCGGCCCGCCCGGCGCGCACTTGACCGCCCAGCCCGGCTGACCGCCGCCGGACGCGTTGCCCGAGCGGGGAACTTCGTCGCCGAAGTCCTCGTTGGGATATTCAGCCAGCGGCCCGTGCGCCAGGCGCTGCTGGTCCCGCAGCTTCACCCGGCACAGATTCAGCACCGCATGCTGCATGGCCACGTTCACGCGCTGCCCGCGCCCCGTGCTCACCCGCTGGTACAGGGCGGCGAGGATCGCTGCCACGGCGTGGATGCCGGTGCCCGAGTCGCCGATCTGCGCGCCCGTCGCAAGCGGCGGCCCGTCCTCGAAGCCCGTGGTCGACATGGAGCCGCCCATGGCCTGAGCGACTACCTCGTACGCCTTGAAGTTGGTGTACGGGCCGTCACCGAAACCCTTGATGGAGGCATAGACGATACGCGGATTGATCTCCTGGATGCGGTCCCAGGTGAACCCCATACGGTCCACGGCACCGGGGCCGAAGTTCTCGACCATGACGTCCGAGCGGCGGATCAGCTCGGTGAGGATCTCCTTGCCGCGCTCGGTCTTGGTGTTGAGGGTGATGCTCCGCTTGTTGCAGTTGAGCATCGTGAAGTAGAGCGAGTCGACGTCTGGCAGATCGCGCAGCTGCTTGCGCGTGATGTCGCCGGTCGGCGCTTCCAGCTTGACGACGTCCGCGCCGAGCCAGGCCAGCAGCTGCGTGGCCGAGGGCCCGGACTGTACGTGCGTCATGTCGAGCACGCGAATGCCGGAGAGAGCCTTGGGCGCCGTTTCCGTGATGGCGTCTGTCATGGCGGGACCCCTCACTTGTACATGGTCTGGTTCATGGTTCCGGGGGCGTACGCGTCCGGGTCGACCCACACGTTGATCAGCGAGGGCTTGCCGGACTCGCGGGCCCGCCGCAGCGCAGGCCCGATGTCGGCGGGGTCGCGGACCTCCTCGCCGTAACCGCCGAGCATCTGGGCGAACTTGTCGTAGTGGACGTCGCCGAGCGTGTTGCCGACGCGCTCGCGCTCCTCGCCGTACTTGGCCTTCTGGCCGTACCGGATCTGGTTCATCGAGGAGTTGTTGCCGACGATCCCGACGAAGGGGAGGTTGTAGCGGACGAGGGTCTCGAAGTCCCAGCCGGTGAGCGAGAAGGCACCGTCGCCGAAGAGCGCCACGACCTCCTTGTCGGGCCGCGCCTGCTTGGCGGCGAGGACGAACGGAACACCGACGCCGAGGGTGCCGAGCGGACCCGGGTCCATCCAGTGACCCGGCGACTTCGGCTGCACGACCTGCCCGGAGAAGGTGACGATGTCGCCGCCGTCGCCGATGTAGATCGAGTCCTCTGTGAGGAAGTCGTTGATCTCGCTGACCAGACGGTACGGGTGGATGGGCGAGGCGTCGGACTTCAGGCTCGGCAGCCGCTTCTCGATCGCGGTCTGCTCGGCGGCCCGCAGCTCGTCCAGCCACTCCTTGCGCTTGGACGCGCCCCCGTTGATGCGGCCGGACGCGGCCTCCGTCACGGACTTCAGGACCAGCCCCGCGTCGCCCACGATGCCCAGGTCGATGTCCCGGTTCTTGCCGACGGTCCGGTAGTCGAGGTCGATCTGCACGACCGTCGCGTCCGCGGAGAGCCGCTTGCCGTATCCCATACGGAAGTCGAAGGGAGTGCCGACGATGACGATGACGTCGGCGTTGGAGAAGGCGTACCGGCGCGACAGCTGGAAGTGGTGCGGATCGCCGGGCGGCAAGGTGCCGCGCCCAGCGCCGTTCATATAGGCGGGGATGTTGAGGGTCCGTACGAGCTCGATGGCCGCTTCGGTCCCGCGGGTCGTCCACACCTGGCTGCCCAGCAGGATCGCCGGCTTCTCGGCGTGCACCAGCAGGTCTGCGAGCTTCTCGATGGCCTCGGGGTCGCCGGCCGAGCGGGTCGAGGCCCGGTACTGCCCGGCCTTGGGGATCCGGGCCTTCTCCCGCGGCACCTTCGCGTCGAGCACATCGCGCGGAATCTCCAGGAAGGACGGGCCCGGAGCGCCGTGGTAGCACTCGCGGAAGGCCATCGACACCATGTCGGCCGCCCGCGCCGTGTCCGGCACCGTCGCGGCGAACTTGGTGATGGGCGTCATCATGTCGACGTGCGGGAGGTCCTGCAGCGACCCCATCTTGTGCTGTGTGTGCGCCCCCTGGCCGCCGATCAGCAGCATGGGGGACTCCGCGCGGAAGGCGTTGGCGACACCGGTGACGGCGTCCGTCGTGCCGGGCCCGGCGGTGACGACGGCGCAGCCCGGCTTCCCGGTGATGCGCGCGTAACCGTCGGCGGCATGGGCGGCCACCTGTTCGTGACGTACGTCGACGACCTCTATGCCTTCGTCCACGCAGCCGTCGTAGATGTCGATGATGTGGCCGCCGCAGAGCGTGTAGATGACCTCCACTCCCTCTGCCTTGAGTGCCTTGGCGACCAGATGCCCACCGGAGATGAGGTCCTGGCTGTTGTCGTCGGGCATGGCGAAGTCCTGTCCCTTCGTAGGGGAGTTGGGAGCACGGATGCGCTGCTCCCGGCTGCCGTCGCGGTAGATTGCATACAGTCGACGAATACTGTATGAAGCTTGTTATCCCGCATCCGGTGGGTGGTGTCCAGGGGGCGTGCGGCACTTTTCCGAGAGCCAGTCGAGGGCCATACGGGCAGCAGGCGTTGCTCCCCGAAAGGCCACGGCAGTCAGGAGCCGAGATGGACCTGTACGAGCACCAGGCAAGGCAACTCTTCGAGGAATACGGCATCTTGGTGCCGAAGGCCGAGGTCACGGACTCGCCCAAAGGGGCACGCGAGAGCGCACGCCGCCTCGGCGGCCGCGTCGTCGTCAAGGCCCAGGTGAAGGCCGGCGGCCGCGGCAAGGCGGGCGGGGTGAAGCTCGCATCCGATCCGGCGGCCGCCGAGTTGACGGCACGCCAGATCCTCGGCATGGACATCAAGGGCCACACCGTGCACAAGGTGATGCTGGCCCAACCGGTCGACATCGAGGCCGAGTTCTACGTCTCGTACGTACTCGACCGCGCGGCAGGAGGCTTCCTCGCGATCGCCTCCGCCGAGGGCGGCATGGACATCGAGGAGGTCGCCGCGACCCGGCCCGAGGCAGTGGCGCGCATCCCCATCGACCCGGCCGAGGGCGTCACGACAGCCAAGGCCGCACAGATCGCCGAAGCCGCAGGACTGCCCCCGCAGACGGTGGACGTCCTGGTCAGGCTCTGGCAGGTGCTGACCCGGGAGGACGCAGTCCTCGTCGAGGTGAACCCCCTCGTACGGACGGCACAGGGCCAGATCCTGGCCCTGGACGGCAAGGTCACCCTCGACGACAACGCACGCTTCCGCCGGTCGCGATGGGGTTCACAGGAAGCGACACACGACGAGGACCCGCTTGAGGCCGCGGCCGCCGCAAAGGGCCTCAACTACGTCAAGCTCGACGGCGAGGTCGGCATCATCGGCAACGGCGCGGGCCTGGTCATGTCGACACTCGACGTCGTCGCCGGCTGCGGCGCACGGCCCGCCAACTTCCTCGACATCGGCGGCGGCGCGTCGGCACAGATCATGGCCGACGGGCTGTCCGTGATCCTGTCCGACCCGGCCGTGAAGTCGGTGTTCGTCAACGTCTTCGGCGGCATCACCGCCTGCGACGCGGTCGCCGATGGCATCGTCCAGGCCCTGGACAGCGTGCACCTGACGAAGCCTCTGGTCGTGCGCCTCGACGGCAACAACGCCGTCCGCGGACGCGCCATCCTCGACGGGCGCGCCCACCCCCTCGTCCAGCAGGCCACCACCATGGACGGCGCCGCACGCCGCGCAGCGGCCCTCGCTAATGCCACCGCAGGCACCGCAACCATCTCGGACAGCTGAAGGAGACGGGATATGGCCATCTACCTGACCCAGGAGAGCAAGGTCCTCGTCCAGGGCATGACCGGGGCCGAGGGCATGAAACACACCCGCCGGATGCTGCAGGCCGGCACGAACATCGTCGGCGGCGTCAACCCGCGCAAGGCGGGCCGCAGCGTCCAGTTCGACGACCGGGCCGTCCCCGTCTTCGGATCGGTATGCGAAGGAATCGAGGCGACCGGAGCCGACGTCACCGTCGTCTTCGTACCGCCCGCGTTCGCCAAGGCGGCCGTCATCGAGGCCGCCGACGCCGGCATCGGACTCGCCGTCGTCATCACCGAGGGCATCCCCGTCCACGACGCCGTGGCGTTCCACGCATACGCACGCGCGCGTGGGACGCGCATCGTCGGCCCCAACTGCCCGGGCCTCATCACTCCGGGGCAGTCCAATGCCGGCATCATCCCGGCCGACATCACCAAGCCCGGCCGGATAGGACTGGTGTCCAAGTCCGGCACGCTCACCTACCAGCTGATGTACGAGCTCCGCGACATCGGCTTCTCCACGTGCGTCGGCATCGGCGGAGACCCCGTCATCGGCACCACGCACATCGACTGCCTGGCCGCGTTCCAGGACGACCCCGACACGGACCTCATCGTGCTGATCGGCGAGATCGGCGGCGACGCGGAAGAGCGGGCGGCCGCCTATGTGCGCGATCATGTCACCAAGCCCGTCGTCGCATATATCGCCGGTTTCACCGCACCCGAAGGCAAGACGATGGGGCACGCCGGAGCGATCGTCTCGGGCTCCTCCGGAACCGCGCAGGCGAAGAAGGAGGCGCTGGAGGCGGCGGGCGTCGCAGTGGGCAGTACGCCGACCGAGACGGCACGGCTGGTGCTCGCGCGGCTCGAAGAGGGAGCGTAAGAGGGAAGAAACGTGGCAGGTGAGGACGTCACGCGCTGAACGTGAATCGCCCCATTGCCCGGCCTGATGTCACCCTCAGTGGAGCGTGACGTCACTCATAGTTGAGTCGGGGCTCTGTCACCCACAACGGCGCCTCACTACCTTCCGCTTACGTGCGCACGTGCGTAAGCGGGAACAAACGCGGAGACGAGCGCGAACACCCACGCGGATCCGCGACGGAACCCGTACGAGCCATGCCCCCGCCCCCGACTGTGCACCGTGAGCGGAGAAAACCGAATGGCATCCACCCTCACCCTCAAGTCCGGAACGTCCTGGGACGACGCTTGGCAGCGCTGCCTGGCCGTCGCTCCCGAGGCCTTCCGGGACGACCGTGTCCTCAACCTCTGGGGCGCCGCCTGGCAGGCGGACGGCCGGGCGCTGCCCGCCACCAGCCCCGTCGACGGGAGCCCCATCGCGGGCCCGCCGCGCCTCGACTCGGCGACGGCCGGGCAGGCCGTGCGGGCCTCGCTCGACCAGCACCGGGCCTGGCGGCACATCGCGCCCGCCGAGCGGCGAGCCCGCGTAGCCGCCACCCTCGACGCCCTCACTCAGCACCGCGAACTGCTCGCCCTGCTCCTCGTCTGGGAGATCGGCAAACCGTGGCGGCTCGCGCAGGCCGATGTCGACCGTGCGATCGACGGCGTGCGCTGGTACGTCGACGGCATCGAACCCATGCTCGAAGGCCGGGCCCCGCTGGACGGTCCGGTCTCCAACATCGCGAGCTGGAACTACCCGATGTCCGTGCTCGTTCACGCAATGCTGGTACAGGCACTTGCGGGCAACGCGGTCATCGCCAAGACCCCGACCGACGGCGGCGTCTCCTGCCTCACCCTGGCCTGCGCGCTCGCCGCCCGCGAAGGGATTCCCGTCACCCTCGTGAGCGGCAGCGGAGGCGAGCTCTCCGAGGCGCTGGTGCGCGCCCCGGAGATCGGCTGCGTCTCCTTCGTCGGCGGCCGCGACACCGGCGCCGCGGTGGCAACCGCCGTCGCCGACCTCGGCAAGCGGCACATCCTGGAGCAGGAAGGACTCAACACCTGGGGCATCTGGAACTACAGCGACTGGGACAAGTTGTCGGCCGTCATCCCGAAGCTCTTCGACTACGGCAAGCAGCGCTGTACGGCGTATCCGCGCTTCGTCGTGCAGCGAAGCCTGTTCGACGAGTTCCTCGCCGCGTATCTGCCGGCCGCCCGCACGATCCGCATCGGCCACCCGCTCGCGGTGGAGCAGCCCGACGACCCGTTCCCCGAGCTGGACTTCGGGCCGCTGATCAACGCGACGAAGACGAAGGAGCTGACCGACCAGGTCACCGAGGCCATCGATCGGGGAGCCGTGCCGCTGCACCGCGGCTCGCTCGCCGACGGGCGCTTCCTCCCCGGCCAGGACACCTCCGCGTACTTCCCGCCGGTGACCCTGCTGGGCCCGCCCCCGTCCTCACCGCTGCACCACGCGGAGCCGTTCGGCCCGGTCGACACCATCGTCCTGGTCGACACCGAGGCCGAGCTGCTGGCGGCGATGAACGCGTCGAACGGCGCGTTGGTCGCCACCCTGTCGACCGACGACCCGGCGACATACGAGCGGCTGGCACCGCAGATCCGCGCCTTCAAGGTCGGGCAGAGCAAGCCGCGTTCGCGCGGTGACCGTGAGGAGCTGTTCGGCGGGTTCGGCGCTTCCTGGCGGGGTGCGTTCGTGGGCGGCGAGCTGCTGGTGCGTGCGGTGACGCAGGGGCCGGCGGAGGAGCGGCTGCCCGGGAACTTCCCGGACTACCACCTGATGCCGTAACGAACGGCCCACGGGATGATGCCGGGGCGGCGCGGGAGCCGCCCCGGTGGTCACGGCGTAAGGGCGTAGGTCCTGACGTCGAAGGTCTGCCCGAGGGAGTTGGTGGGCGTCACCGTCACCGAGGTGCCGTCCACCGACACCTTCAGGAAGTGGTAGACCTGCGCGTCATCCGTCGGCACGGGCGCGGCGCCGCACGCCGTGCCCCGGTCGCGGCTGTACGACCACCCGAGCGCGTAGGCGTCCGTGGCCGAGCAGCCGGTCGTTCCGACCGTGCTGACGTCGGCGCCTCCGCCGCCCGTCACATACGACACGGGGGTGGTCGAGTTGCGCTGGTAGATGTGCGAGTGGCCGTTGAAGACGAGGTCCACTCCGCTGTCGGCGAGCAGTGACTCGAGGCCCGCCAGATACGTGTCGCTCGGCTCGCTCTCGCTGTCCGAGTGCAGCGGGAAGTGGAAGAAGGCGAACTTCGGCCCGCTCGGATGCGCGGCCAGATCGGCCGCGAGCCACTCGTACTCGGCTGTGCCTGCCAGCCAGTGGGCATGCGCGTCCTGCTCATAGATCGCGCAGTGGGAACCGCACGGTCCGCCCGTCGCCTCACCCGTGTTGGAGTTCCCCCACGCGGCGTCGAGAACGTAGAAGCGGACGCCGCCGGTCGTGAAGGCGTAGTACGACGTCGGGTAGCTGATCGGATCCGACCCGAGGTACGACGGATAGTCGACCATGCCGAAGACTCCGCCCGACGCGGCCGTCACCGCCGGCTGCTTCCACACGGAGGTGAACGTGCCGGTCATGCTGTGATTGCCGACGGTCGCGAAGAGCGGGATCCGCATGCCGGGCTCCGCCCAGTAGGACGGACCGAACCAGGAACTGACATCCGGGCCGGTCTGGTTCAGATCCCCGTACTGGGTCTGCGAGGTGCCGGGATGCGTGATGTCGCCCGTCTGTACCACGAACCGCGCGGCGCTCTCGCCGATGAGGCGGTGCACATTCGCCTGGTTGACGTTCACCGAACCGTCGTTGACGCCGCTGTTCGTCGTCTCGCCGGTGTCGCCGAGCACCGCGAACGTGAACGGAGCGGTGGACCCGGCCGCCTCGGGCGTGGTGAACGACGGTGTGGGCAGCGAGCCCAGCAGATCGGTGCCGGAACCGGTGAAGATCCGATAGCAGAACGTGCTGCTCGCGGTCAGGCCCGTCAGTGTGAGCGTGTTGCCGTACTGCCGCTCGGAACCGACCGTGATGGGGTTGCCGAGCGTGGGAGACGTCGCCGTGTACGCCGTGCAGTCACCCGGCGGCCCGTAGCGGACCACGCTCCTGCTCTGCGTCGTGGTCGCCCAGCTGACCTGCACCGACGTGGTCGTCGCATCCGTGAGATAGGGCGCCCGCGTCAACTGCGCGTCGGCGCCGGGCAGATCGGCCTGCGCTCGTGGCGCAGACAGCAGCGCCGTACCCGCCCCCAGACACAGGGCGAGTACGGCGCAACGGGGGACAAGTGTGCGTCTGCGGCTGCTGCTGTCGGCGTTCATGTGGCTCGTTCCTTCCCGGTGGTGCCTGTGCGGCGCGCGCCTCGCGTTTCGCGCGCGCTCCTTGCCCGTCTCGTACGGGACAACCAGCCGACCCCGCCCACCAGCAGCACGACGGCTCCGGCGAGGCGAAGAAGACCTGGCCACACGCCGGGCGGCTCCCGGCGTGCCGACGACCCCGTGCCTGCCGACGCGGACGGCGCGACCGAGGCGCGCTGCGACGCGGACAGACCGCGGAGCTCCCGCAACTGGTCGAGCGCGCGCGTGCCGTGCGCCTGCGACGGCTCGACGTGCGAGTTCTCACTGAACTCGTTCCAGCTGATCAGCCCGAGCACATCGGGCCGCGACGCCACCGCGGCCGCGTACTCGGCGCGCAGCGTCCCGCCACCGGCCCGCGGCACCACCTTCGTGCCGCCCACCAGCCGCGCGTCGAAACCGGGTGCGAACGGCGCCATCCAGTAGCCGCCGGACGCATGCGCGGCCTCGGCCATCTCGCGGAGCTTCGTCTCGTGCCGGTCGTTCGTCGCCGGGTTGACCGACGACCAGTAGTAGGCGTCGCCGTCCGTGACGCCGGCGAGTCTGCGGCAGCCCTCCGGGTTCTTCTCGGTGCCCAGCACCAGCATCCGCCCGCGCACGGGCGCAGTGATGCGGGCGACCTCGGCGGTCGAGAACTCCCAGGTGCCGCTGAGGACGGTGAGCGGTTTGCCGCCGAGGCGGAAGAAGGCGGGATCGCGTGCGTAGCGGTCACGCAGCAGACGGAAGTCGGCGGCGATACGGGCGGGGGAGAGGGGACGGCGGTGGAAGTCGAGGCCCTGGTAGATCACCGCCACCTTGAAGTCCTGCCGCCGCGCCTCCGCCAGCAGCAGCTCCAGACGCCGGTTGTTGACCTCGCCGGACTTCCAGCTCACCACGAAACCGTCGATGCCCGCCGACCGGGCCCACGCGATGTGCGTACGGACCACGGAGGCGTCGTCGCTCGAGTAAGGGCCGAGCCGCGGATAGTCCGTCTTGGCCCGCTGCCAGGAGGACCGCTCGAACCACTGGTAGTAGTACGCGAGGATCGGCGTCCGGGCCTCGGCGGCGCCTGCGGGCGGCGGCAGCAGCCCGGCCGCCGTCGTCAGAGCCGCCAGTAAGGCCGTGACGACGAACAGGCGCGCCTTCAAGACGGATCCGCCGCCCCCGAGTGATCCGCCGCCCTTCATGGCGGATCCGCGCGCCCTCATGACCAACCCGTCGCTCTTCACGACGCACCACCCCGCTGTCTGCGCAGCCGCCGCCCCACGACGAGCAGCCCGCCCGCGACCCCGAGCACCGCACCACCCGCCAGGCCCAGATCGGTGCGGCTCACCACCCGCAGCTCGACGGCCTGGTTCCGCGACAGCCTGATCTGCTGGGCCGCTGTCAGCCCCTTCGCTCCGGTCACCTCCACCACGTACTGCCCATGCGGCAGGTCCCTGATCGTTGCCACCCTGTCGTCGCCGAACCGCACCGTGCGGACGGACCCGTCGGGCATCGTCACGCGTGCCGCGCGCCCGGCCGGGGAACCGAACACGGCGTCTTGCGCAGAGACGGTCAGGTCGTGGAAGGGCGTCGTGAACACCACCTTCCCGTCCTTGTCCGCGGCGGGGCTGAAGTGCTGCCGTCCGGCGTCCACGGCGTTGGTGCCGTAGGCGTCGGCCGCCACCAGCGTGTAGCCGACCTTGCGCGAGGTCAGGACACTCTTCCGGTACACGGGCAGCAGCCCCTCCAGCCACACCGGACGCCCCACCGGCAGACGCCGCGTGCGCCCGGTGTCGCTCCTGACCGTGACGTACGGGACCCGGTCGGAGGGCACCGGTCGCCCATCCTGATCGACGCAGCGCACGGTGATGCGGAAGCGGGCCGTGAACGCCGCCGTCACCGTGTAGTCCGCGCGCAGCGGAAGCCCCGCGACAGTCGTCCGGTACGCCTGGTCCGGGTCGCGCTGCCCGGCCCATCGCACGAACCGGAACTTCCGCCCCGCCTCACCGAGCCCGCTGTCGTCGACGGACAGCGTGTGGTCCGCGAAGTCGTGCGCCCCGGTGAACCGCGCCACTCCGTCGGCCCCCGTGCGGACCTCATGTCCGTCGAAGAGGAACCGCACCCCGGCCAGTTGCGGTGCCGTACGGACCGTGACGGTGACGGACCGCGCGCCGGGTGCGGCGACGGCGGGCGCGGATGTCGCACCCAGGCATCCCGATCCGACGAGCGCCGCCGTGACGACCAGCCCACGCCACCTCATGACGCACCACGCGCGCGTGCCGGCCCGTTTCGGCGCACCGGCCCCCGCTGCCCCCGCACCGCTCCGTACAGCAGCACGGCGACCACGGCCGAAGCCCCGCCGTACACCGCGTACACCGGCACCGGCGAAGGCCGCCGGGCCACAGGGAGCGCTGCCTGCCCCGCGTCGGCCGGAATGAGCTCCGCGCGCCGCGGCGGCGAGTCGAAGTCGAAGGCACCGGCCAGGCTCTGCGCCTTGGAGGCCCGGCCGCGGAGCGGCTCGAGGCCCCAGTTCTCTGTCACGAACCGCAGTGCGCTCGCCGCCTCAAGCCGCGTGTGATCCACCTTGCCGCGCGCCGCGTACGGGCTGACCAGCAGCGCGGGCACCCGCAGCCCACGCCCCGCCGGCGGCTTCACATGGTCGTACCAGCCGCCCGACCCGTCGTACGACCACAGGAGCGCCGACGAGTCCCAGTACCGGCTCAACATCAGCTGCGTGCTCAGCTCGCGCACCAGCCGCTGCCCGGCCGGGATGGAGCGCCCGGAGCGCTCGCTGGCCCCCGACGACGCGATGTACGCCACCGCGGGCAGCGTGCCGTGCTCCAGGTCCCGGTAGTACTCGGAGAGATCGGCGATGTGGGACTTCAGCTTCGGGTCGTCGACGAAGCGCGGGATGTCGAGCAGGGGCACGCGGACGGTCTGCGTGGCCGGGTCGGACGGGGATGTCGTGCGGTATGTCTTGGCCGGGTCGTAGTTCTGGACGTAGAACTTCCAGCTCACTCCGGCCTCCTCCAGCCCGTCGAACACGGTGGGGCCCGTAAGGTCGGCACCGCCTGTCACCCAGTGCGCGCGATTGGTGCGGGTGCCGTCCAGCGACGAGGCGAAGAAGTGGTCGAAGAGGGTGTAGCGGTCGGCCGCGTTCCAGTAGAAGGGCAGCGTCCGCCGGTCGTAGTGGCCCATCGCCACCCGTCCGTCGCGCCCCTGTCGTTCGAAGGCGGAAACGAACGAGTCCATGCGGCCGCCGCTGAACTGCCGTTGGACGAGTCGCGGACCAGCACCCGGCGAGACGGGGGTCGACTCGCGCAGCGGATAAGGGGCGACGACACCGCTGTCCGGGTCCTCCGGATCGACGTACTGGCGCGCGTCCGCAGGGAGCCCGTCGGCTCCCGGATACGTACCGAAGTAGTGGTCGAAGGTGCGGTCGCCCTGCATGAGATAGACGAAGTGGCGAATGGGCGTGCGGGTCGGGCGGGTCGTCGAAGCCCCGGCGGTATCGGAAAGCCCCATGACGAGCAGGACGAGAACGGCGACCAGCACTCTCCTCATGACGCCCTCACTCGATAGATCACCACGACTCGCACGCCGTCCGCATTGCGCGCCGTGAACACCGCGTCCCCGTGGTAACGGCTCACCAGCTCCCGGAGCTTGGCGGTGAAGAAGGGAGTGCGGCGGGCCGTGTACGCGTCCCATACGAGGTACTGGAAGCGGCCGTCGCGCAGCGCCCGGTCCGGGTTCGGGACGGGCCGGTAGCTGGGGTTGCGGCGGTTCGGGTCGGGCGACACGGACAGCGCGGAGACCGGTCGCAGGCCGTAGTACTGCACGACGTTCGCCATGGACGGACCGATGGCGAGCAGCCGCGCGCCCTCCGGAGCATGCTCGCGCACCCACAGCCCCGCCTCCCGCCCACCCGGAAGCCCGCCGGTTCCGGCCAGAAACCGGGTTCCCGTGGGCGGCTCCGTCCGCAGCCACGACGGAACGGCCAGCGACGCGACGACGACGCACACAGCCGCGGCCGCCGCGGTCCGCTGCAACCGCACGACCCGCGGGAACGACGTCAGCGTCCGCCCCGCCAGCACCGCGAACACCGGTGCCGCGGGAAGCAGATACTGGAAACCCTTCACCGGCCACACCGTGAAGAACAGGGCCGGCACGACCACCCAGCACACCAGCAGCCGCTCCCGCCAGGTGTTCTCACGCCGCAGCCACACCAGCCCGGCCAGCGCCGCCGCAACCGCCAACGGCCCTATCGCCCAAGGCACTTCGGTCAGATAAAAGCTGTACGGATGGTTGGCTCGCCGGAACAGCTGCCACAGCAGATAGTTCCCGCCCGCCTTCGAATGCCCGGCGAGCAGCTGTGACAAGGGATGCGCGACTGCCACCACGCCCACAGCACCCAGCGCCGGCAGCAGATGACGCCACCGCATCCGTACCGCGGGCGTGAGCGCGAAGAACGCGTACAGCGAGCCGAGCAGCACGATCGACGTCTCCTTGGCGAGCACCGTCAGACCGAGCATCCCGCCCGCGGCGAGCAGCCAGCGCGGGGTGGGCGACTCCGCGTACCGCACGACGCAGTACAGCGCCCCCGTCGCGCACAACGTCATCGGCGCGTCCAGCAGCACCTGACGGCTGACGACGACGTGGTACGGCATCACCGCCAGCAGCAGCGACGCCACCACCGCAGCCCTGCGCCCGTACAGCCGGTGGGCCAGCGCATACGTCAACGCGACCGTCGCCACGCCCAGCAGTGCAGGAACGGCGCGCGCCGCCCAGTCGCCGGGGTGCACGCGCAGCGCGAGCGACACCAGCGACTGGAACAGCACCGGGTGGGCACGGAACACGGGGAACAGGGAGCCGAGTTCGTCGTCCCCCGCCAGCGACGCCGACGTGCCCGCGTACACCGCCTCGTCGCTGTTGAATCCGGTGGCCGTGAGCCGCTGGAAGCGCAGGAAGACCGCGACGAGCAGCACCGCGATGAGCGGTGCCGCCCGGCGCAGCGCTGCCCGGGCCCCGGTGCCGGGAGGGAACGGCACCGGGGCGGCGCGGGGTGCCCCGGTGGGGAGCAGAGACCGCTCGGTCATGCGGCGGAACCGGCGGCGCCGGGCGCCTGGACCGGCCTGTGCCACAGTCCCCACCGGGGCCATGCCTCGGCCGGCGCCGTCCCGGCGGGATCCGCCGCGCCCGTTCGGGCCGCTTCTGCCTGCGCTTCGTCCGCGAGCAGGCGGGGGATCTCGTCGGCCCAGCCGAAGCTGTCTGAGGCGAGCACCCGGGTCCGTACGCCCTTGAGGAACCCGGCGAGGATCTCGCGCTCGCGTTCACGCAGTTCGGCGTAGTCCATGCCGTTGATACGCAGCGCGGGCGCGAGATAGCGGTAGGGCGGGAAGCCGTACGCGTCCTCGGTGTTGACCAGCATCCGCTCCAGCGCGGTGGTGTGGTCGAGGTCGCGCAGGCCGGGCGTACCGCGCTCGATGACGAACAGGTCCCGCACCTGCGTACTCGACCCCAGACGGCACGGTACGAGCCGGTCGACGCTGTACTTCGGCGGCGGGATCAGGATCTGGGTGATCGCGTTGATGCCCATGATCGGCAGGTTGAAGCGGGACAGCATCAGGGCGATTGAGCGGCCGCCCTTGGAGTGCAGCCGCGACTGGAAGTTGAGGCGGCGCCACTCCTTCTTCGTCAGGTCGTCGGCGTGCACGGCGCGCAGGGTGTGCGAGCTGATGGTGAGCGGCTTCGGGAAGCACACGGCGTTGCCCGTCGCGTCCACCACCGTCATGTCGTCGGACAGGAACCGCCCGCCGTGCTCACGCAGCAGCCGCAGGATCGTCGCGGTCTTGCCCGTGTCGGTGAGCGCCGACAGCATCACGCCGTGTCCGTCGAGCTCCACGCATGCGGAGTGCAGCAGCATGCGGCCGCGCGAGATCAGTACGAAGCGCAGCAGGGCCTCGACCACGTTCGTGTAGACGACGTGCGGGGAACGGGCCAGCAGCGGCCCGACCTCGACGGTGATCGGCGGACCGAGCCGGACGCTGAAGTTGGCGCCGAGGCGTCCCAGATGCTCCTCGTAGCGCAGCGCCGCGGGCTCGCCCGGTCCGCCGAGGTCGCCGTGCTCGGTGAGCGCCGCCCGCCGCCGCGGCCTGCGCCGCCCGACGTCACCCACGCGCACCGCGATGTCGACGTCCGCGTCCGGGACCCACTGTGCGCGGAAGAACTCGAGCTCGGGCAGCCGTATCTGCGAGCCGATGGTGACGGTTCCGGCGATGTCGTAGCGGTACGGGAGGTAGACGGACCGCTTCTTCGCGGGCTGCTGCGCGTCGGCGGCCGGCAGACCCTCCGGGTCGACCAGCATCCTGACCGGGTCCCGGCGCTGCGCGCGGGCCTCGCCTCCCCGGTAGATCATCCGGTCGCTGACGAGGAAGCGCAGCAGGAAGAGGAGCACGAGGGTCAGGGCATTGGCGGTGAGCACCCCCGCCCCCGCCAGCACCAGCCACTGCAGCACGGGCAGCCGTGCGAGGAGCAGCAGGTTGTTCATCGCGAAGAAGCGCCCGGCACGCCCGTACCAGGTGCCCTTTCGCTGCTCCTTCCGATATACGGCGGCATCGGTGAGGGCGAAGTTCCAGGCCGTCGAGAACTGGGTGGCCAGCGCCGCACCCACCAGATGATGGACGCCGAGCACCTCGAAGAAGAGCCACAGCGCGGCCGTGTTGACGGCGATACCGGAGAGCCCCACCGCCCCGAAGGCGGCCATCCGCAGCAGCTGCCGCTGCCCGCCGGCCACACCGCGACGCAACCGCCCCAGATGCCGTACGAACGCGAGCCCTTCTCGTAGCGAGGCCTTGGACCGGCCCGCCTCGCGCGGCGCGAAGGAGTACGCGACCTCGGCCACGCGGGCGGCGGGATGCCGCACCAGAATCTCGAGGAGGATCTTGAACCCGACCGGGTTGAGCCGACCGGGATCGATCGCGTCCTTGCGGAAGGCGAAGAGCCCGCTGAGCGGGTCGCTCACGGTGGCGAGCCGGCGCGGAAAGGCGGCCTTGACCAGTCGGGTCGCGCCGGACGAGGTGGCCTGGCGGGTGGCGCCCGAAAGCCCCCCGGACGCACCCGCGCCCGCGTACCGGGTGCCGACGGCGATGTCGACGCCCTCCCGCATCGCCGTCCTGGCCAGCAGCGCGGCGGCCCCCGGCGGATGCTGCAGATCACCGTCCATCACCAGCACCCACTCGCCGCGGGCCGCCCGCATCCCGGCGACGACGGCGCCGGACAGACCGCCTCCGCGGCGGCCGGACGGCCGGTGCAGGACGCGTACGGCGACGGGGCAGCCGGGTGCGAGAGCGCTGATCTCGTCCACTGTCCCGTCGTCGCTGTCGTCCACGAAGAGGATCTCCGCGCCAAGGGGCGCGACCGCAGGTCCGAGCCGGTCGAGGAGCAGCGGCACGCTCTCCTGCTCGTTGCGGGTGGGCACGAGAACGGTGAGCCGGGGTGGCGCCGCTTGATCGCCGGAAGCGCCGCCGCCGACGTCCCAGACGTGAGGCGCGGTCTCCGAACCGCCCTCGGAACCCGTGCGTGCATGGGCCGCGCCGGACGGCGCGCCGCCCGCGCGGGCATTGACGACTTGAGCCATGGAGTCCCCCCTGAAGACGGGCCCGCCTACCGCCGATTGCACAGGGACAGCGCGACGGGCACCGGAGACACCGCCCGCGAACAGGCGGGCGGGAAGAAGTGAGCGGTGACCCTCGCGGCGTACGGTCTCGACGCGGCGTGGGGACGTACGGGTACGCACCGGATATGGCGGTGCGCACCGGGCTCCACGGTCAGGAGCAGGAGCCAGAGGCTAGCAGTGGAACTGGGAGATTCGCCGGGCGTTCCCGCTGTATCCGGCGGTAATTAGCCTGCTGTTAACCGGCGTTGATCACACGGGGCGCAATGATCGCTGTGGACCCCAGAGGTCTCGCGCGTCCTGTGGGTACGCAGATCCACGTACGGCGCGATTACACGGCCGTGAATCTCTGCGCATTCTTCACGACTTCCCAGCCGAATCCTTCGTTCCGTGACAACCATGACGGGCATGCCGACCGACGCTTCCGCCGCCTTGCCGTCCCGGCCTGCCGGGTCCGCGGGGCTCGCCAGGGCCGATGGGTCCTATGGGTCCGCGGGGCCCGCCCGGGCCGCTGGGTCCCATAGGCCTGCTGGGTCCGCTGGGGCCGATGGGGCCAGGGCTGGGTTCACTGGGGCTGCCGGGCCAGGTGGGCCCGCTGGTTTCGCTGGGTCCGACGGTGCTGGGGATCATGCCACCACGCCGGTGGAGGCGATGCGCTCCGTCCTCCGTCTGCTCGACGCCCTGGAGGTACTCAGGACAGAGAACCGTCAGCTCAAGGAGGCCCTGGAGGGTCGTGCCCTCATAGAGCGCGCCAAAGGCATGCTCATGGCGAGCCACGGCTGCGACGAGGCGACCGCCTTCCAACTGCTGGTCCGCCTCTCGCGGGAACAGCGTCGCAAGGTCCGGGCGGTGGCGGAGGACTTCGCGGTGCGGGGCGTGCCGCTGCCGGTGCGGCCGGTCCCCTGAGCCCCCGCGGTCGTAACCGCCGGATCACTCAGCGTGAGAGTCCGGGACGCAGTCCCGCGCTAGTCGTATCCCGAGCTCACCGCACCGATACGCAGGTGAAGGGCACTCCGAAACCTTGGTATTGTTGTCCATGTCGCCGCGGGGAACACCACGCGAACGACAGACACCTAGTCCGGGTGGCGGAATGGCAGACGCGCTAGCTTGAGGTGCTAGTGCCCTTTATCGGGCGTGGGGGTTCAAGTCCCCCCTCGGACACAGAATTTTCACCAATGGAATGGTGGTCGGGAGCGATCTCGACCACCGTTTTGCGCTGTGCGGGCTGGTAGGTCATGGACAGCCCGAGCGCTCGGTACAGCTGGTTCTTTCGGCCGGTCTCGGCATTACGCAGCGTGTCCGTAATGTTTCCGGCCGCATGAACGGCGGAGCGTCACCCCACTGTCCGGGGGTTATCAGAACGGCCAGCGGGCGACGGCCGCTGTCACTCGCCAGATGAATCTTCGTCGTGAGGCCACCCCGTGAACGGCCAACCGCCTCAGCGATGCTCGGAGGGCGACGGCGCCGCCTCGGCACCCCGGCTGGCCGGCGACGAGCCCCGGCGGCATGCTGATGGGCACGGCACACCGTGGGGTCCACGCTCCAGTCGATCCGGCCCACGGTGTCGGGGTCGGCTTGGACGGCGCGCAAGATCCTCTCCCACGTGCCGTCTGCGGACCACCTGCGATGCCAGTCATAGACCGTCTGCCAATCCCGAAGCGGGACGGCAGATCCCGCCACGGCAGGCCGGTCCGCTGCCGGAAGAGAATCCCATTGATCACGCGCCGGTGACACTGTCAACGCCCGCATCGCCCACGGTTCCTCGGCAGATGCGGTTCCAGCTGAGCCCACTCGACATCGGAAAGATCACCGCGCCCTACATCAACCGGAACGATTCATCCCCCGGGGAGTTACTCGACCCATCGGACGAGACAGGTCTGCGCCCTGGTAACGCTCGCCACGGTCCTGACACTGCGTGAGGCCTACCGCGCTCCCCTGCCGGAGTGACCCCAGTCGCGGGCGGCACATCCCCTGTGAGGTGCCGCCCGCGTTGCGTAAGAGGAGTAGGAGGCAGCCCTCGGCGTCGGCTGCATCGCTGCCGCAGCCGTCTCCGCACTCTCGATCGCCGTACCCCGGCCCGGTATCACCTGCGCAGCTCGCGCCAGCGGAACGGACCGCTGCGCTGGGGCTTTCGCGGGTGCTGCGGACGGGGGTGTGATCGTGCCGGACGGGCTGAATTCTCAGCCCGCCGCAAGCGCCGGCGCTGCGTCGGTGATGATCGCCTCGATCATGTCGACGATGACGTGGACGAAGGTCTCGAGGTCCCAGGAGTCCCCGACCTGCTCCGCGATGAACAGGCCGTCCGAGATGGCCATCAGCAACATCGCCAGCGTCAAAGGCAGTTCGGGGTCGCGGGCCGATGGCCCCTCGCCGAGGTTCGCGGAGAACCATTCGGCCATCGACTCCAGGACGCGGCGCCGGATGTCGAGGAACAGCACGCGGGCGGTCGGTTCGGTCTCGCGCTGCTCCAGCGTCAGCATGTGGCCGATCCGCATGAAGTCCGGCGCCGCGGCGAGGCTGCTCAGGGACCGGGTGAGGGTCGCGCGCAGACCCGCCGCCCGCCCGGCCGGTTCGACGACCGGCTCCCACGTGGCCTGCCCCGCCGACCACTGCTCGAAGCTGTGCTCCAGGACCGACGCGAACAGCTCGTCCTTGTCCTTGAAGTACCAGTACAGGGACGAAACCGGCAGTCCCGAACGCTTGCAGACGCGCGCGATGCTCGTCCCCTCGTAGCCCCGTTCGGCGGCGATCTCGGCGGCCGCGGAAAGGATGCGCAGCCGGGAGTTGTCCCCCTCCGGTCCGGACGAGGCGGTAGCCGCAGGCGAGTCGGCGGCGCTCCGGCCCGGATCCCCGGCGATCCCGGGAGGGAGTGCGGCGCGGGCCCGCACACGGTCCACGAGCAGGTCGGCCGCGGCGTCCAGCCCCACCGCGAACATGTGCAGCAGCCGCGTGAAGTCCCAGTCGCCGTGGGCCCGGGCGGCGAGGAAGAAGCCGTCGGTGGTCGCGACGTTTAGCTGTGCGAGGATGCGCGGAATCGCCGGGGCGTCGTCGAGTACTTCTGCGGGCAGCACCCTGGCCCACCAGCCGGCCACCCGCTCCAGACTCTCGCCACGGACCTGCAGGAACCGCGCCCTGGCGGCGGGCTCCTTGGCGAACTTGCCGAGAGCCAGCATCAGCCCGAGCCGCCAGAACTCCGGCTTGCCGATGAACGCCTGGTCGACCTGGCGCAGCAGGGCCTGCAGGGTCTCGCCGCGCCGCTCCGGCGCCGCGGCGGAGTCCCAGTCCGGCGCGTGCTCGCGCCACGCGCGGTAGCTGTGCTCCAGGACCGCCGCGATCAGCCCGTCCTTGTTGCCGAAGTGCCAGTAGATCGAGCTCGCGGGCAGGCCGGTCCGCTCGGTGACGAGTGCGACGGACGTGCCGTCGTAACCGCGTTCGGCGGCGATCTCCAGGGTCGCCTCGAGTATCCGCTTGCGTGACTCGTCGCCCTGTCGGTGGGTGCGCTCCGTCTTCCTGGCCACGTGCTTCTTCTATCACGTGGGTCCCTGGTCGAGCGGCCCTCCGGTGCTCTGCCGGGGTCCCGGGCGGAGCGGCCTTCGGGGAGTTTCCGTGCAGATCCTTCCGCCGGACCCCTTGCCAAGCACTCCGAGCGGGTCTAGGTTTCCGGCTCGTGAACTCCCTGTAGCGATCGCTACAGGGAATCGTCTCTCACTACAGCGACGTGGTGAAAGGGGTCGTCTGTGACGATCGTCGAGAAGGTCCGGCAGCTCTCCGCGGAGTTGGCTGCCGAAGAGGCACTGGGCTCGGAAGAACGGCGCCTCACCGATACGACGTGGAAGTACCTCCAGGAGACCGGGGTGCTGCGCGCCCTCCAGCCCGCCCGCTGGGGCGGCGGGGAGCTGCCGCTGGCCGAGTTCCTCGACGCGGTCTTCGAGATAGCCCGGGTCGCGCCCGCGGCCGGCTGGGTCTCCGGGGTCGTAGGGTCCCACCCCTGGCAGAGCGCACTCTTCCCGGAGGAGACCCAGCAGGAGCTGTGGGGCGAGGACGCCGCCCGCATGGTGTCCTCGTCCTACGCGCCGACGGGGAAGGTCGTCCCGGTCGAGGGCGGATACCGGGTGAGCGGCCGCTGGTCGTTCTCCTCGGGCTGCGACCACGGACACGGCGTGATCCTCGGCGGAGTGGCCGGTGAGACCGAGGTCGCAGACGGCGTCCGGGTCCCGGACTACGGCTCGATCATCCTGCTGCGGGACCAGTACCGCATCGACGACAACTGGCACACCGCAGGACTCAAGGCCACGGGCAGCAAGGACATCGTGGTCGAGGACGCCTTCGTCCCCGCCCGCCGGTTCCTCTCCCATATCCGCTACGAGTACGTGCCGGGGGTCCGTGCACCGGGTCAGGAGACCAACCCCGGCCCGCGCTACGCCCTGCCCTGGGCGACGCTGTTCAACCTCGTGCTGGTGGCCCCGACGCTGGGCATGGCCCAGGGCTTCCTGGACCAGTGGACGGAGATCAACAAGAGTCGGCGGGGCAACTGGGGCGGCTTCTACCGCGACGACCCGCTGACGCAGCGCCATCTCGCGCAGGCCTACTGGACGCTGGACGCCGCGATCATGAAGATGCGCCGCGCCGCCATCGAGATCAGCGAGGCCGCCGAGGCCGGGATCCACATCAGCAAGGACGTACGGGCCCGCTACCGCTGGGACATCACTCGCGGTTGCGAGCTGGTCGGTGACGCGATCGCCGATCTGTACCGCAACTCCAGCGGCCGGGTCGCCTACCTCGACCACCCGCTCCACCGCCGCTACCAGGACATCGTCACCGCTCTCGGCCACGCGTTCCTCGTCCCGGATGCGGTCGGCCTCGCCTACGCCGCCCGCGCGCTGGGCGCGACTCCTCCGGAGGTGCAACTGTGATCCACTCCCTCAGCTACATCGGCTTCTCCTCTCCCGGCTACGAGGAGTGGCTGACGTTCGGCCCCGAGGTGCTCGGCATGCAGGTGGCCGGGCGCGGCCCCGACGGTGCGGTGCGCCTGAAGGTCGACGATGCCGACTACCGGCTCGCCATCCACCCCGGCGAGGAGCACGCCAACGAATACCTCGGCTGGAATGTCCGTACGCCGGACAACCTCCACGCGCTGGTGCGCCGCCTGACCGATTTCGGCATCGAGGTGCACGAGGGCAAGCCGGACCTGCTGCAGGAGCGGGCGGTCGCGGGTCTGGCCTGGTTCATCGATCCGTTCGGCAACCGCCACGAGCTGACCTGGGGTCAGTCACGCCATCCGGCGAGCTTCCGCCCGGGCCGGGCGATCTCGGGCTTCGTCACCGGTGAACAGGGCCTCGGCCACGCGGTTCTGGTCGTCCCCGACATGCAGCAGGCCAACGACTTCTTCACCGACGTGCTCGGCTTCAAGCTGTCCGACCGGATCATCGACCCACCGCTGACCGCGCAGTTCTACCACGTCAACGGCCGCCACCACTCGCTGGCCATCGCCGAGGTGCCGGGCGCCAGCGGCTTCCAGCACCTGATGGTCGAGGTCGCCTCACTCGACGACGTCGGCACCGCGTACGACCTCTGCGAGCAGCGCGACGTACCGATCGTGCTGACGCTCGGCCGGCACACCAACGACCTGATGACGTCCTTCTACCTCTACACGCCGGCGGGCTTCCACCTGGAGTACGGGCACGGCGGCCTGCAGGTCGACGACAGCCTCTGGGAGCCGGCCACCTACACCCAGACCAAGATCTGGGGACACCAGGGCACCAAGCACCGCGACGAGCTGCCCTTCGCCCTGTTCAACAAGCCGAACTCCCTTGAGAGGAACGCGGAATGACCGCCCGCATCACCACCACCGACATCCCGGTCGGCGACTACACCCTCCACGTGAGCACCGCAGGCGACCCCTCGGCGGAGGCGCTGCTCTTCCTGCACGGCTCCGGCCCGGGCGTCACCGGCCTGTCCAACTGGGAGCAGCTCATCGGCGACCTGGGGGACCGCTACTACTGCATCGCCCCGGACACGCTGGGCTTCGGTGACTCCGACCACCCCAACCCGCCGCCGCGGGGCATGGCCGCCTTCACGGAGCTCCGGCTCGCGGCCACCTGGCAGCTGCTGGACAAGCTGGGCGTCGAGAAGGTCACCCTCGTCGGCAACTCCTACGGCGGCCAGATGTCGCTGGCCATGGTGTTGGAGCGCCCGGAGCGGATCAACAAGGTGATCCTCATGGGCAGTGGCGGCATGCCCGGCCTCAAGCCGCTGCCCGGCCTGGCCAAGCTGATCAACTTCTACGACGACCCGACCGAGGAGGCGATGGCAGAGCTGCTCTCTCTCTTCGTCTACGACCCCGCCTCCTTCGGCGACCGGCTGAACGAGATCGCCGCGGTCCGCGTCCCCCGCGCCACCCGTGAGGAGGTCAAGCGCTCGCACCTGGCCACCTTCGACTTCACCGCGGGCCCGAAGATCGGCTGGCTGCCGGAGGAGCTGGCGAAGATCGAGCAGGACGTGCTCGTCATCGCGGCCCGCGAGGACAAGATCGTGCCGGTCGAGTGCAGCCACTACCTCGCCCAGCACATCCCCAACGCGCGACTGCACATCGTCCCCAAGTGCGGGCACTGGAGCCAGATCGAGTACCCGGAGATGTTCGCCAACCTGGTCTCCGGCTTCGCCCAGGGCACCTTCTGACCGGGGCCGGCCGCACACTCCGGCCGCACAGCTCTCCCGACATCTCCTGAAGGGAATCGTCGATGCCCGAAACCCTGCAGCCTCCGACGCCGATCAGCCAGGATCGCGGCACGCGCCCGGCCGGCGCGATCGACCCCGCGCACTTCCGGCGGGTGCTCGGCAACTACCCGACCGGCGTTGTCGTGGTCACCGCGATGCACGAGGGCGAGCCGGTCGGCATGGCCGTCGGCTCCTTCACCTCGGTGTCGCTGAGCCCTGCGCTGGTCGGCTTCTTCCCCGACTCGTCCTCGACCACCTGGCCGCGTATCAGGGAGGCGGGCGCCTTCTGCGTCAACGTCCTGGGCGAGGACCACCAGGACGTCTGCCGGCTCTTCGCCACCCGTGGCGCCGACAAGTTCGGCTCCCTGGGCTGGGAGCCGGGCGCCTCCGGTGCCCCGGTGCTGGACGACGCCATCTCCTGGATCGACTGCCGGCTGGAGCGCGTGCACGAGGCCGGCGACCACTTCCTCGCGCTGGGGCGGGTCCTCGACCTGGGCGCGGAGCAGGCGGGCGGCCCGCTCATCTTCTACCGCGGGAACTACGGCGGTTACCGGGCGCAGCTGGCGTCCTGACCAGATATGCCGTCGGCGTTCTGATCCCACATGCCGTACGGCCAAGGGGCCCCTGCGCCACTTTCCCTGTAGCGAACGCTCCATCCATGCGTGCGTTGCTCGTTCGCTCCTTTCGCTCTTGAGGCAGGAACACATGTCCATCGTTGAAGCGGTGCGTGCCGCCGCGCCCGCCCTGGCCGCCGAGGACGCGGCCGGGGCCGGGCAGCGGCGCCTCACCGACGTCGCCTGGAAACAGCTGAACGAAACCGGCGTGCTGCGCGCATTGCAGCCCGCCCGCTGGGGCGGGGGCGAAGTGCCCCTGGCCGAGTTCCTCGATGCCGTCGTCGAGGTCGGCCGCGCCAACCCGGCCGCCGGCTGGGTCACCGCCGTGGTCGGCGTGCACCCCTGGCAGATCGCGCTCTTCCCGGAGCGGACCCAGCAGGAGATCTGGGGTGCGAACCCCGACCGGGCGATCGCCTCCTCCTACACCCCCACCGGCAGGATCGAGCGGGTCGACGGCGGCTACCGGGTCTCCGGCCGCTGGTCGTTCTCCTCCGGCAGCCTGCACTGCGACGGGGTGATCCTCGGCGGCATCGCCGGCACCCGGGAGTGGAACGGCCACGATGTCGCCGACTTCACCTCGGTGATCCTGGACCGCGACCAGTACCGGATCGAGGACACCTGGCACACCGCGGGCCTGGCCGCCACCGGCAGCAACGACATCGTGGTGGACGAGCTGTTCGTGCCCGAACACCGGGGCCAGTCCCACGTCGACTACACGTACCACCTGGGTGCCCCGCTGCCCGGACGCGAGCTCAACTCCGGTGCGCTGTACCGGCTGCCGTGGGCCGTCGTCTTCAACCTCATCATCGCCGCCGGCGCGCTGGGCGCGGCCCAGGGCTTCGTCGACGAGTGGGTGAAGGCCACCCGCACCCGCCGCTCCAACTACGGCGGCATGCTGCGCGACGACGCACTCATCCAGAACCACCTGGCCGAGAACCTCTACGCCGTCGATGCCGGGCGGCTCAAGCTGCGCCGCGCCGCCGTCGAACTCACGGCCGTCGCCGAGTCCGGCGAGTGGCCCAGCCGCGAGGCTCGCGCCTTCTACCGGTACGACGTCGCCCGCGCCGCGCAGGAGGCAGGCGCCGCCATCACCCGCCTGATGCGCGCCTCCAGCGGCCGGGTCGCCTACCTCGACCACCCGCTGCACCGCCGCTTCCAGGACGTCACCGCCGCGGTCGGCCATGCCTTCCTGCTCGCCGACCCGCTGGGCCAGGCCTTCAGCGCTCTGCACCTGGGCGCCGAGGACCGGCCGGGGGTCCACCTGTGACCACCCATGCGACTCTCCCTGGCCTCTCCGCCGAGCAGCGCCGCCGCGAGCTGCGCCGTCTGCTGACCGCGGGCGAGACGCTGATCACCCCCGGGGTGACGGACGCCGCCGGGCTACGGCTGGTCGAGGAGGCCGGTTTCGCCACCGCGTACGTGACCGGGGCGGGTCTCGCCAACGCCCAGTACGGTCTGCCCGACATCGGGCTGGTCTCGCAGCGCGAGGTCGTGGACCACGTCGCCCGACTGTCCGCCGCGACCGACCTGCCGCTGATCGTCGACGCCGACACCGGCTACGGCGGGCCGCTGTCGGTGATGCGCACGGTCCGCCTGCTGGAGGCCGCCGGGGCCGCCGCGGTGCAGCTGGAGGACCAGGTGCTCGCCAAGCGCTGCGGCCACTTCGACGAGCACCAGCTGGTCAGCGCCAATGAGATGCAGGCCAAGATCGAGGCCGCCGTCGCCGCTCGTGGCGACTCCGAGCTTGTCATCGTCGCGCGGACCGACGCCCGCGGGGTGCTCGGCCTGGACGAGGCGATCAAGCGCGCCCACCTCTATGTCGAGGCCGGCGCCGACGTGATCTTCATAGAGGCGCCGCGCAGCGTCGAGGAGATGCGCACCATCGGCACCGAACTGGCGGGTGTGCCGCTGGTGGCCAACATCGTCGAGGGCGGCAAGACGCCGGAGCTGAGCGCTGCCGAGCTCGCCGAACTCGGGTTCTCCGTTGCACTTTTCGCCAACTACCTGATGCGCAGCATGCTGCAGTCCGGCCGTGAGGCACTCGCTCACCTGCGCACGGCGGGGGAGACCAGTAGCCGTACGCCGCATCTGCTGCCGTGGGCCGACCGGCAGTCCCTCTTCGGACTCCCCGAATACACCGCGCTGGAGAGGAGGTTCCGCGATGGCTGATGTGGTGGTGGTCGGTGCCGGACTGGCCGGACTTGCCGCGGCCGTGGCCGCAGCGGAGACCGGGGCCCGTGTCGTGATCTGCGAGAAGCAACCCGAGATCGGCGGCAGCACGGTGCTCAGCGCGGGCCTGTCCGCCTTCGCCGGCACCGAAGAGCAGGCCACCGAGGGCGTCGCCGACGATGCCGAGCTACTCCGCCGCGACCTACTGGAGACCGGGCAGCACCGCAACGACCCGGCCCTGGTCGACACATACTGCGCCGAACAGCTGACCACCTACCGGTGGCTTCGCGGCATGGGCATCGCGTACGGCGAGGTGCACGCCGCGTCGGGGCAGAGTGTGCCGCGCTCTCACCCCACCGACACGCGGGTACTGGTCCGGACCCTGCTGGACCGGGCACTGGAACGCGGCGCCGACTTCCTGCCCGAGACCCGGGTGCGGCGGCTGCTGGTTGAGGACGGCGGGGTGGTCGGGGTCGTCACGGATGGCGGGAAGCTGGCCGCCCGGGCGGTGGTCCTCGCCTCCGGCGGC
This sequence comes from Streptomyces sp. NPDC002896, assembly GCF_040295225.1. Classification (NCBI taxonomy): domain Bacteria; kingdom Bacillati; phylum Actinomycetota; class Actinomycetes; order Kitasatosporales; family Streptomycetaceae; genus Streptomyces; species Streptomyces sp. NPDC002896. Next base: position 149,190 of record NZ_JBEOVA010000006.1, on the reverse strand, counting down.
TTCTCCCGGAGCCCCGAGCTGCTCGCCCGGTTCGCCCCGCAGATGGAGCGGGCGCTGCGCGGCGGCGGCGCGGGCAGCACCGGTGACGGGATGCTGATGGCCTGGAAGGCGGGCGCCGGGGTGACGGACACCCCGTACATCAAGGGCACGTTCGGCATCCACCCCGAGCCCGGCGGCGCCGAGGGCGGCACCGGCATCCTCGCCGTCTACAAGGGCGCGATCGCGGTCAACGGCGACGGACGGCGGTTCATCGACGAGTCGCTGCCGTACAAGGTGATCGGCGACGCCTGTCTCGCACAGGACGGGGGCATCGCCCACCAGATCTTCGACGCCGGCGTGATGGCGCACAGCGACCCAAGCGTGCCGATCTACGACTTCGCCGCCCGGTTGGACAACGGCCTGCTGCTGCAGGCCGACACCCTGGACGAGCTGGCGAAGCAGCTGGACATCCCTGCGGAGGCGCTCACCGCCACGGTCACGGAGTACAACACCGCGATCGAGCAGGGCACCCCCGACCCCCTCGGCAGGCGAACCCTGTCGGGCGGAGTCGGGAGGCCGACTCCCATCGCCACCGCGCCCTTCTACGCCCACCCGTCCACAACCGTCGTGCTTGCCACGTACTGCGGCCTGACCATCGACCCCCACGCGCGCGTGCTGGACGTGTACGGCGAGGTCATCCCCGGTCTGTACGCGGCGGGAGAGATCACCGGCGGACTGCACGGCGCCGGCTATGTCACCGGCACCTCCATCGGCAAGGCCGCGATCTTCGGCCGGATCGCCGGGCTGTCGGCGAGCGAGGAGGCGAAGTCCGCATGAGCGGCAACCTGTTCGATCTGACCGGGCGGCGGGCGCTGGTCACCGGGGCGGCGAAGGGCGGGCTCGGTGCGTACGCCGCACTCGCCCTGGCCCGGCAGGGCGCCGAGGTGGTGGTCGCCGACCTGCCGTCGCGCGGCGCCGACCTGGACGCCACCGTCGGCACCCTCCTCGCGGCCGGAGCGAAGGCCCGCGCGCTGCGCGTGGACGTCACCCGCGAGGATCAGGTGGAGACCCTGGTCGCGCACGCCGCCGACCCCGACGGGCGCCTCGACATCCTGGTCAACGCCGCCGGAGTGATGCTCCGCAAGGAAGTCTTCGAGACCTCCCTCGACGAGTGGCGGCGCGTGCTCGACGTCAACCTCACCGGAACCTGGCTGCTCAACCGGGCAGCGGGCCGGCTGATGGCCGAGCGGAAGCATGGCACGATCGTCAACTTCTCAACGGTGTACGCCGAGCGGGTCGGGCCCGTGCCCGAGTCCGCGTACTACGCCTCGAAGGCAGGCATCGGCAACCTCACCCGCTCCATGGCCGCCGAGCTCGGCCGACAGGGAGTACGGGTCAACTGCCTGGCCCCGGCCGTGTTCTACCCCACCGAGATGACCGCCGCCCTGGGCGACGACCCCGAACGGCTGGCCTGGTTCTCGGAGCGCACCATGCTCGGCCGGCTCGGCGTACCCGGCGAGGACCTCGACGGCCCGCTCCTGCTGCTCGCCTCCGATGCCGGCCGCTACATGACGGGCCAGATCGTCTACGTCGACGGCGGCTGGTCCGCGTGGTGACCCGTACTCGCCGTACTCCGCACGAAACGAAAAGAGTCCCGAGATGACCGAGACCCCGCCGGGCCGCACGGCCCTGCTGATGCTGGACTACCAGGTCGCCCTGTGCGAGCAGGGCGAGCACCTGCGGATGCCCGCCCTCGCCGAACAGGTCGCCGAGCGCGGCGTGCTGGCCACCGCCGAGAAGGTGCTGACCGCCGCCCGCGACGCCGACGCCTACGTGGTGCACGTCCGGCTCGCCTTCGACCCCTCCTACGAACTGCGGACCAACCGCTCCGCGCGCTTCGACGCCTACCCGCGCGAGCGCGCCATGCTGGCCACCGCGCCGGGCGCCCAGATCGTGAGCCCGCTGGCTCCGCTGCCCGCGGAGCCGGTTTTGGACAAGGGCGGGGTGGGCGCCTTCAACGGCACCCCGCTGCTGCAGATGCTGCTCGGCGCCGGAGTACGCCATGTCGTGCTGGGCGGCGTCGCCACCAACCTGGTGGTCGAGTCGACCGCCCGGTACGCCGTGGACAGCGGACTGCAGGTGACCGTCGTCGAGGACATGTGCGCCTCATTCGACCCCGAACTGCATGACATCGCGATGACCCGAATCCTGCCGATGTTCGCGGCCGTGCGTACGGCCGACGAGACCATCGCCGAGCTGAGCCGGAGGACCGCATGACCGCGCCCGAGACCGAGTGCGACGTCGTTGTCGTCGGCTCCGGCGTCGCCGGACTGACCGCCGCGCTCGCCGCCGCCGAGGCCGGAGCCCGGGTCGCCGTGGTGGAGCGGGCTCCGCGCCACGACGCGGGCGGCAACACCCGCCACACCGAGGCGTTCCTGCGCATGAAGTCGCTGGACGAGGTCTCCGACGACTTCGAGGAGCGGCTGCTCGGCGACTTCACGGGCTACCCGGACCCATCCCTGATGGTGGAGTCGCTACGCGCGCCCGCCTCCTGGTCTGCGCCGCTGAAGTCGCTGAGCACCGCGAGCCCGGAGGTCGTCGGTGAGCTGGCCGAGTCCGCGGGCCCGACGCTGCGCTGGATCGCCACCCACGGGGTGCGGTTCGAGTCCCTGCCGACCCCGTTTCTGACCACCTCCACCACCCGGCTCATGCCGGTCGGCGGCGGTCTGGCCCTGGTGGAGGCGCTCACCGCAGCCGCGGAGGCGGCCGGGGTGACGTTCTCGTACGAGACCACCGCGCGTTCGCTCGTGCAGGACGCCGACGGCACGGTCACCGGCGTACGGGCGGCCTCCGGCGGTACCGTGCGGGAGCTGCGCGGCCGGGTCGTGCTCGCCTGCGGCGGTTACGAGGGAAACGCCGAGCTGATGGCGCGTTACCACGGCCGCAGCGGCCGGCACACGCGCCCGGTCGCCCGCGGCGGCCACTACAACAAGGGCGACGGCCTGCTGATGGGCCTGGCCGTCGGGGCGGCCACCGCCGGCGACTTCAGCCTCTTCCACGCCGAGCCGGTCGACCCGCGCTCCGGCGTCGCCGAGGCGGCCGTCTTTTCTTTCCCATACGGCATATTGGTCAACAAGGAGGGCTGCCGGTTCACGGATGAGGCGCCCGGGCCCGTCGACGCCTGGTACGAGCGGGTCGCCCGGCGCATCCACGCCCAGACCGACGGCATCGCCTACGCGGTCTTCGACGCCCGCAGCGCGGACGTACCAGGGCTGGCCGCGGCCGTGCGCAGCGACCAGCCCGCCATCACCGCGGCGACCCTGGAGGAGCTGGCGGCCAAGCTGGAGATCCCCGCGCGGGCGCTGGCCGACACCATCGCCGAGTACAACAAGGCGTGCCCCGGCGGCGAGTTCCGGCCGCTGGCGACGGACGGGCTGGCCACCGACGGGCTCGCCCCGCCCAAGTCCAACTGGGCCCGGCCAATCGACGCCGCCCCCTACCACGCGTACCCGATCATCGCCTCGAACGTCTTCACCTTCGGCGGCCTGAAGACCAACGAGCGGGCCGAGGTACTGGACCTCGACGGCAACCCGATCCCCGGCCTGTACGCGGCCGGAGAGCTGACCGGCATGTACTACACCAACTACACCGGCTCGACCTCGGTGCTGCGCGGCGCGGTCTTCGGCCGCATCGCCGGCGGCCTCGCCGCGACGGCGAGTTCGGTGAGGAGCTGAGGAGCGGACATGCGGATCTGGCACCAGAGCTTCACCGTCCTGGACGACGTCCCGCACTATCGGGACGCGCTCGCCCGCCACCTGCAGGCCGTCGCCCGGCCGGGCACCACCGTGGAGCTGCACGGCATGGCACCGGGCACCTACCCGAGCGCCTATCCGGGCACCCACATCAGGCACCTCTACCTCACCAACCTGCACAAAGAGCAATTCGTCAGGGCCGCCCTGACCGCCGAGGAGCAGGGCTACGACGCCTTCTTCATCGCCACCATCCCCGACACCGGCTTCGAGGAGATCCGCACCCTCGTCGACATCCCGGTCGTCGCCTTCGGCAACGCCTCGGTTGCGTACGCGGCCACGCTGGGCAGCCGCATCGGCATCGTCAACTTCATCGCGGAACTCGAGCCGCAACTGCGGCGGAACATGGCGACGTACGGATTCGACCGGCTCGTCGGCCCGATCGTCCAGGTGGAGCGGGAGTTCACCGACGTGATGGCCGCGTACGCCGACCCGGGGCCGCTGCTCGAGGCGTTCCGGACGGCGGCCAGGAAAGCGATCGCGCAGGGCGCCGAGGTGATCGTGCCGGGGGAGGGGCCGCTCAATGTCTTCCTCGCCGACCAGGGCGTGTCGCGAGTCGACGACGTCCCGGTCATCGACTCGCTGGGCACTGGCCTGGCGCTTGCCGAGGTCCGCGCCGAGGCCTGGCGCCGCACCGGGCTGCACCCGGCCCGGACCGGCCTGTACTTCTCGCGGCCGGACGCGGCGCTGATCAAGGCGGCCCGGGAGTTCTACTTCGGGCCAGGAGCCGGAGCCGGAACAGAAGCCTCATCGGGAGCCGGACATGACGTCTGACGCCGACTACGAGGTGGACGTCGCGGTGGTCGGCGGCGGGGCGTGCGGCCTTGTCGCCGCCCTGCGCGCCGCCCGCAACCCCGACCTCCTCGTCGCCGTGTTCGAGAAGAGCACCAAAGAGGGCTGCAACTCCCAATTCTCCAGCGGCAGTCTGGCCGCCGGGGGCACCCGCTACCAACGGGCCGCCGGCATCTCCGACTCACCCGAGCAGCACGCCCGTGACATCCTCGCCGTCAACGGCGACCCGGACGCCGAGCCGATCGTCACCGCCCTGTGCCGGGTGGCACCCCACTACGTGGAGTGGCTGGCCGACGAGCTGGGCCACCCGGTCGAACTGGGCGTGGACATGGCCCGATCAGGCCAGAGCGTGCCCCGGCTGCACACAGACACGGGCCGTGCCGGGGGAGCACGGCTGATCGCCACGCTGCGGCGCGCCGTCGAGGCCCGCGACAACATCGTCTTCGTCGACAACGCGCCGGGCACCGGGCTGCTGACCGCCGAGGACGGCTCCGTGACCGGGGTGGAGGTGCTCGACGGCGGGGAGCCGCGCCGCGCCGGTGCCCGAGCGGTGGTACTGGCCGCCGACGGCTTCGCGGCGAACCCGAACATGATGGCGGAGTTCTGCCCCGACGCGGCCGGCGCCTTCTACGGCGGCGTCAGCACCAGCACGGGCGACGCCATCCGCTGGGGCCTCGAACTGGGCGCCGCCACCCGCAACATGGGCGGCTTCCTCGGGCACGGCCTGGTGGTCCCCGGCCACGGCACCCGGCTCAACCCGGTGCTGCCGTTCCTGGGCGCACTACTGGTCGGCACCGACGGCCGGCGGTTCGTCGACGAGAAAGCACAGGGCTACTCCAAGCTGGGTCGCATCATCGCCGAGCAGCCCGGCGGCCGTGCCCTGCTCATCTGGGACGAACGCGCCCACAAGGCCGCGATGCACTCCGAGTTGATGCGCGAGTCCGCCGCTGCCGGGGCCTTCCGCCGTCACGAAACCCTGGGCGCCCTGGCCACCGCCACCGGCCTCCCAGATTCCCGCCTCGCCGAGACGCTGGCCGGCTTCCGATCGGTCTCGGTAGTGGATAACCCGTCCGGCACCGACCACGGCCCGCTCCACTTCCCGCTGTACGCGGGCTGGGCCACCCGCGGCGTCCTCACCACTCAGGGCGGCCTTCTCGTAGACACCCTCGGCCGCGTCCAGCACCACTCCGGCCACCCGATCCCCGGCCTGTACGCGGGCGGCGGCTCAGCAGCCGGCATCTCGGGCCCCACCTCGGAGGGCTACATGTCCGGCAACGGCCTGCTGACAGCCCTCGGCTTCGGCTGGATCACGGGCAACCACCTGGCCGCCACTCTCGGCAGGCGCTGACCGCGCCCGAACACACCGGCCGGGCACGGGAGGCCCGGCCGGGACCCTCAGGCACGCCTCCGCGCGAGCCGGACGAGTGCACCGATCAGCACGATCGCCACAGGGAGATCTCCATGGATGTACCAAGCACCGCGGACACGGCCGAGCCGACTCCGGACGGCACGTCTACTCCTGCTGACGTCGCCCCCACCCGCACCGACCCCCGCATCGTGATCGCCTCCGCGATCGGATCGCTCGTCGAGTACTACGACTTCAGCGCCTACGGCTACCTGGCCACGATCACGGCCACGGTGTTCTTCTCCGGCGACGACCCGACCTCGGCCCTGCTGGCGACGCTCGCCACCTTCGCAGCCGCGTTCGTCCTCCGGCCCGCGGGCGGCATGATCTTCGGTCACTTCGGCGACCGTATCGGTCGCAAGAAGGTGCTCGCCGCCACGGTGATCATGATGGCGGTGGCCAGCTTCGCCATAGGCGTGCTGCCCACCTACGCGGCCATCGGCACCGGCGCCACAGCCATGCTCGTCCTGGCCAGGTGCGCCCAGGGCATCGCGGCGGGCGGCGAGATGGCCGGCGCCGGCTCGTACCTGGTCGAGGCCGCGCCCGACCACCGCCGAGGCCTGCTGACCAGCTTCGCCCTGCTCGGCTCACACGCGGGCGCCCTGCTCGCCTCGCTGACGGTCGCGCTGCTCACGCACACCCTCACCACCGGCCAGATGCACTCCTGGGGTTGGCGTGTGCCCTTCCTCCTCGCGCTACCGCTCGGCCTGGTCGGGATCTACATCCGCACGAAGCTGGAGGACACAGACCAGTTCAACCGGATCGCCGACCGCGGGGAAGTCGCGGAGGCACCCATCAGGGAGGTCGTGCAGCGCTACCCGCTGCCGCTGCTCACGGCCATCGGGCTGTCCACGGCGACCTTCTCCGGCTACTACATCTCGTTCGTCTACATTCCCATCCACCTGCAGAAGACCATCGGTCTGTCGGCGGACAACGCCTTCTGGTCGACAGTCGCCACTCTCCTCGTGGCATGCGCTGTGATCCCGCTGTTCGGGTTGCTGGCCGACACGGTGGGCCGTAAGCCGGTGCTGGCAGCCGGTGCGATCGGCTATCTGACGCTCTCCTATCCCTTGTTCATGCTGCTGGACGCTGGAGGAGTCCTCCCTTACGTGGCTCAGATCCTGCTGGGCGTCATGGAAGCCGCGCTGGCGGCCGTGGCGTTCACCGCCTTCGCCGAGATGTTCAGCGCACGCGTCCGCTACAGCGGCACCGCACTGGGCTACAACCTGGCCGGCATGGCCGTGGGCGGCACTGCCCCGTACATCGCCCTCTGGCTGATCGACCGGACAGGGAACCCGCTCTCGCCGGCCTTCTTCCTGATGGCCACCGCCGCGCTGACGCTGGCGGCGGTCTTCTCGCTGCAGGAGACTCGGGGCTGCGCCTTGCCGGCGTGAGCGGAGTCGGCGTCAGGGGCATAGCCCACGGGGCAGCCTCAGAGGATGCCCCGTGGACCAGAACGAGCCAGTGGAGATAGCTGGCTGAATAGCAGCAGATGGACCCCGATGGAGCGGCCGATGCGGCCGATGGAGAGGAACAGGTCGATGAAGTCAGGCTTGGTGGTGAGCAGGTCACCGAACTCGCCTATGACCGCGAACAGGTGAGGTAGCGGCTCCAGGTTCGGCTTGGTGGCGCGCAGGGCCGCGTAGTGGCCGATGTCGGCGACGTTCCCGGCGCCCTTCAGCACCTGTTGTCATCGCTTGACGTTGCCCGCGAGGCTGGTGTGGACGCGCTCGACTAGCCCGGACTGGTTCTCCAGGTTCGTGATCACACCGGCCACGTGCGGCAGCTCGGCGAACGGCGCGAACGTGGCGCCGCCCTTGTAGGCCGTGTGGACCCATGCCCAGCTCGGAGGACTCGTTCAGGTCCAGCAGTACCGGCACGTGTCGGTCGTTCACGCCGATGGGCACGCGGAGGAAGTCCCGCCCGCGCGGCGCCCACAGCCGCGTAAGGTCCAGGGCGGCAGGGTCGTCGATGTTCAGGAGGCCGGGGAAGTCCAGGACCCGGATACCGGGTGCCCGGTCGCTGATTCGGCCACTTGGTGACGCGATCGTCGCCGCGCCCGAGGCCGGAGGGTGTCGGCTCGGCCCGCAGCCACGACAAACGCCGAGGCCGCAGCCCATAAGTGCTGCGGCCTCGGCGTCACGGACACAGTCGCGTTACTGGAGCCCCAGGTAGCGTTCGGCGTTTCCGCGGGCGATCAGGTGCCGGACGTCGTCGTCCAGGTGCGGGCTCTTGCGCACCACCTCGCCCACGGGGCGCTCGCCCAGCGGATAGGGGTAGTCGCTGCCCACCATCACTCGTTCCGCGCCTACCGTGTCCACCAGCAGCCGCAGGGCCCGGTCGTCGAAGACGACCGAGTCGACGTAGAAGCGGCCCAGGTAGTGCGAGGGCGGGTGCTCGGAGGTGCCGACGACGTCGTTGCGCCGGTGCCAGGCGTTCTCCAACCGGCCCAGCCAGAAGGCGAACGAGCCACCGCCGTGCGCGAAGCAGATCTTCAGGCTCTCGTCGACGCGGTCGAAGACCCCGCCCAGGATCAGAGCCAGGATCGACAGGTGCGTCTCGGCCGGCATGCCGGTCAGCCACTGGGCCATCCACCGGTCCAGCCGCGGCGAGTCGGCCATGTCCCAGGGGTGCACGAACACCGGGACGTCCAGTGCGGCGCAGTGCTGGAGGAAGGTGACGACGCCCTCGCTGTCCAGGTCGAGGTCGCCGATGTGGTTGCCGATCTCGACGCCGCGGTGTCCGGCCGCGATGCAGCGCTCCAGTTCGTGGCAGGCGGCGTCCGGGTCCTGCAGCGGCACTTGGCAGAACGGGATGAGCCGGTCGGCTGCCGGCGCAGTGATCTCCAGGGCCAGGTCGTTGAAGATCCGCGCGACCCTCGCCGCCTGCGGGCCGCCGGCCTGGTAGGTGAAGAACGCCGGGGTCGGCGAGACCACCTGCATCGCCACCCCGTCGGCGTCCATGTCGCGCAGCCGCGTCTCGGCGTCCCAGCAGTCGGCCTGGATGCGCCGGAACTCCTTCGAACCCATCATGATCACGGCTTCGGACTCCGACTCGATCCGCAGCCACGGAGCGTCGGGGCCGGCCTCGGCTGTCAGGTCCGGCCACCCGCGGGGCACGTAGTGGGTATGGACGTCGATCACTCGGTCCACGGATCAGCCCTTCCCGGGGTGCAAGGCACCGCACTTGGGGCAGACGCGGGCCTGTTCGTTGTCGTAGAAGGCCTGGAAGACCGGCGGCAGGTCCGCCACGATGTCGCGGACCTGGAGTTCCGCTTCATGGATCAGGGCGGAGCACTCCTGGCAGTACCAGAGGAACTTCTCCAGCGTGCCCTCCTCGCGGACCCGTTCGATGACCAGCCCGATGGAGTCGGGGTCGGGCCGCTGCGGCGAGTGCGGAGTGTTGCCCGGGAGCAGCCAGGCGTGGCCTTCCTTGATGTGTACGGTGCGGGGTCCGTCTTCGGTCATGAGGTTGACGTGCATGTCGCCCTTGACCTGGTAGAACCACTCCTCGTACGGGTCGAGGTGGTAGTCGGTGCGCTGATTGGGGCCGCCGACGATCTGGACGATGAAGTCCTCGCCCAGGGACATGGTCTTGTTGTTCACCGGCGGCTTGAGCAGGTGCTCGTGCTCGGTGATCCAGCCCTGGAAGTCGATGGTCTCGGGGATGTCGGTCATGACGTCTCCTCCGTGTCGCCTGTCGCTGTCGGTGGGTAGGGAGCTATCCGTGGTGCGCGGTGCGCGGCAGATGGGCCATGGCCTGGATCTCGATGAGGAGATGGGGGTGCGGCAGTTGGTGCACGGCCACGGTGGTGCGGGTGGGGCCGCCCTCGTCGAAGAACTCGCCGTAGACCTCGTTGTATCCGCCGAAGTCGTTCATGGAGACCAGGTAGGTGGTGATCTGCACGACGTCGGACAGGTCGGCGCCGACTTCCGCGAGGATGTCCCGGATGTTCTCGATCACCGCGCGGGTCTGCGCCCGGACGTCGAGGTCGGTGGTGCCCACCTCGTCCACGTCGGCGCCGACGAAGGTGTTGTCGGGGCGGCGGGAACTCGTACCGGAGACGAAGACGAAGTCGCCGGCGACCTTGACGTGAGGGAAGCGGCCCCGCGGTGTGGCCTTGCCCGCGATGACGCGTGCGCCGCTCATGCCCGCACCCCCCGCACGCTGACGGAGCCGAGGCCCGCCACGTGGGCGGTGGTGACGCCCGGCGCGAGCGGCAGCGCCGCCGTGGCCGCGCCGGCCAGCACAACCTGCCCGGCGCGCAGCGGGATGCCGCGGCGTCGGCACATGTCCAGCAGGGCGTGCAGGGCGTTACGCGGGTCATCGAGGATGGCCGAGGTCGAGCCGACGGCCTCCTCCGCCCCGCTGACCAGCCGCACGTCGAGATCGCCGACGCCCGTCATCGGACGCCAGGGGCCGACCGCGTATCCGGCGGCGGAGGTGTTGTCCGCGACGACGTCCTCGTAAGTGAACCGGAAGTCACGGTAGCGGGAGTCGATGATCTCCAGCGCGGGGGCGACCGCGTCGACGCAGGCCTCGATGTCCGTGGCCGGGTCGGCCAGGTCGACGTCGCGGGCGAGCCGGTAGGCGACCTCGGGCTCGACCTTGGGGTGGATGAAACGGGACAGGTCGACTTCGGCGCCGTCGGTGACGGCCATCGCGTCCGTGAGCCGTCCGACGATGACGTCGGAGACGCCCATCTGCGCCATCTTGGCCTTGCTGGTGAAGCCGAGCTTGACGCCCATGACGCGCTCACCGCGTGCCTCGCGCCGGGCGAGCAGGGCTGCCTGGATCGCGTAGGCGTCGTCGATGTCGAACTCGTGCGTGTCGGCGAGGCTGGGGATGTCGGTCCGCGTGGTCTGTGCCTCGTCGAGCCGCTGGGCCAGTACGTGTGTCGTCTCCGGTGTGATCACGGGACGCTCCTTTCGGTGACGGGTGCTGCGCCCGTGGCGCGCGCCGGGGTGGGGAGTGCGGTCACAGGTGGACGCACACGTTCGTCGGCTCGGTGTAGAAGTGCAGGGACGACTCGCCGCCTTCCCGGCCGATGCCGGAGAGCCCGACGCCGCCGAAGGGGGAGCGCAGGTCACGCAGGAACCAGGTGTTGACCCAGGCCATGCCCACGTTCATCGCCTGCGCTACGCGGTGCCCGCGCCGCAGGTCACGGGTCCAGACAGAGGCGGCAAGGCCGTAGTCGGTGTCGTTGGCGAGGGCGATGGCCTCCTCCTCGGTGTCGAAGGGGATCAGCGCGGCGACCGGGCCGAAGATCTCCTCGCGCACCACGCGGTCCTTGTTGGTCAGCCCCGTCCACAGGGTCGGTTCGATCCACGACCCGCCGGCCAGCTCGGCTCCCATGTCGGGGACACCGCCGCCGGTGAGGATCTTGGCCCCGGAACGTTCGGCCAGCTCGAAGTAGCCGCGTACCTTCTCGCGGTGCTTCTGCGAGATCAGCGGCCCGGTGGTGGTGGCCTCGTCCAGTGGGCTGCCCAGCCGCAGCGTGTGGGCACGCTCGACCAGCCCGTCTGCGATGTCCGCGAACACCGACCGCTGGACGTAGACCCGCTCGGTGCACAGGCAGACCTGGCCGGTGTTGGCGAACACGGACCGGGTGAGCCCGGTGAGCGTCTCCTCCAGGTCGGCGTCGTCGAAGACGATCGCGGCGTTCTTGCCGCCGAGTTCGAAGGAGACCGGCCTGACCCGTGGGGCGACCGTCCGCATCACATGGGCGCCGGTGGCCGACGAACCCGTGAAGGTGACTCCGTCGATGCCCGGATGCGTCGTCAGGTGTTCGCCCGCCGAGCCGCCGCCGAAGCCGTGGACGACGTTGTAGAGGCCCGCCGGCAGGCCCGCGTCCGCCAGTACCTCGGCGAGCAGGGTGGCCGTGCCCGGGGTCTCCTCGCTGGGCTTGACGACCACGGCGTTGCCGCAGGCGAGGGCCGGCGCGACCTTCCAGGTCAGCAGGAGGAGCGGCAGGTTCCAGGGAACGATGACCGCCACGACGCCGAGGGGCTTGCGGACCGCGTAGTTCAGGGCGTGGTGCCCGCCGGGCAGGTCGGTGAGGAACGACTCCTGGCCGGCGGCGGCGACCACGTCGGCGAAGGTGCGGAAGTTGGCGATCGCCCGTGCCACATCGAGTTCGCGGGCGAGGCTGACGGGCTTGCCGGTGTCGGCGCTCTCCGCGGAGACGAACTCCTCGAAGCGCTCCTCGACCAGGTCGGCCGCGCGGCGCAGGACCGCGGTGCGCTCCCGTACCGGGGTGGCCGACCAAGGGCCCAGCGCGCGCCGGGCCGCCGTCATGGCACGGTCCACGAGCGTGGCGTCTGCTTCGTGGACGCTGGCGTGCACCAGCCCGGTGGCCGGGTCGATGTTGTCGAAGCTGTGGTTCTCGTCGGGCTCGATGAAACGCCCATCGACGAAGTTGCGGATCCACCGCCCTGTGTCTGCCGTCATGACGTCCACTCTGGGGGCGCAGTGTCATGCCGGACCAATGCATTCCTCGCCGCCGGTATAGCGCCTCGGGTATAGCTGGACGCTTCAGCGGCGACGCCCCTGCGGGCGCGCCGAAGCCACGGACCGGCGAAGAGCCGGTCCGTGGCTTCGGCGTGGCGGCGACAGCTTGGGAGCAGCGGGAGCCATCCCGCTGTTCCCGGCGCTTCGCGTCAGCTTGCCAACGTCAGTGGCCGAACGCCTCCCTCAGCCACCAGGACCCCTCGGTGGAGGACGTCTTGGCGTCGATGACCAGCGGGCGCCGTTCCGGGTTCTCCAGCCAGGACTTGAGCGGACCGAGATCGTCGGGAGTGCGGACGGTGAGGGCCTCGCAGCCGTATCCACGGGCGATGGCGGCGATGTCGGTGTCGGGGAAGGTGACCGTGGACAGGCCGGGGGACTCGGGGCCGAAGTGGTGGACCTCGGCGCCGTACATGGAGTCGTTGTAGACCACCATCAACAGCGGCAGACCCAGGCGGACCACGGTCTCCAGCTCCGATATGCCCATCATGAAACCGCCGTCGCCACAGGCCGCGACCGGCAGTCGGCCGGGCTGGGCGAGTGCGGCACCGATCGCGGTGGACAGGCCGAGGCCCACGGACTGGAACGCCTGGGTGAAGCAGAAGCCGTAGTGGTCGGGGACGTCCAGGTACATGCTGGGGTAGCCGAGGAAGTTGCCCGAGTCCACCGAGACGACCCGCTCGGCGGGCAGCAGCTGGTCCAGTTCGATGGTGAGGGTGCGCGGGTCGATGGCCCCGGTGCCGGGATCGGAGGGCTCGGTGGACTTGTCCCGGTAGGGGACCTGCTTCCAGGAACCTTCGGCGGCGATGCGGGCGGCGATGTCCGGGGTGCGATAGCCGGTCGCCCGCTGCTCGCCGACGGCGGCCAGCGTGTCGGCCGCCGTCTCGGCGACACCGCCCCACAGGCCGAGGTCCACCGGCCGGACGCGGCCGATCGCGGCCCGTTCCAGATCCACCTGGACCACGGTGGCGTCGTCGGCGATCAGCCGCCCGTGCCGCATCGTCCACATGTTGAGCGCGCAGCCCCAGCCCACCACCAGGTCGGCGCCGGCGATGAGTTCGGCGGCCAGCGGTGTGGAGAATCCGCCCGAGACGTCGATGCTCCACTCCTGGTCGTGGAAGAGGCCCCGGGCCACCGCCGAGGTGGCCAGCAGCGCCCCGGACCGCTCGGCCAGCGCGATCAGCGCCTCGCGGCCGCCGGACGTCCGGGCGCCGCGGCCCGCCACGAAGACCGGGCGGCGGGCGGAGCGCAGCAGCCGGGCGAACTCGGCGACGTCGGCAGCGGCGGGGCGCGGGTCGCCCACGGCCGGCCGCGGCACTGCTCGGGCGCCCTCGGGGAGGGGCTCGTCCTGGACGTCGATGGGCACGTTGAGTACGACGGTGCGGCGTTCCCGGGCGCACAGCTCGTAGGCCCGGGTGACGTCGTCGAGGGCGGTGCGGGGGGAGCGCACCCGCAGGGCGACTGCGCCCAGTCCCTGGGCGATGCCTTGCTGGTCGATGAAGAAGTTGGACGTCGGCTCGGTGGCCTCCGCGGTGAGCACGAGCAGGGGGGTACGGCTCTTGGCGGCCTCGGCGATCCCGGTGAGGGAGTTGGTGTACCCGCAGCCCTGGTGCAGGGAGAGGACGGCGACCTCGTCGCTCATCCGGGCGTAGGCGTCGGCCATCACGGAGGCGCCGCCCTCGTTGCGTGCGGCGACGAAGCGAGCGCCGGCCTGTATCAGCGCGTCGGTGAAGTGGAAGTTGCCGCTGCCGACCACTCCGAACACGGTGCGGACGCCGAGGTCGTGGAGTGTGCGGCCGATGGCTTCGCGTACCAGCATGGTCAGTTCTCTCCGTTCTGGGAAGCGGGGGTGCTTGCGGCCGCGTCGGGACCGCCGCCGACGAGGGCGAGCACCCGGGCCGGGCTGCCGGAGCCGCCGACGATCCTGAGCGGCGCGACGATCAGTACGGCGCCGACCGGCGGCAGTTGGGCCAGGTTCTGGAGTTGGGTGACGCCGTACTTGCCGCGTCCCAGCAGATGGGAGTGGGCGGGGAAGGGCGGGTCGAAGCGGAAGGCCTGCCCGGCGTCGGTGCCGACGGTCTCCACGCCCAGGCCCGTGACGGGTGCCTCTTCGGCCAGCCAGCGGGCGCAGTCGGGATGGATGCCCGGGGTATGCGGGCCTTCGGCGTCGGCGTTCAGGAAGAGGTCCTGGTCGTGCGAGCGGGCGTCCCAGCCGGTGCGGTAGAGCAGCCAGCCGCCGTCCGGCAGCGGGCCGTTGCTCGCCTGCCAGTCCACGATGTCCTCGACGGTGAGCAGGTAGTCCGGGTTCGCGGCGCACTCGGCGCTCTTGTCGATGACCACCGCGGGGGCCACGAGCTTGCCGGCCGGGACGCTCCCGACGTCCTCGCCGTCCCGTCCGGTCTCCCAGTGCAGCGGAGCGTCGAAGTGGGTGCCGACGTGCTCGCCGGTGTGGATGCCGTTCTGCAGGGAGATCTCGTTCGGCATGTCGTAGTGGGCGAGTTGCTCCAGCCGGAAACGCGGGATGGGGACCATTCCGTCCGGCAGCGGCAGGACGGGGGTCGCGGCGGACAGCGGGGCGGTCAAATCGATCACCCGCAGCGATCCGTCGGCGAACGCGGTCAGGACATCGGCCGGCAGCGGGGCAGCGGAGAGGAAGGTCATGGCGTCCATCCTTGAACAGGGCGGTACGGGCTGACCATTGCCCATCCCGCTGCAGCTATGTTCTCTTGGTCATACCGCCACGCCGGGGCGGTATGACCTCCTCCGACGGCCGCGGCCACCGCCTCGGCCCGGCACCATCTTCGCTGCGCCCGCGTCCACGCTGCCTGTTGCTCTCTCCGGGCGGTGCGGCACCGAACTGGAAGTGTGTGAACCGGATGACCCCTCCGAAGAAGACGCCTGCGCCGACCCTGGTCCCGCCGCGCAAACGGATCGACTGGCTGCTGGACGGACGGTTCAAACTCCGGCACCTCACCCTGGTCTCCGCCATCGCGGAACAGGGCTCGTTGGTGGGCGCCGCGCAGGCGCTGCACGTCACCCAGCCCGTGGTCACCCGGGGCCTGCGGGAGGCCGAGGACGTGCTGGGCGTACGGCTCTTCGACCGGGGCCCGCGCGGCGTACAGCCCACCGTCTACGGGGAACTCGTCCTCGAGCACGCCCGCACCATCCTGGGCAACCTGCGCACCGTCGGTGAGCACATCGAGGAGATCCAGCGGGTCGGCGACCGGCCCGTGCGGGTCGGCACCAACCTGGCCGGCGCCTACCACCTGCTGCCCCGGGCGGTGGTCCGGCTCAAGGAGGAGCGCCCCAGGACGATGGTCACGGTGATCGAGGACGTACCGGACGAACTGGTTAAACAACTGCGCAGGAACGAGGTGGACCTGCTGGTGGGCCGACTCGCCCCCGAGGAGTCCAGCACCGGGCTGCGGCAACTGCGGTTGTACGACGAGCCGGTCCGCATCGTGGTGCGCCGCGGTCATCCGGCGCTCGACCTGCCGATGCCGACCCTGGACGCGCTGACCGGATACCCCTGGATCCTGCCGAACCGCCCCGCGCTGCTCAGGGACGAGCTGGACGAACTGTTCGCCGAGCGGGGCCTGGAGCCGCCGGAGAACCTGATCGAGTGCGTCACCCTCCTCACCATCAGGGCCATCCTGACCGCCACCGACGCGGTGGCGCCCCTGCCCGCGCTCATCGCCGCCGGCGACGACGCGCTGGACGTCCTGCCGATCGTGCTCGGTTCGGTGCCCCGGAGCATCGGGATCACCTGGCGCGCCGACCAGCGGCTGAGCGAGAGCGCCTTGCGGCTGGTGGGGATGCTCCGGGCGGTCGCCAAGGAGATCACGGCAGAGATGCCTGAGCGCTCCCGCCAGCTCTGAGCCCGACGGGCTCGCCCGGCTCAGGGGCTATGCCCAACCGGCTATACCCGGTACGCCATAGGCATTGGTCCGGTGTGTCCGGCGCTGCCACGATGACCGGCAATTCATCAGTCCGCCTGTCCCGGCCGTCAACGACGCCGGTACTCCGGCCGTGTCCCCGCCGCCGGAGGTGGAGCGGGCGGTCCGTCCCCCGGTGCCGACTCGGGGCGTCCGGGAAGACAGGAGCCGTTCATGCAGGAAACTGTTCCGTCCACAAGCAGTTCCCCGGCCGCCCGGCCCGCGGCCGGGCGCGCCCCAGACCTACGGTCCCGCATCGAGGACAACGCGCTGGTCCCGGTCCCCGCCGACCAGCGCAAGAGCGGTTGGTCGCTGCTCTTCAACACGTCCGGCGTCGGCACCACCCTGGTCATCCTGGGCATCGGCGGGGGAGTCAGCTACACCGCGGGCACCCGCTGGGGCCTGGCCGTCGGGGTGATCGCCGCGGTCTTCGGCGCCGGGCTCGGCTGGGCGATCGGGCACGTCTGCCAGGTCGCCGGCACCTCCTCCACAGTGACCAGCCGCTTCTACGGGCTGGGCGCCCGGGGCTCCGCCCTGGCCTCGGTCGTCTTCGCGTTCATGGTGCTGGGCTTCCTCGCCCTGGAGAACGCGCTCCTCTACTACGGCACGCTGCTGATGTTCGGCTGGAGCCCCACCGACCTCAACGCCATCTGCATCTACGGCGTTTTCACCGTGGTCTGGATCGTCCTGACCACCTTCGGTCTGAACCTGGTGCAGCGCACCTCCGCGGTCCTGACCGTACTCTCGGTCGTCCTCATCCTGGCGGTCACGGCGATAGCCATCAGCAAGTCGTCCGTCGGCCTCGGCGACATCTGGAGCTACACCCCGCAGCACGCCTCCCCGGACAACGTCACGGCGGCGCTGGCCGCGATCGGCGGGATCGCCGGCGCGCTGGCGCTCACCGGGGCCGACTTCGGCCGCTACGCCCGCACCAGCAAGGACGTCGGGGTCATGGCGATCGGCGGTTCCATCGTGGTCAACCTGGTCGTGGTGATCATCGGAACGCTGATCTTCATGGCCGGTGACTCGGTCGTCGCAGCCTGGCTCGAGGACCCCGCGAACGCCGGAGCGGCCGCCGCCCAGGCCGGCGACACCACCGCGCAGAAGCTCGCCTTCATGAGCCACTCCAACGTGGGCGGCTACTTCATCGTGCTGGCCGGGGTGCTGGGCTTCGTGGTGATGTACGCGGCGCAGGCCAAGGCCCAGGTGATCAACACCTATTCCGGGTCGCTGGCGCTGAGCAACCTGTCCGACGCCGTCACCCGGCGCAGCCCGGGGCGGTTCTGGATGGTGGTCGCGGGCAATGTGATCGGCCTGCTCGCCATCAAGGGCGACATCCTCGACCTGATCAACAGCTGGCTCGGGGTGCTCGGCATCCTCACCACCTCGCTCTGCACCCTGGTGATCACCGACTTCTTCTGGGTGCGGCGCCGCCGTCCGGCCCCCGCCGACCGGGTCGAGAACTTCAACTGGGCGGGGATCCTCGCCATGTTGGCGGCCTCCACCGTCGCCTACACGCTCACCAAGACGGGTGTGACCCACCTCGGATTCCTCGTCGCCCTGGTCCTGACTGGGCTTCTCTACCCGCTACTGCGGGCCGTGCTTCCGGAAGGGCGCTTCGGCGGCTGGGCCCCGGCGGTAGCCGCCCTGGACAACAAGGACTGACCGCAAGCCCGCCACCCTCCAGTTCGTCGCCGTCTGCCGGTCCGGCACCCACCACCTCGATCACGCCTCCCTGGCCCTTTCGATCCCGAAGGAGTTCCTCTCATGAACCGCCCCCTCCTCACGGACACCGGCTTCAAGCTCGGTCTGTTCTCCGCCAACTGCTCCAGCGGCATGGCCGTCACCAAGGCGCCCGGACGCTGGTCGGCGAGCTGGGCGGACAACGTCCGTATGGCGCAGATCGCCGACTCCGTCGGAATCGACTTCCTGCTGCCCATCGCCCGTTTCATCGGCTACAAGGGGACCACCAACTTCCACGAGGGCGTGCTTGAACCGGTTGCCTGGGCGGCCGGACTGCTCGCGAAGACCGAGCGGATCACCGTGTTCTCCACCGTGCACACAGCCTTCAACCACCCCGTGGTGACGGCCAAGCAGCTCGCCACCGTCGACCACATCGGCGGCGGACGGGCCGGCATCAACATCGTCGCCGGCTGGAACAAGCCGGAGTACGACGCGCTCGGCACCTCGCTGCCCATCGGCCACGACGACCGCTATGCCCAGGCCCAGGAGTGGTGGGAGGTCATCGAGAAGCTCTGGACGGTGGACGGCTCCTTCGACCACGAAGGGAAGTTCTACCAGCTCAAGGGCGCCGAAGCGCTGCCCAAGCCCGTCGCCGGACGGCTCCCGGTGCTCAACGCGGGCTCCTCGGGGCAGGGGCGGGGCTACGCGGCCCGTAACGCCGACTACGGCTTCACCGTCGTAGACGGCCCTGAGGACGGCGCGGAGATCGTCTCCAAGATGAAGCGGCAGGCCAGGGAGGAGTTCGAGCGGGACATGGGCGTGTTCACGATGAGCCATGTGGTGTGCCGGGAGACCGAGAAGGAGGCCCGGGACTTCCTGCGCTGGTACGGCGAGGAGGAGGCCGACTGGGACGCGGTGGACAACATCATGCACCTGATGGGCGCGCACGCCCAGTCGTTCACCCCCGAGATGCTGACCACCTACCGCAAGCGCTTCGCCGCCGGACACGGCTCGGTACCGCTGGTCGGTACCCCGGACCAGATCGCCGCGCGGATCAAGGAGTTCCACGACGCGGGCTTCGCCGGGCTCACTCTGGCCTTCTTCAACTACGCAGACGAGCTGCCGTACTTCGCCAAGACCGTGCTGCCCCGGCTCGCCGAGATGGGCATCCGCAAGCCGCAGCAGGAACTGGTATGAGCGGGATCGCGTCCATGACCCGGAGCGTTCGCCGACCCGGCACCACGGCCACCGAGTACCCCGTGGTGGACGGCGCCGCCCTGCGCCACGCGGCCGGTGCCTTCGCCACCGGTGTCTGCGTGGTCACCACGGAAGACCCGGTGACCACGGCACCGCACGGTATGACGGTGAATGCCTTCACCTCGCTCACCCTGGACCCGCCGACCGTGTTGGTCTGTCTGAACCGGGGGAGCACCACCCACGGCCTGGTGACCAGGGCCGGGCGGTTCGCGCTGAACGTCCTCCAGGCCGAACAGGAGGCGCTGGCGCAGCGGTTCGCGAGCCGTGACACGGACAAGTTCACCGGCGTCGACTGGCACTCCGGCGCCCTGGGCGTGCCGCTGCTGGACGGCACCCTGGCCGCGCTGGAGTGCGAGGTGGAAACGACGTACGAGGTGCACACGCACACCGTCGTCATCGCCTCGGTGCACAGCGCCATGGTCGCCGAGGGCGCGCCGCTCCTGTTCCACCGGGGACGGCTCGGCACCCCGCGCTGACCCCCAAGTGGTGCCCCCGGCGCGGAGCCGGGGGCACCGTCCGAAGAGATCGAGACGAGCAGCAGCATGCAGCAGATCAGGAACCAGACCCGGGTGACGGCCACGGACGGCGTGCTCGAGGCCGCGGCCCAGCTCTCCGCCGCGGCACGCCTCGGCCACCCCTGCGCCTCGGTCGCCGGGCTGATCGGCGCCGACGACCTGGAGGCGGGGTACGCGGTGCAGTCACTGCTGCTCGCGGAACGCCGGGACGCCGGAGCCCGCTCCATCGGGCGCACCCTGCGGACCGGTCCGACCGGTCCGACCGGGCACGATGGGCTCACCGCTCCGGGAGGACCAGTCGGGCACGTCTTCGGCGCCCTGCTGGACGACATGGTGCACACCGACACCGACACCCTGGTCCGCGATGCCTTCCTCGCTCCCCGTATCACCGCAGCGGTGGCGTTCGTCCTCACCGACGACCTGCCCGGACCGGCGACCACCGTGATCGACGTGCTGCGGGCCACCGCGTTCCTGCTGCCGGCCCTGGAGATCACCGACTCTCGGATCGCGCCGGCCGCTTCAGGCCGACCGACCCCCGCCCTCGCCGAACTGGCCGCCGACAACGCCGGTGCGGCGGCCGTGGTCCTCGGCACCACTCCGTACGGGCTCACCGGCCGGGACTTGACCGAGGTGGCGCTGTCCCTGGACCGCGACGGCACCCCGCTGGCCTCCGGCATCGGTGCCACCGCGTTCGGCTCCCCAGTGCGGGCGGTGACCTGGCTGGCCCGCGAGTGCGCCCGGCACGGACGCCCGCTCGCGGCCGGTGATGTCGTCCTCTCCGGTGCGCTCACGCCGTCCGTCGCATTCGACGTCCCCGGCCGCTACCGTGCCGAACTGCCAGGCCTGGGCCACACCGAGGTCCGGCTGCTCGGCCGCTCGCGGCCGGCAGGCTCGGTGCGCCGCGCCAGTGTGCCGTCCGCACTGCGCAGGCGTGCCGAGTCGCCTGCGGCGTAGATGGCGGGGTTCGACGTCTGCTGCCAGGCATTGACGATGATCCCGCCGTCGGTGTGCACACCTGCGGACCGGGCGAGGTCCGTCTCGGGCACGCCGCCGACTGCGGTGAGGACGCTGTCGGCGGTCAGAGCAAGGCCGGTGGACAGGGCGATCGTGTGGTGGTGTGCCGTTCGTGTGATGCCGACGACATGGCCGGTGATGGTGCGCACGCCTGCTTGTTCGTGCAGTTGATGCAGGCGTGCGGCGAGGTCGTGGCCGAGGGCGGGGACGAGGGGGATGGGGACGGGGTCGACCAGTGTGACATCCAGGCCCAGGCGGCGGGCGGAGGAGGCGACTTCGGCGCCGATGAGGCCGGCGCGGATGATTGCGAGGTGGCGGCCCGGTACCAGGTCCTGGCTGAGGCGCTGGGCGTCGGTGAGACTGCGCAGGCGGTGGATTCCCGGCAGGTCTCCGCCTGGCACGTCGAGCACTCGCGGGCGACTTCCGGTGGCCAGGAGTACACGGTCGGCACGCAGCTCGCGGCCCGATGCGAGCACGACCCGCCCTGTGTGGCGGTCGAGGCGCGCCACTGTTCCGGCGACGACCTGGACATGGTGGTCGTCGTACCAGTGCGCCGGGCTGAGCAGCAGGTCCTGCTCCTGCGTTTCGCCCAGGAGAAACCCTTTGCTCAAGGGGGGACGGTCGTAGGGGAGGGGGGAGGGGTCGACGAGGGTGAGGAGCCCGTCGTAGCCGGAATCCCTGAGGGAGCGTGCGGCGCTGAAGCCGGCGAGCCCGCCGCCGACGATCACTATGGATACGGGCGTTTCGATCACGGGGCGTCCGCCGTCACGGTGGGGTAGAGGTACACGTCGCCGTCGCGTACCTCGACGCGGTGCGTGGTCGTGCTGCGGGTGGCGGGCAGGCAGAGTGGCTTGCCGGTGAGTAGGCAGAACTTCGACCACGCTCTTGGAAGCGTCGACCTTCTGGTGAGCAGTCCGGACTTCACGTAGAAATCGGCGACCTGCTGGAACTCGCCTCCTGCGGCGCCGCGCAGGCTGACGCGGTGCCCCGGCTGGTCACAGCCGGGCCCAGCTCGGCGGATTGGCACGGGCCGCCCGCACCGCCTTGGCGGTCGGTCTGCCGCAGTTCTCCGGCACCTGTTCCAGCGGCACGCCGAGCTGCTCGGCCCATGTCCTGCGCCAGCTCGCCCGCCGGTTCGCGCGCGCCTGCCGGGCTCGTACGGACCGCGCCGCGCGCCGCGCGACTTCGGCGCGGGCAGCCTCCTCGCTTCGCAGCCAGGGTGGTGGTGCGGCGAGGAGGTTGCTCACGTGCTGGGGGTGCCACCACCGCTCCCTGCGGCGCGGGCGCAGGGCGGCGGCGACGTCGACCGGGAGGCCGAACAGCTCGGCGACCGCCTCGTCGGTGAGGCGTGTCGCTTCCTGGGCCGACGCGAGCACGGCACGCTCCTCCGCGGTCCGGGCCCGGTGCGCCGCATCCGCCGCCTCTGCGGCCGCTGCTGCCGCACGGGCCTGAGCCAGCCACGCCGGGGGCGCGGCAAGCAACTCCTCCAGCTCGGCCCGCGCCATGCAGCCGCCGACCATGTCGATCCGGCCCACGAACACGACCCCGTCGACGCCGCTGCGCCGCTCGATCTGAGGAGGCCAGGCGAGTTCGGCGCACGCCTCGCGAGCCTGCGGCAGCACCCCATCGAGCAGTGCCGAGCGCTCCTCGAGGCGCAGCCGACATTCCTCTACCACGGCCGCCAGGGCGCCGACCGCCTCGTCCGCGGTGAACCTCCGCAGAAATTCTGGGCTCTGCGGCAGGTGCGCCGCCAGCGCGGCGGCGTAGCGCACCAGGGCGACGGGCGAGCCGTGTGCGGTCTGCTCGCGCACGGCAGCCAGTTCGTGGCGGGCCTGCTCGGCGCGCTCCTTGTTCCTTGCGCGCGTGACGGCCGCCTTGCGGGCCGCCTCCGCGCGGCCCACCGCGGTCACGACCTCCCGAAGCACCCGGTCTGCGGTGACATGGTCGGCGAGGCCGTCGACATCGGCCGCCCGGTAGTAGCGCACGGTCAGCACCCTGCCGTACTTGCGCACCTGCTCCTCGGCCACCGGCGCAAGTCCCGTCTGCGCCACGACCCGGCGCCACCGTGCGGCCGAGATGCCCAGGCGACGGGCCGCCTCCGACGCGTTCAACCGGTGCTCGCACGCCAGGCGCGCCCGGAACGCGTCCAGGTCCGCTGCCGCCCTCGCCACCTCCTCCGGGTCGAACCGGCGGTCATCGTCGCGCTCCAACAAGCCTGCCGCGGCCGCGAGTTCGATCTCCCACACCGCCAGCCCGAGCGCCGCGCGTACCCGCTCCCGACCCCAGCGCGCCGCACCGCGGTTCCCGCGGTGCGAACCGTCGTCGTCTGTCGTTTGCCCCCGCCCCTGGTTCATGACGCGAACGCTACGGGGCGCCACTGACAGTGAGCGGCGGTTCGGGGGGAGAGGGGTCCTTGGGCAGAGTCTCCGGCGCTGTTCGGAGCAGACCGGCGAAATTGCCTGCGACGGGTCGGCAACCTCGGCGTCCCCCGGGGCGACTACGGCCTGAAGCGGCAAGACCCGGAATTCAACGACGAATTGGGGAGACGCGGATGAGAAGACCAGTCGCACTGAGGCTGTATGCGGCGCTGGCCGCGATGGGCCTGGCGGCCGTGACCGGCGCCGTTCTGACGATGCCCGAGGCTTCGGCGGCCACCGGCAGCGCCACCGGCTACGCGACCCAGAACGGCGGGACCACCGGAGGTGCGGGCGGGGAAACCGTGCGGGCCACCACGGGAACGGAGATACACGCGGCGCTGTGCGGTCGGGCCAGCAGCAGCACTCCGATCACCATCGAGGTCGAGGGGACCATCAACCACGGCAACACCAGCAAGGTCTCGGGTGACAGCTGCAACACGGCCGACGATGTGATCGAGCTCAAGCAGATCAGCAACGTCACGCTCGTCGGAGTCGGCAGCGGCGCCGTCTTCGACCAGCTGGGCATCCACATCCGCGAGGCAAGCAACATCATCATCCAGAACGTGACGGTCCGGAACGTCAAGAAGTCGGGCTCGCCCACGTCCAACGGCGGTGACGCCATCGGCATGGAAAGCGACGTCCGCAACGTCTGGGTCGATCACACGACCCTGGAGGCGTCGGGCGGGGAGTCGGAGGGGTACGACGGCCTCTTCGACATGAAGGACAACACCCAGTATGTGACCCTGTCCTACAGCACTCTGCGCAACTCCGGCCGCGGTGGCCTCGTCGGATCCAGCGAGAGCGACCTGACGAACAGCTTCATCACGTACCACCACAACCTGTACGAGAACATCGACTCCCGTGCGCCGCTTCTGCGGGGCGGCACGGCCCACATCTACAACAACCACTACGTGAGCCTCAACGAGTCCGGCATCAACTCCCGAGCCGGAGCCAGAGCCAAGGTGGACAACAACTACTTCGAGGACTCCAAGGACGTCCTGGGCACCTTCTACACCGACGCGGCCGGCTACTGGCAGGTCAGCGGCAACATCTTCGACAACGTGACGTGGTCCAGCCCCAGTAGCGAGTACAACCCGGCCGGCCCCGACCCGGAGTCCAACACCTCGGTCAGCATCCCCTACTCCTACAGCCTCGACGACGCCGGTTGCGTGCCCGACGTCGTGAGCCGGACGGCAGGCGCCGGCACGGGTCTGCAGGTGTCGGACGGCAACTGCTCGCCGCAGACGCCGACGCCCACCGCTACCTCGACGCCCACCGCGACGCCGACCGCTACCTCGACACCCACCTCGACGCCGACCGCCACCGCGACATCGACCCAGCCCAGCGGGACCAACCTCAGCATCGGAGCCGGCTCCGACGGCTCCAGCAAGGCCGACGGGACGAGCTACGGCAATGTGCGGGACGGTGACATGAGCACCTACTGGTCGCCGGCCGGCTCGACCGGTTCCGTCTCGGTCAAGTGGGGCTCCGCCACCTCCGTGTCCAGGATCAACATCCGGGAGGCGTCGGGTTCCGAAGGCACCATCGGATCCTGGCAGGTCGTCAACGCCGACACCGGCGCCGTCCTGACTTCCGGCAGCGGGGCAGGCGTCATCACCTTCCCCCAGACCTCACTGAACAAGATCACCTTCAAGATCACCGGCTCGACCGGCACACCACGGGTCGCCGAGTTCGAGACCTACGCCGAGTAGCAGCACGACCCCGCTGCCCGTACGGGCAGCAGCGACGCACACGGCAACGGCGACTTCACCGCCACTCGCAGCCGATCGCCCGAACCGGGGGCCGTCAGACGCGACGGCCTCCGGCCCCGCACCGTCAGAACCCGGGGACGGGACCACGCCCCGTGGAGTGTCGTACCGACCCCGCGACACCGAAGTCAGTAGCAACGAATGGTGGCCGCTCCCGATTTCTGGGGTGTTTGACGGCAACGTCAGCGCACGGCTGCGGGTGGGGCGTCAGGGTCGTTGCCGGTCGGTTTGAGGGCGTTGTTGAGGGTGTCGATGGCTTGGCCGCGGAGGCGGAGGCGGAGTCGGACGTGGGCGTAGACCAGGGCTGTTGCAAAGTCCTTCGATCTTGGACTGGGCAGCTCAGGCGAGGCCGAGGAGGTCCAGCGGGCTGCGGAAACAGTCGTAGGACATCTCACGGAGGCCGGCCGCGATGTTCGTGTGGCCCGATGCTCGCAGCAGGCTGATCGTGAAGCTGCGGAGCGCGGCCATGTTGTCCGGCCCGTGGCCGGTGCGGACCTTGGAGGCGTCCTCGGCGAAGGTGGTGTCGCGGACGAAGTGGAGCCGGTTCTCGATGGTCCACTGCGAGCGGACGATCTTCGCGAGGCGTTCGGGGGAGGCCTGGCGGCTGGTCAGGTCGGTGAGGATGCAGACCATCTCGCGGCTGCGTTTGCGGGTATTCGTGCCGGTCCGGTGGCGGACGATCTTTGCAACCTGGGCGGCTTGCGGGAGTCGCCGCCGAGCTCGGCGGACGGTGAGGACCTGCACCACGCGTGTCTCCAGCCCTCCATGGCCTTTGCTGCGGTCGTAGAACTTGGCCCTACCTTTGTCCCGTCCTCGCAGCCGAGATCGACGCCACGGCAGTGGGGCGCGGTGACGGTGGGCGGGGTGGATGTGTTCTTCGCACCACGCGAGCGGGGCAAGGGCATCATGCCGACGGCCACGACATACGGCCATCACTTCACCAAGGGCCTCAAAGACGCGGGCATCGGCTCTTACTCGCCGTGGTACAAGCGGTTCGGGTCGATCAACTGAATTCCGGGGTCGTTTTCGGCGAGGTGGCGTAGTTCGTCGGTGAAGCCCGAGCCGCTGTAGCACTGCAACCGGGTGGCGTCGATGGCGGTGCCGCGCGCGATGAGGAGGGCGCGGATGTGCTGGAGGCGTTGCAGGTGCCCCATCCCCATGACGTCGTTCCATTTGGCTTCACCGATGGAGAGCAGCGCTTCGCGGCCGTTGTCGGTCTCGCCGTGGACCGCGACGTCGACTTCGTGGCTGGTCTTTGCGGCGGGGTCGTTGACGGTACCGCTCGCGACCCGGGTGGCTTGCCCGCCATGGGTTGCGGGGGCCGCGTGCCAGCGGGCCCATTCCCGGCAGACCTGTTCGAAGTGCGGGCCGACGACCTTGCTGCGGAAGGTGGACTGGGCGCGGCGCCATACGGCGGGGGCGCGTCCAGGGCGCTCGAGGTCGCCCCAGGCGGGCCGCATGACCGCGTGGTAGAAGGTGAGGAGTGGTTCGGCGATGCGATAGGCGGAGCGGTTGCGGCGGAAGGCGTCGGCTTCGTGGGTGATCATGCCGACGTCCTGGAGGACGCTGAGCGGGTGGGCGAGGTCGGTGGATTTGCGTCCGAGGTAGTCGGCGATGCCGCCGCGCGAAGCGTTTCCGGCGGCGATGGCGGCCATGACCGAGTGGTAGAGCGCGGTGTCGTGGAGTTCGGGTTCCTCGGCGAGCAGGTAGCGGGCTTCGCGGAAGAGCGGGCGGGCGGGGTTGAGGACGGCGCGGGTGACCCAGGCGTCGAAGTCGTCGGGTCCGCTGGGGGTGTCGCCCTGGGTGAACTCACGGCGGTAGGCGGGGGTGCCGCCGACGATGGCGTTGGTGAGCAGGGCGGTGCGGGGGTCGATGATCTCCCAGAACTCGGCGGCGAGGCGGAAGTCCAGGGTGGGGACAACGAGTTCGAGGCCGGCCCGGCCGCGCAGCGGGGCGTTGCCGGCGAGGAGTCGGCCCATGAAGGACAGGGCGGAGCCGCACAGGAGGAGTCGTACGGGGGTGTTGGTGTGCTGGGCGGCAGGGTCGAGGGCGCGCTGGATGATCGAGGGGAGGGCGGGGGAGGCCTTGGCAAGGAACGGGAACTCGTCGATGACCGCGGTGGTGGGTCCGCCCCGGTCGGCGATGCGCATGAGCTCGGTGACGGCCTCGTCCCAGTGGGTGAAGCGGAACGGGGTGGGCTGGTCGCGGTAGCGGGCGAGGGCCTCGCCGAACTGGCGCAGGGCGTCGGTCTCGGTGGTTTCGGTGGCGGTGAACATGAAGCCGCCGGTGGCACGAGTGACCCCGTCGAGGAGGAAGGTCTTGCCCTGGCGGCGCCGCCCGGAGACCACGCCGAGCGTGGCGCGCGGCCCGGGCAGGGTGGCGAAGCGGGTCAGCTCGGCCCACTCGAAGTCGCGGTCGAACATCTCTGCGGGTTTGTTCACAGCGCACCTCAATACGAATAGGTGCGCTTATTATAGCTGGACTTATTCAATGCCGGTGTTGGCTTCATGGCCTGGGTGACCGGCGTTTGTCCCAGACGCTGGTGAGGGCGGGGGTCGGGTCGGGGTGGGCGGGGCCACAGGGCCACCACTCGTCGTAGTTCTGCTCGTACGGGTGCCAGCAGGTGTCGGGACCGAGGCGGAGTTGGAGGCCGGTTGCCTCGACGGTCAGCCGGTTGCGCCAGATACGCACTCGGGGCGCGGCGCCGCCGTCGCCGTAGATCTCGGCGAGGGTGCGGGCGAGTGCGGTGCGGGCGGCAGCCATGGCGGCGGGGTCGGGGGTGTGGGGCTGTTCGGCGGTGCTGACGCCGGCGGGGCCGCCGTGGCGCCAGGCGCGTACGAGGCGGGCGAATTCGTTCGGGCGCAGTCCGGTGCCGGTCTGGAGGTCGTGGAACCAGTGGAGGTCTGCGTGGGTGGCGGCCAGGCGGAGAGCGTCGTGGTGCTGGGTGAGGTGCAGGGAGGTGGGGTCGCCGGCCAGGAGGCGCGCGGCGCGGGTGGCGGTGTCGGTGGCGAGGCGGCGCAGGCTGTCGGCGGACGGGCCGACGGCCGGTGGGGGGTCCGCCGCGAGGGTGAGGGTGCGGCCCGGGGAGTGGCGGGGCGGTTCGGGCAGCGGGGGGCGCTCGGCGCTCCAGCGGGCGTACGCGGCGGCCGCGGGAACGCCCGTCTGGACAGGGGGTGCGTTGTCGGGCACGGCCTGGGGGGTGCGGCGGCGTCGTAGTTCGGCGAAGACCTGGTCCTTTGTACGGCCGCGCAGGGTGAACAGGACGAAGGGGTCGGCGTCGATGCTGGCGGCGATGGCGTAGCACAGGGCGGCGGCGTGCTTGCAGGGGTAGCCCCAGTCGGGGCAGGAGCAGTCGGGGTCGAGTTCGGTGGCCAGGGGCAGCAGGGGGACACCGGCCGCGCGGGCGTCGTCGACGAGGCCTTGGGGCATTTCGCCGTCGAGCAGGGCGGCCGCGTGCCCGGCGCGGGCGGCGATCGTGTCGAGGAGAGTGTCCCACTGGTCGCCGGTGAGGGTGGGGACGCGGACCGTGGTGCGATACGGGCGTGGGCGGCTGCCTTGGACGGGGGCCTTGACGGTGCCGGGGGAGACGGTGACCTCGCCGACCATGCCCTGGCGGGCATAGGTGCGGCCCCGGGAGAGGCGGCCGGCGTCGAGGGTGGAGTCCTCCAGGGCGCCGACCCATGCCTGGCCCCACCAGGTTGCGGCAAAGGCACGCCTGCCGCGGGCGGGGGCGCGGCGCGCGGCCGGGCTCATGACTGCCCGGCCAGGGCGACGAGTTCGGCGAGTTCGTCGTCGCCGAGTTCGGTCAGGGCCGCCTCGCCGGCGCCGATGACGGACGCGGCCAGGGCCCGTTTGGACTCCAGGAGCCTTGCCACCTTGTCCTCCACGGTTCCCTCGGCGATCAGGCGGTGCACTTGGACGGGACGGTCCTGGCCGATGCGGTAGGCGCGGTCGGTGGCCTGGTCCTCGACGGCCGGGTTCCACCAGCGGTCGTAGTGCACGACATGGGTGGCACGGGTGAGGTTGAGGCCGGTCCCAGCGGCTTTGAGGGACAGCAGGAACACGGGTGCCTTGCCGGCCTGGAAAGCGGCGACCATCTCCTCGCGGCGGGCCACCGGCGTGCCGCCGTGCAGGAAGAGCGGCGCGACGTCCTGTTCGGCCAGGTGTTGTTCGAGGAGCCGTGCCATCGCCACGTACTGGGTGAAGACCAGGACGGACTCGCCCTCGGCGGTGATGGTGGCCAGCAGTTCGTCGAGCAGTTCCAGCTTGCCGGAGCGGCCGGAGTCCAGGGGGCCGGACTGGCGCAGGTACTGGGCGGGGTGGTTGCAGATCTGCTTGAGCGCGGTGAGGAGTTTGAGTACGAGTCCGCGCCGCGCGATGCCCTCGCTGGCTCGGATCGCGTCCATGGTCTCGCGCACCACGGCCTCGTACAGGCTGGCCTGCTCCGTCGACAGGGGTACCACGCGGTCGGTCTCGGTCTTGGCCGGCAGCTCGGGGGCGATGCCGGGGTCGGACTTGTGGCGGCGCAGCAGGAAGGGGCGCACCAGGCGGGCAAGGCGCTCGGCGGCTTCGGGGTCCTCGCCGGCCTCGACCCGGCGGGCGTGCCGGTCACGGAAGGCGGCCAGCGGGCCGAGCAGGCCTGGGGTGGTCCAGTCGAGGATCGCCCAGAGTTCGGAGAGGTTGTTCTCGACCGGGGTGCCTGTCAGCGCGACGCGGGCCCGGGCGGGCAGGGCGCGCAGCTCGCGGGCGGTGGCGCTGTAGGGGTTCTTGGCGTGCTGTGCCTCGTCGGCTGCGACCAGGCCCCAGCCGATGCCGGCGAGCTGTTTGCGGTCGCGGCGCAGTACGCCGTAGGTGACCAGGACGATCTCACCGCGTGCCAGGCCGTCGAGATGGCGGTCGCTGCCGTGGAAGCGGCGTACCGGGGTGTCGGGGGCGAACCGGGCGGCCTCGCGCTCCCAGTTGCCGAGGAGCGAGGTGGGGCAGACCACCAGGGTGGGGCCGGCGGTGGCGGGGTGCTGCTGGCGGTGCAGGTGGAGGGCGAGCAGGGTGATGGTCTTGCCGAGGCCCATGTCGTCGGCGAGGCAGCCGCCGAGGCCGAGTTCGCACATGTCGGCCAGCCAGGCCAGACCGCGCAGCTGGTAGCCGCGCAGGGTGGCCTTCAACGCGTCGGGCTGGGGCACCGGTTCACTGGTGTGCGGGTCGCGGAGGCGGTCGACGAGCGCGGCGAAGGCTCCGGTGGCCTGGACGGGGACGGTCTCGCCGTCGACCTGTGCCTCGCCGGTCAGGGCGGTGGTGAGCGCCTCCATCGGGGAGAGGGGCTCCATGCGGTGGCGCCGGGCGCGGGCGACCAGTTTCGGGTCGGCGATCACCCACTGCTCGCGCAGCCGGATCAGCGGGCGGCGCGCCTCGGCGAGAGCGTCCAGCTCGGCCTCGGTGAGCGGCTCGTCGCCGAGCGCGATCCGCCAGCGGAAGTCGAGCAGGGTGTCGGTGTCCAGGAGGGCGGGCGCGGCCGACCCCGGGGCGCCCGGCTGCCCGATCTCGGCCCGCGCGGTGAGCGCCTTGACCAGTTCGCGCGGCCAGTGCACATCGATGCCTGCGGCGCGGAGGGCGTCGGTGGCGTCTCCGAGCAGGTCGAGGGCCTCGTCGTCGTCCAGCGGCAGCTGGTCGGGCGCGGCCTGATCGAGCAGCCGCCCCAGCGGCGGCCAGGCGCGGGCACCACGGCGCAGCGCCAGCAGGGCCTCGGCCTCCACGCGCGGCCCCAACTGCCGCTCCACGGTGGCCGGATCGGCCCACAGGTCCGCGGCCTCGACGACCAGGGCGGGGTCGTCGGCGGTGTGCAGCTGCACCACCGCGCGAAAGCGCCGCCGCCTCCCGGCGGGCGGCTCGACGCGCAGGCTGACGGCGACCCTGGCCGACAGGGCAGCATCGGTCTCCTCCGCCCACGTGCGCAGAGTGGGGACCGGGCGCGTCTCCCGCCAGGCGTAGGGGAGGTGTCCGAGCGCCAACGGGGCGGCCGGGGTGCGGGCCAGCGCGTCGGCGACGGCGTCCGCGAAGTCCCGGATCAACGCGGCCGGTTCGGCGATCCGCAGGGGCGAGGTGCCG
The DNA here is from genome assembly GCF_040295225.1 of Streptomyces sp. NPDC002896. Classification (NCBI taxonomy): domain Bacteria; kingdom Bacillati; phylum Actinomycetota; class Actinomycetes; order Kitasatosporales; family Streptomycetaceae; genus Streptomyces; species Streptomyces sp. NPDC002896. The sequence continues at coordinate 118,006 of NZ_JBEOVA010000006.1, read as the reverse complement.
GGCAGCGGCAGGCAGTGCGCATACGGCGGGAACGCGGCGGCCAGCTCGTCGACGGCCCGCCGCCAAGAGGCGTCGTACGGGCCGATCCGCCAGGCGTCGTACGCCGCATCGCTCAGCGTCGGATACAGCCGTCCCTCGGCCAGCATCCCCAGCGCCAGACGGGCGGCCTGCCCCCAGGCGGCGGCGGACGGATGCGAGGGCGCGGCGCCGAGCAGCCCGGCCACCGCCACGGCGGGCGAGACCGCGTACGAGGCGATGCTTCGGCGGCGCACCGCACGGCCGTGCGGCAGCACCAACTCGACGCGTACCGGCTCGACACCGTCCGGAGGCGGCATGGCGGGCGCCGCGGCATCTGCCGGCTGCCACAGATGCAGCCGCCCCAGCCGGTCCGGCTCCCCGGGCATGAACACCGCGGCCCAGCCGCCGTCCAGCAGTCCCCGCACCCACCCCGCGCACTGAGGCGAGGCGAGTGGCTGTGCCACCTGGATCCGCTCACCGGGAGCCGCGACGAACACGCGAGCCATGCCTGGCCACCCCTCCCTGTCCCTGCGGTCGCCGCCACTGCCGCCGACCACGTACGCCGACTCCATCACAGCGTCCGCACGGCAGCCAAACCCAGGCCAAGGGTCACGCTCACCAGAGGCACGCCGGCCGTCCCTCGCCGGACGATGCCGCGCGTCCCGGCGCCCGGGCCGGATGTGGCAGCCTGGCGGGTATGCCGAAGAGCCGTGGCCGCCGCAAGTCCTCGTCGAAGAAGTCCGTACGCCGTTCCCCGGCACCCCTGCGCCTGTCCGACCGGATGATGCGCGATGCCCGCCGGATGACCGGGGGCGGTATCGACGTGCTGCAGGCCGAGGCGTGGGCGAGCGACTGGCTTGGGGAGGCCTGGCTCGCCGCCCCCCTCGGGGAACGCGAACCGGAGGAACGGCTGTGCCTGGAAGTGACCGGCCGCGCCTCCACCACCCCCTCCCCGCACGGCCTTGCCGCCGTCGCCGCCCTGTCACGGGTCGCACCCCAGGCGAGCCGGCCGATGCTGGCGAGCACCGTCACCATCCTCGCCGAGACCCAGCCCCCGCCCGTCTGGCACGGCGCCGGTGACCACCGGCCGGTACGCGCCTGGCGGGCGGTGGACGTCTACGACAGCGAACGCGTGCTGTTCCTCGCCTACGACGGCCCCGTGCCCCACACCCTCATGGCCCAGATCACCGAACCCGGCGGCACCCTCGTTAGCAAACTCGCCCTCCTCGCTCCCGACGCGGCCACTGCCTGGACGGACCTGCACGACGACGAGGACGTCCCCATGCCGCTCGCCGAGCACCCCGTCCCCGACACCCTCGCCGACCTCGCATCGGCCCTGCGCACCACGGACATGACCTGGCCCCGCCACGACGACGAGGACTACGTGGCGCTGCGCGCTCTGGCATGGTCGCGCTGCCGCGGCCACCAGCCCGACTGGTCCGACCATCAGGAGCTGCCCGAGACGGAACGCGACCGCCTGCTCACCGAGTTCACCGCGAGCCGCGCCACCGCCCCCGGCGAGGACGCGGCCACGGTCCGTTCCCTGGCCCAGCTCTTCCTCGACTACGGCGAGAACTACATCACCACCGGCCCCCTGTGCTGGAGCCCCGCCCACATCGCGCTGTTCCTCACGGACTGGCTGCCCCGAAAGGCCGTCCTCGACCAGGCACACCGCAGCCTGCTGCCCCACGTACTCAAGGACTGGGTGCGCTTCGCACTCACCGAGCGAGGCGTCGAGGACCGCTGGATCACCCCTGCCACCGACGCCGTCGACACTCATCTCCCCGACTTCGAGGCGGCCTTCGACGACCACATCGCCTGGGGCCCGGCCAAGCAGACCGCCGCCGCCCTGGCCGCCCGCGGCACCGATCTTACGGACCGGGCCGCCGTCGACGCCGCGATCCGCGCCCTGAACGCCGAACGCCTCGCCCAGCAGCTCACCGAGGAATGACCCGCACGACGCAATCCCTGACGGCGCCAGCCCAATCTCACCCCGTGGGACCGCTGCCGCAGCGTGGTGCAGGTCGCGCTGCGCCCTGGCTCGGCCGTGACGTAGACGGCCGGCACGGGTGATGCAGTGGTCCTGGACAGGCACGCCGGACGATGCTGTTCCGCTGCTGGATCGCGTGCCGTGGCGGGCGGTTTCCGCAGGTAGTAGCCGAGTCGCTGATGTTCCGGTTCAACGTTTAGAAGCCGCCGTAGCGTCGACGTGACGATCTGGCAAATGTGCACTTCAGGAGAGGTCGGTCCCATCCGGGGCCGCCCCCCTCGGCATACCCGCTCCTGGATCCGTGCTGGATTTCTTGACGTCTCGTCACCTGTCGTCAATCCTGGTTATCTGTACGTCTGCTGGATCAGCGCCGGATGTTGCTGACGGTGTGTCATCTAGATTGGCGGGGGACGGACTGCGAAATGAGGTCGAAGGCCTCGGACTCGTGTTCCTTGATCGTGTAGGGGAAGTCGCTGTCGCCACGAGTCCGCACGCACGGCGGCTGGGTATCGAGGAGCACATCGAAACGGCGCCTGGGAACCTCGCCCGCGTGGCGGTTCAGCACCCCGAATTGATCGGAACGCGCCACCACTTCCACCCGGAGATCCGTCAGTAGAACGGGCCTTGGCAGGGCTCCGGTGACGATCAATTGGACTGTGTGACCGCTGGCCGGAACATCTTCGCTCCGGTCGCCTTCGGTGAACATGATGTAGTCAAGGTTCTTGAGCTTCACGTCCGTGGTGAACGGTTCCCCGGTCTCCAGTTCACGTGCTTCACGGCGGCTCCTGACCGCTTCCTTCATGGAGTCCCAGGACCGCTCCCCGAGCCCGACTGCCGCAGCCATCACGACCGCCCCGGCCCAGGCGAGGGCCTGGTCGGGCATGAACAACAGCAACGCGGCGATGCCACCGAGACCTGTCGCCGCGACTGCGACGCGAACGAGCCCGGACCGACCGCACACGCGTCCCCCAAGGTTCACATCCGGAGTCACAACCGTATCTGTACCTCCCAACAGCTAACAAAGCAACGGTACTTGGTGGTACCGCCAGGCCGGTCCGTTGTCGGGATCGCTGGTGGCCAGACCCTCCGGGGTCAGTTCGCGGACGGTGTCCGACTCACCAGGTGTCGCCAGCGCGGAGCACGGGCCGGCCACTGCCCGGCCGGTGCCGACGGACGAGAAGCCGGCAACAGGAGCGAAAGCCTCTGCGGGGAGAGATCCCCTCCTGCTGGCTCACGATGCCGATCGCCCCCACGGCCGCACCCGCTGCGGCCCGGCCGGCGCAGTCCTCGCCGCGCTCCGTAGGACCCTCGGCATTAGCGACGGCACGGAGGTGCTGTCCGTCAACCACGAGTGCGTGTGGCTCGGCGGCGACGCTCCAGGAGCCAGTGCGGGGAGTAACTGCCCTGTCGCGGCTTGGGGATGGCCAGCTCGATGTCCCGGCCCGGGTGTCCCACTCGCGCGGGCGGTAGCCGTTGTGGTGGTTGACCCGCTCGTCGCTGACCTGCCCGTATCCGGCGCTGCACAGGGCGTCGGCCTCCGCGGACATCAGTGCGTCGGCGAACGTTTTGACCATCGCGCGCAGCAGGTCGGGACTCGCCGCGGCGAGATTGTCTTCGGCGAGGGCGTGCAGGGGCGCATTGTCAGGTGCGGTCATCGTGCTGATCTCCTTCGTGACTTCGACATTTCGAAAGATCAGCCGGTGGCCGTTTTTCTATGCGGGCGTCACCCCGAAGCCGGAGCTAACCCCCGGATCAGATGGGACCCGTGCACCACTTCTCAGGACGCAACCCACAAGAGACCGTTCAGCGCCGGCGTACAGGCCGCTGCTCCCGGGGCACCGACGTGGATCGCTGGAGGCATAGCCGGTCGTCCCGTCCCGAGGCGTCTGCGGGAGCCTTGTCGGCTTCGGCTGAACCATGACCCTCTGGCGGCGGCCGAGTTGCCCTCATAGGAGCTGCCTATCCCCGTGTTCAGCGATCTGTCTTTGACAGTGTGATCTGCGTCTCGTCCAATCAGGTAGACAAGTCGAAAGGACAATGAAGTGACTTCGACAAACCTGAAAGCCTCCCGTAGACCTGAAGTGGGCGGACGAAAAGAGTCGCGGGTGCAGGCATGGAGCCTGACCGGCATTGTGATCGTCATGTACATTGTCAACTGGAGTGACAAGGCGATCCTCGGGTTGGTGGCCCAGCCACTTGCCAAGGAGTTCGGTCTGTCGGCTTCGCAAATCGGGTTGGTGGGCAGTGGTTTCTTCCTGACGTTCACCATCGGCGGCTTCTTCGCGGGCCCGCTCAGCAAGTTGATGACCATGCGTTGGGCCCTGGTCCTGCTGTGCCTGGTGTGGGCGGCGACCATGTTGCCGATCGTCGCGGTAGCGAGCTTCGCGGTCCTGCTGGTGAGCAGGCTCGTGCTGGGCCTCGCCGAAGGGCCGACGTCGGCGTTGGCTTACACCGCCGTCTACTCGTGGCACCCGCCGGAGAAGCGCGGCCTTCCCGGTGCCTGGATCACCGCCGGTTCGTCCATCGCCAAGATCGCTGTCGCACCGGTTCTCGCGCTCGTCATAGCCACCTGGGGCTGGCGATACGCCTTCGTCATCCTGGCCGTGATCGGCGTGGCCTGGTGCGGACTGTGGCTGGCGATGTGGAAGGAAGGCCCGTACGCGAACGGCCCGCAGTCGAGCGCTGCGGTCACGGACGCGGAGCAGCCGAAGGTGCCCTGGGGCAAGATCTTCAGGACGCCCACGTTCCTGGGTGGCGCGGCGGCGATGTTCGCCATGTACGCACTGGTGACCGTCGTCCTCACATGGCTGCCGTCCTATTTCGAGGTCGGGCTCGGCTACAGCAGGGTGCAGGCGGGCACCATGTTCGCGCTGCCCAGCATCGTCTCGCTGGTCTCGTTGATGGTGTCGTCATACATCAGCGACAAGCTGCTCGCGCGTGGCTCCAGTTCCCGGGCGGCGCGGGGTGTACTGCCCGGTGCCGGCCTGCTGTTCTGTGGACTTGCCCTGGTGATGCTGCCGGTGATCGGCGCCCCGGTGCTCGTGGTCGTGGTGGTGTCCCTGGGCTACGGGATCGGTTCCATGATCTTCCCCCTCCTGAACGCGGCCATCTCGGAGATCTGCCCGCCCGCGCAACTGGCGGGCGCGCTCGGCGTGTTCCTCGCGCTGATGTCGCTGGGGGGACTGGTGGCGCCGTACCTGACTGGGGTGATCGTGGATGCGTCGAGTTCGCCCGCCGAGGGCTACGCCACGTCATTCCAGGTGTTCGGCATGATCGCGGCCGTCGCGGCGGTGATCGCGCTGATCACGGTGAATCCCGAACGCGACGCGCGCCGACTGCTCGGTCCCGCGGTGGTCAAGGCATAGGGAACACCGAACAGTCCGACAACGACCCGATCTTTGTCCGACCGCGCCAGGCCGTGATTCATTCGGGGCGGCCGCATTTCGTGAGTCAGGAGACCAACTATGAACGATGCCGTCATCGTCGACGCGGTGCGGACGCCGCTGGGCAAGCGCAACGGTGCACTCGCCGGCATTCACCCCGCCGACCTGTCGGCGCACGTCCTGACGTCGCTTGCGGAACGCACCGGGATCCGGCCGGACGAGGTCGACGACGTGGTGTGGGGCTGTGTGAGCCAGGTCGGGGACCAGGCGCTCAACGTGGGGCGGATGGCCGTACTGGCGGCAGGCTGGCCGGAGAGCGTGCCCGCGACCACGGTGAACCGTGCGTGCGGATCCAGCCAGCAGTCGGTCCACTTCGCCGCCGCGGGCGTGATCGCGGGACACTACGACTTCGCGGTCGCGGGCGGCGTGGAGTCCATGAGCAGGGTGCCCATGGGCAGCGCGGGACAGGGTGGCCGGCCCAACCCGTCCTCGGTGCTTGAGCGTTACGGTGTGGAGGGGTTCAGCCAGGGCGCAGGCGCCGAGATGATCGCCGAGAAGTGGCACCTCTCCCGCACCCAGCTCGACGAGTTCTCCTTGCGTTCGCACGAGCTTGCGGCCGCCGCCATCGACGCAGGTGTTCTGGATGCCCAGCTTGCGCCGGTCGGCGGTCTGCGTGCCGACGAGGGGGTGCGGCGCGGCGGGTCCCTCGAGACCTTGGCCGCGCTCAAGACGGTGTTCCGGGAGGATGGTGTCATCCACGCGGGCAACTCCTCCCAGATCTCCGACGGCGCCGGCGCGCTGCTGATCACCACGAGCGAGCACGCGAAGAACCGCGGACTTGTCCCCATCGCGCGGGTGCACACCGCGGTGCTCGCGGGCGAGGACCCCGTCATGATGCTCACCGCGCCGATCGAGGCCACCGCCAAGGCATTGCGCAAGTCCGGCCTCGGCATCGACGACATCGGTGCGTTCGAGGTGAACGAGGCGTTCGCACCGGTTCCGCTGGCCTGGCTCGCCGAGACGGGCGCGAGGCCGGAGAGGCTCAACCCGCTAGGGGGCGCGATTGCCGTCGGGCATCCGCTGGGGGGCTCGGGGGCGGTCCTTATGACGCGCCTCGTGCATCACATGCGGGACAACAAAATCCGCTATGGGCTCCAGACGATGTGCGAGGCGGGCGGGATGGCGAACGCCACCATTCTCGAACTGCTCTGATTGCGCGAGACGAAAACGAGGTACAAGGTGCACGGCACCAGCTATACCGAGGAACACGAGAACTTCCGGGAAGTGGCTCGCGAGTTCCTGGCCAAGGAAGTCGTTCCGCGCTTCCCGGAATGGGAAGAGGCGGGCCTTGTCCCCCGTGAATTCTTCCTGGAATTGGGCGAGTTGGGCGTGCCCGGACTGCAGATACCGGAAGAGTACGGCGGGGGAGGCGCGAAGAGCTTCCTTTTCAACGCGATCTGGCTCGAGGAGACCGCCCGCGCCCATGTGCACTTCGGCGGGCTGAGTGTGCACACCAATGTGGTGCTGCCCTATTTCATGTCCTATGCGAACACCGAGCAGAAGCGGCGCTGGCTGCCGGGCATGGCCGGCGGAGCGCTGATGAGCGCCATCGCCATGACCGAGCCGGGCACCGGATCCGACCTGGCCGGGATGGCCACCACCGCGCGGCGCCACGGTGACCACTACCTTCTCAGCGGCGCCAAGACCTTCATCACCGGTGGTGTCAACGCCGACCTGGTGGTCGTGGTCGCCCGCACCTCGCACACCGATGACCGCAGGGGCGGGCTGTCGCTCCTGGTCGTCGAACGCGATATGCCGGGGTTCACGCGCGGCCGGGCGCTGGACAAGATCGGTCTGAAGGTCCAGGACACCGCGGAGCTGTCCTTCGACGAGGTCAAGGTGCCGGTGGCGAATCTGCTCGGTGAGGAAGGCGAGGCGTTCCGCTACCTGACCGGGAACCTGCCGCAGGAGCGGTTGCATATCGCGGTCACGGCCGTCGCCGCCGCCGAGGCGGCCATCGCGACCACCGTGGACTACGTCAAGGAGCGGCAGGTGTTCGGCAAGCCGGTGGCGGCCTTCCAGAACACCAAGTTCGAACTCGCCGCCTGCGCGGCGGAGACCGAGGCGGGCCGGGCGATGCTGGATCGCGCCCTGCTCGCCCACGACGCCGGGGAACTGACCGGTGTCGACGCGGCCAAGCTCAAGATCTTCTGCACCGAGCTGCAGGGGCGAGTGGTCGACCGCTGTCTGCAACTCTTCGGCGGCTACGGCTATATGCGCGAGTACCCCATCGCGCGGTTGTACGCGGATGCCCGCGTCACCCGGATCTACGGCGGCACCACCGAGGTGCTCAAGACCATCATCGCCAAGTCTCTCGGCCTGTGAGCAGGCGGGAAAGGTAGCGGAATGCATCTGGAAGGACTCTCGACCGCGATCACCGGCGGCGGCTCCGGGCTGGGCCTGGCCACCGCGCGGCGCCTGGTCAAGGCCGGCGGGCTGGTCACGCTGATCGACCTGCCCGGTTCCGCGGGTGAACAGGCGGCCCGCGAACTCGGTGAGGCGGCGCTGTTCGTCCCGGCCGATGTCACCGACCCCGAGCAGTTCGGCGCGGCGCTGGACGCCGCCGACGAACGAGGCGGGCTCCGCGCGCTCGTGCACTGCGCGGGCGCGGGACGCAGGATGCGGCTGCTCGACAAGGAGGGGAATCCGGGATCGCTGGAGGACTTCGAGTTCGTCATCCGGCTCAACCTCATCGGCTCGTTCAACGCACTGAGCCTCGGCGCCGCCAGGATGGCCCGGCGCGACGAGATCGACGGGGAGCGCGGTGCGATCGTGCTGACCGCCTCGGTCGCCGCGTACGAAGGCCAGATCGGCCAGATCAACTACACCGCGGCCAAGGCCGGCATCGTCGGGATGACCCTGACGGCAGCCCGCGACCTGGCGAGCCGTGCGATCCGCGTCTGCACGATCGCGCCCGGGATCATGGACACCCCGCTGCTCGGCCGGCTGCGCGAGGACGTCCGCACGTCGCTGGCGGCATCGGTGCCGAACCCGCCCCGCCTCGGCCACCCGGACGAGTTCGGGCTACTGGCCTGCCAGATCCTGGAGAACCCCTACCTCAACGGGGAGACGATCCGCTTGGACGGAGCCATCCGTATGGCGCCGCGATAACCCGCGGGAGCGTCGGGTCTCATCCCCTGAGGCCCGGTCACGCACCGCGCGTACCCTGGCCCGCGCGCGGTCTCCGTACCCCAGGATCTGCCCGAACCGTGGCGTGAAGTAGGGCGCGATCAGGCGGGGTTGCCCTGGGGGCGCTATGGCGCGGACGGCTCGCCGCATCTTCCATTTCGCTCCCTGACCAGCACATATAGGTTTGCCCTATCTCTCTTTGTGGATCCCGGTCTTGGTACTCGTCCACAGCGCGATGGTGGACCTGATCAAGGCGTTCGATGAGGAGGGAAGTACTGGTGGAGATAACTGGAGTCCGGCAGCGGCGGGCTTGGCAGCAGGGTGTTCTGCCGCCCGTCGAGGAGGTGAGGCCCGGCCTGTGGTCGATCCCGGTGCCCTTTCCGCGCAACCCGATGCGGTACGTGCTGGTGTACGCGTTCGCGCTCGATGACGGGGTCGCGATCGTCGACACGGGATGGGACTGCGACGAGGCGTGGGAGGGCCTGGTGTCCGGGCTCGCGACGGCCGGCTACCAGATCTCCGACATACGGACGGTGCTGGTCACTCATCTGCACCCGGACCACTTCGGCCTCGTCGGCAGGATCCGGGCCCGTTCCGGCGCGCGCATCGCCATGCACCCCGCCGACGCCCGCCTGCTGCGGCACCGCAATCGCCTCGATGAGGAGGAGTACGCGCTTCTCTCCCGCGACCAGTTGCGCCGGGCCGGCTGCCCTCGGGACCTCTACACCCAACAGCACGCCCTTCCGTTGGCCCGCTTCGACGAATGCGATGGAGCCGACGACGCGGTGCACGACGGCGACCGCGTCGACCTGCAGGGGTGGAACCTGCACGCGGTGTGGACACCGGGACATACCCCCGGTCATCTGTGCTTTGTGGAGCGGGATCTGGGGCTGCTGCTCAGCGGCGACCATGTGCTGCCTCGCATCACCCCGACCATCCTGCTCTCGCCCGGTCACGAGCCGGATCCGCTGGGCAGCTACACCGCGTCTTTGCGCAAGATCGCCGCTCTCGACATCGAAGAGGTCCTGCCCGCCCACGAGTGGCGGTTCACCGGACTACGCGACCGGGTGCACACGATGCTGCGGCATCACGACGACCGGCTGGCGGAGATCGAGCACGAGGTCCGGGCGGCCCCCGGGATCACTGCTTGGCAGGCGACCGAGCGGCTCACCTGGTCCCGGCCCTTGGAGCAGATGCCGGATGCGTCGAAGCGGCTGGCGCTGCGCGAGATCCTTGCCCATCTGGTCGTCCTCGCCGAGCAGGGGCGCCTGCGGGAGACCGGCCATCCGGTGGGCCAGTGGTACCCCGACCCGATGGCCGACGGCCCCCTTCCGGTTCAGCAGCCGACAGTCAAGGAGTTCCTCAGGTGAGCACAGCTCTGACCGAACGCGCCAAGGGCGTCGCGGTCATGGACGGGACAGAAGAAGAAGGAGCCCGAGCCTTCGCGGACAAGCGGGCGCCGGTCCGGAAGGGACAGTGATGACGGTGTTTCCTCAGACTTTCACGGGAATGACGATCAGCGATCAGCTGGCTCGGCACGCGCGTATGACTCCGGATGCGACGGCTTTCACGTTCGCCGGGACCCATCGCTCGTACGGGCAGCTCGACGACCGCGTCAGCAGGCTCGCGAACGCGATGGCCGAGCGTGGCGTCAGAACGGGTGACCGGGTCGCGGTGCTGGCCTACAACGGCCTGGAGATCGTGGAGACGTACCTGGCGTGCGCCAGGGCAGGCGCCATCTGCGTGCCGCTGAACTTCCGGCTGGTCGCCGACGAGATCGCCTACCAGCTCGCCGACAGCGGCGCGGTGCTCGCGATCGTGGACGCCCCGCTGGTACGCACCTTCGCCGACGCCCGGACGCGGGCGGGATCACCGACCGCCTGTCTCGTCGTCGGCCGAACAGACGAGCCCTACGGGGACACCGAGTCCTACGAGGAAGCGTTGCGCGCGGCGTCGCCGGACCATGTCCCGTCGGCGGTGGATCTGTACGCGCCTGTGTTCATCATGTACACCTCTGGGACCACGGGCAGGCCCAAGGGCACGGTGCTCACGCACTACAACGTGCTGATCCAGACAGTCAGCAAGGCCCTCCACGTCGGACTGCGCACGGATTGCCGAACCTGGCTGATCCCCACCCCGATGTTCCACATCGCGGGTCTGGCTTCCATGGCCACCAGCCTTTTCGTCGGAGGGCGCGTGGTGCTCGGCCGGTCCGTCGCCTTCGACGCGGCGCTGACGGTGGAGCTGCTCGAACGGGAGCAAGTCAACTGCTGCTTCTTCGTCCCGGCCCAGTGGCAGGCGATATGCGACCTGCCGGACATCGGCGAGCGGGACCTGTCGGCACTTCGGCTGGTCTCCTGGGGCGCATCGCCCGCGTCCACGACCTTGCTCCGAAGGATGGTGGAGCTGTTCGGTCACGCCGACATCACCACGACGTTCGGGCAGACCGAAACCTGTGGGCCGACGACAATCCTGCAGAGCGAGGACGCACTCCGCAAGATCGGATCGGTGGGAACTCCGCTGCTCAACACAGAGGTCCGCGTCGTCGACCAGAAGGGTGTCGACGTCCTGCCGGGCGAGGTGGGAGAGATCGTCTACCGCGGCCCCTCGGTGATGACGGAGTACTGGAACAAGCCCGCCGAGACCGCGGCGGCGTTCGAGGGCGGCTGGTTCCACTCCGGCGACCTCGTCCGGCAGGACGAGGACGGCTATCTCTACGTCGTCGACCGGCTCAAGGACATGATCATCTCCGGCGGCGAGAACATCTACTGCGTCGAGGTGGAGGACGTTCTCGCGGCCCATCCCCAGGTGGCCGAAGTCGCCGTCGTGGGTGTGCCGGACGAGAAATGGGGTGAGACGGTGCTGGCGGTCGTGGTACCAGCCGACCCCGCCGAGCCGCCCGCCGGTGAGGACATCACGCGATGGTGCCGGGAACGGCTCGCCTCGTACAAATGTCCGCGCCAGGTGTCGATTGCGGAGACCTTGCCGCGCAACGCGAGCGGGAAGGTACGGAAGGACGAGCTCCGGGACCGTGCGCGATCGCTGAGCACCGCCAGGTAGGGCATGGCCACCTCCACGCGGGCTGGCGATGCGCCAGACCCCGCACATCGCCGGCCCCTCCCGCGTGGCGGGCCGCCGGGGAACACGGGATACAGTCCGCCCGTGGACCTGCACCAGATGGAGTACTTTCTCGCGGTCGTCGACCACAACGGCATCAACGCGGCGGCGAGGGCCCTCGATCTCGCTCAACCCACGGTCTCGCAAGCCGTCCAGGGCCTCGAACGCGAGCTGGGCGTCCCGCTGTTCCATCGCATCGGCCGCGGCATGGTCCTCACCTCCGCCGGTCACAGCCTGGTGGGACCCGCGCGCCGCATCCTGCGCGATGTCGTCTCCGCGGAAAGCGCACTCGTCGACGCCGCTGGACGCACGCGGGGGCGCCTGGACATCTACGCCATGCCCGCACTGTCGGCCGACCCGGTGGCGCGCCTGGTCGGTGCGTTGCGCAAGGAATTCCCCAATGTCTCCGTCCGGATCGGAGACCTCCGCGACGAGTCATCGGCGGCAACGCTACTGAAGGAGGGGCACTGCGAGATCGTCGTCTGCCAGCTGCCGATGGCGGACGCCGGCGACCTGGCGGTCTGCGAGCTCGGGGTACAGGAGTACTGGCTGGTCTTCCCGCCCGATACGCCGGTTCCTGAGGCGGATCCGCTGCCGCTGTCCGCGGTGCCCGACATCCGCCACGTGGTTGTGCCGCGCGGCAGCTCCCAAGCGGTCAGCGAGATCGAACAGGCGCTAGCGGCGGCGGGACGCACCATCGCCCCGTCCGTCGTGGTGGAACACCGTGAGGCGCGGTTGCCCTTCGTCCTCGCAGGCGTGGGCGCCACGTTCTTCGAGCGGCCCACCGCCGAGGCCGCCCGGGCCCGAGGGGCCGTGGTGCGGTCCGTTGAGCCGAGGATCAGTCGGGCGTACGGACTGGTCTACGATCCCGCTGGGCTGTCCCCGGCAGGTCGCGCATTCGTCGATCTGGCTAAGAGTGCCCGGCAGTAGGCTTCGCGGCGTCGCGGGGCTGGGGCACGCACCTCGCGGCGTTGTCGTCAATCACCAACGCTCCGCGTTGGCTCAATCCTCCGCCTTGCGATGCACGCACCCCAGCCCCGCTCCTTCACCCGCGCTGCCTACTGTCGGGCACTCTAAAGCGAGCGCTCCTGGCGCATGACCTCGGCGATGTCCAGAAACGCCGTCGCGGCGGGAGAGAGCGGTCCTGGCCGGAACACAAAGCCCACCGTCTGCCGGATCTGAGGCACCGTCGAGCGCACCACCACATCGCGGAGCTCGGTCTCCGCGATGTGCCGGGGAAGGAAAGTAGCGCCTGCTCCGTGCATGACGAGTTCCCAGATCGCCTGCCGGTGCGCGCATTCGACAGCTACATAGTCGATGGACCAGTCCACTGACTCGTCGATGGCGGCGCGGCTTCCCGAACCCGAGGTCTCAAGCACCAAGGGAATCTCGGCGACCGCCGCCAGGGGCACCGGGTCGGGCAGACCTGCCGCCAGTTCGGGCGGCAGGACGAGGGCGAGCTCCTGGTCCCAGAGTTCACGGGTGCGCAGGGTGTCGCTCTTCACCGGGAACTCCGTCAGGCCCAATTCAGCCCGCCCCTGGCGGACTTGACTGACGACGCCCGATGAGCTGCCCGGGTCCAGGGCGGTGACCAGGATGTCCGGGTGCTGCCGGTGCAGCCTGCTGGTCAACTCCGGCAGCGGATCGGCGGACAGCGTCGACAGAACTGCGATCTCCAGGCGCCCGGCGGCCAGTTCCCGCACCGCACGCACCTTGTCCTTCGCGCGCTCGACGTCGGCCAGGATCTGCCGGGCAGGACCGGCGAACAACCGCCCGTCGGCCGTCAAAGTCAGCCGACGGCCGGACCGATCGAAGAGCTGGACGCCGAGTTGGCGCTCCAGACTGCGGATCGCCTGGGACAGCGAGGGCTGCGCGATGTAGAGCGCCTTCGCGGCCGCCGTGACGCTGCCGTGGTCGATGGTTGCTACGAAGTACGACACGAGCCGCAGGTCCATGGCCGAACCATATGCCATCTCCCAGAGTCTGCTGCTCTGCCAGATGGGCTCTGACCTGCGCCCATAGGTTTCAGTGATAGATCCATACGAGCTCTGGTCTTTGTGCGCCCCAGCGCAGGAGTGGTGCAGTCGGTGCTACGGGACGTGAACGCCAGCGGGTGTGATGCGGCCCCTCTACCGCACGGTCCGCTCAGGAGCTGGGACATGACTACGGAAATCCACGGAGCCGCCGCCGTCGACGAGGTGCTGGTGCGCCACGATGCGGGGATCGCGGTCATCACCATCAACCGACCTCACGCGAGGAATGCCGTCACCCGAGCGGTGGCCGAGGGCATTGCCGCGTCGCTCGACGAACTCGACGGTCGCGACGACCTCTCGGTCGGCATTCTCACCGGGGCCGGCGGCAGCTTCTGCGCGGGAATGGACCTGAAGGGGTTCCTGCGCGGCGAGCGGCCCAACGTGGCAGGCAGGGGATTCGCGGGTCTGACCGAGGCGCCCCCGAGGAAGCCGCTGATCGCCGCGGTCGAGGGCTATGCCCTGGCCGGCGGCTGCGAGATGGTCCTCGCCTGCGATCTCGTCGTCGCGGCACGCACGGCCAGGTTCGGCATCCCGGAGGTCAAGCGGGGCCTGGTCGCCGCGGCGGGCGGGCTGCTGCGCCTGCCGCATCGCGTTCCCGCGCAGATCGCGATGGAACTCGCCCTGACCGGTGACATGATCACAGCTGAACGCGCCTATGCGGTGGGCCTGGTCAACCGGCTCACCGAGGAAGGCGACGCCCTCGAGGCGGCGCTCGCCCTCGCCGCGCAGATCGCCGCGAACGGCCCGCTCGCCACCCTCGCCACCAAGCGGGTGATCAAGGAACACGAACAGTGGCCGGAGAGCGAGAGGTTCAGCCGCCAGCGCCAGATCATCGACCCCGTCTTCGCCTCCGAGGACGCGATGGAAGGCGCCCGCGCCTTCGCCGAGAAGCGCCGGCCGAACTGGCAGGGCCGATGAGCCGCGACACAGCACCGGCTGGCCCCCTGATCGGGATCAAGGTCATCGAACTCGGCGGCATCGGCCCCGTGCCGTTCGCCGCCATGGTGCTGGCCGATCTCGGGGCGGACGTGATCCGGGTGCACCGCCCGGCCGATCGAGCCAAGCCTCCGAACCCGGTCCTCGACCGCGGGCGCCGCTCACTGGTCGCCGACCTGAAGGATCCTCGCGGCGCCGCGGTCGTCCGCACTCTGATCGACGAGGCGGACGTGGTCCTCGAGGGCTTCAGACCGGGCGTGGCCGAGCGCCTTGGCTTCGATCCCGCGCTCCTCGCCGAGCGCAATCCGCGGCTGGTCTTCGGCCGGATGACCGGCTTCGGCCAGGACGGGCCGCTGGCGACGGCGGCCGGACACGACATCAACTACATCTCCCTGTCCGGCGCGCTCGGGGCGATCGGCCGCCCCGGTCAGCCGCCCGCACCGCCGCTCAACCTGGTCGGCGACTTCGGGGGCGGCGGCATGGTCCTCGCCCTCGGCGTGGTGGCCGCGGTCCTGAGCGCCCGAACGTCCGGGCGCGGCCAGGTCGTGGACGCGGCCATGGTCGAGGGGTCGGGACTGCTGATGTCGATGGTCTACGGCCTGCACGCCCAGGGGGCGTGGAGCGTCGGCCGCGGCCAGAACCTGCTCGACGGCGGTGCCCCCTTCTACGACACCTACGAGTGCGGCGACGGACGGCACGTGGCCGTGGGCGCCATCGAGAGCGGCTTCTTCGCCAACCTGGTGGACGTTCTCGGAGTCGCTCCCGTCGTGGACCTCGCCGCGCAACGGGACCCCCGTACCTGGCCAGCGATGCGGGAGACCTTCACACAGGCGTTCAAGGAGGCTTCGCGCGACGAGTGGGTCGAGCGCTTCGCCGGCACCGACGCTTGCGTCACGCCGGTCCTGACCATGGACGAAGTCGTTTCGCACGCGCACAACGCCGACCGGGAGAGCTTCTTCACCGACTCCGACGGCACGGTCCACCCGGCCCCCGCACCACGGTTCGCCGATACCCCGTGCGGGCGACCGGCACCCGCGCCGCTCCCGGGCCAGGACACCCGCGCCATCTTGTCCGAGCTCGGACACAGCTCCGAGGACATCGAACGTCTGTTGACGGAAGGGGCCGTGCAGTGAACACGTACTGGCCAGAGGGCATGCCGACGTCGATCGACTACCCCGAGCTGACCGTGGGAGAGCTGATCACGACAGCGGCGAAGCTGTACGGCGACCGCACCGCCTTCGTCGACGGAGAGGAACAACTCACCTTCGCCCAACTGCACGCGCAGGCTTGTGCGTTCGCTCTAGGCGCTCGCGACGCCGGTGTCCGCGACGGTGATGTCATCCTGCTGCACCTGTCCAACAGCCTGTGGTTCCCGGTCAGTTACTACGGTGCGCTGCTTGCCGGAGCCGCGGTGTCACTCGCCAATCCGCTGCAGCCTGCGCCGGGCCTGCGTACGCAACTGATCGACACCGGTGCGGTTCTCGCCGTCAGCCACCCCTCCCACGTCGGCACGCTGCGCGAGGCCGGTACGGGGTCCGCCCTGCGCACGGTCGTGGTCGTTCCGCCGAGCGCCTGCGTGCCCTGCGCAGAGGGTCGTGTGGTCGACGATGGTGCGGTGGCCCTCGCGGACTTCGTCGCGCGCCGAGCCACTGTTGTCGAGAAGGCTGCCGCGACCGCGGACGACGTGGCCCACATCGCCTACACGGGCGGCACCACCGGCATCTCGAAGGGTGTCCGCGTCCTGCACCGCAACATCGTCGCGAACGTCACCCAGATGACGGCCTGGCGCGCCGCCCACCAGGTCGACACCACCGAGGACGGTGGCCATCGGCTTCGCCCGATCCCCGGCCTGGACGACGCGGGAGTGACGCCGGGCGACTCCGTCTCGGTGTTCGTGTCGCCCCTGTTCCACGCCCACGCACTCATCAACATGAACTTCCTGCTGCTGTGCGGCACCACCATCGTGCTGACCGGGCGCTTTACTCCCGAAGGCCTGCTCAAGGCGATCGAGCGGCACCGCGCCACGTACATCACCGGCAGCCCGACCATGTGGCACGGGCTGTTGAGCAGCCCGGAGGCCGGCGATCGGGACCTGTCCTCGGTCCGAGTGATCTCCTCAGGGGCGGCCCCGATCGACCGGGTCACCCTCCAAGCCCTCGAAAGCCTCTTCCCCACGGCGGTGATCAGCGAGGGCTACGGACTCACCGAGGCCACATGCCTGGTGACGGCCGGGCCGCTCCTGCGCAGCCGCCGACGCAAACTCGGCAGCGTCGGCCTACCGATTATCGACACCACGGTGGAAGTCCGCCCTGTGATCGGCAGCGCGGCCGCCCTCGGTCCGAACGAGGTCGGTGAGCTCTGGGTGCGCGGCCCGCAGGTCACCGGCGGCTACCTGAACCAATCGGAAGCCACCGCCGAGCAGTTCGTCGACGGCTGGCTGCGCACGGGAGACCTCGGTTACGTCGACGAGGACGGCTTCGTCTTCATCTCCGGCCGCGCCAAGGAGATGCTGATCTACAAGGGCTACAACGTCTACCCGCGCGAACTCGAGGACATCCTGCACGGTCACCCGCACGTGGGGGCGGCTGCGGTCGTCGGCCGGTGCGACCCGCGCGTCGGGCAGGAGCCGATCGCCTTCGTCGTGCCGCGGCCGGAAGCGGCTGTCGACCCGGACGAGGTCATGGCGTACGTCGCCGAGCGGGTCCTTCCGTACAAGAAGATCCGCGCTGTCCACATCGTCGACGCGCTGCCCACCACCGCCGCCGGAAAGATCCTCAAGGCCGAACTACGTGCGCGTGCCGAGCAGGACGACCGGTCGGCGACGTCCTCTGCGCAGTGACGTACGCCGATGCTAGGGAGAACCATCAGCTTGCGCTCGGCAGTCGGCGGAGATCTCGTCGAGCAGGTCGATC
Organism: Streptomyces sp. NPDC002896; assembly: GCF_040295225.1. NCBI lineage: Bacteria > Bacillati > Actinomycetota > Actinomycetes > Kitasatosporales > Streptomycetaceae > Streptomyces > Streptomyces sp. NPDC002896. Next base: position 100,428 of record NZ_JBEOVA010000006.1, on the reverse strand, counting down.
AACGCATGCAGTGCCGGGTTGGCGTCCTCTTTGCGCCAGGCGAGCGCCAACGGCAGCGGCGGAATGTCGGACACCGGCAGCAGCACGACGCCTGGCACCTTCAGGTGTCCGGCGGAGGCAGGTACGAAGCCGATACCCACCTCGGCGCCGACCAGCGACAGGATGGTGTGGGTGTCCGGTGCTTCCTGGACGATGTTCGGAGTGGAGCCGTGCCTCAGGAACGCGCTGTGGATCAGCGAAACGATTCCGGCGCCCCTGTTGGTGGGGTGACTGACGACAGGCTCGTCACGAAGGTCGAGCAGACAGACTTCCCTGCGAGTCGCCAAAGGATGCGCGGCGGGCAGCGCCACGGTGATGGGATGCCGGGTGAGCTCCCGTACCTGTATGCCCGAGCCCGCAACCGGGAGCCGGATGAGACCGGCGTCTATCTCGTCCCGGTTGAGTCGCTCGACGAGCTCGCCACCGAAGACCGGCCCGTGGATCTCCAACCGTACATGCGGCCGACGTTCGCGGAACTTCCTGGTCATGAGGACCAGCACCTCGTGGGAGGTGGGCCCGCTGAATCCGAGGCGGACCACGCCGATCTGTCCGGCGGCTGCCTGGCGGGCCGCTTGTGGCGCGGCCTGAGCCGCTCTCAGGGCACGTCGGGCCTCTGCCAGGAAGGCCTCGCCGGCGGTGGTGAGTGCGACCTGCCGGGTCGTGCGGCGCAGCAGGGGAACTCCCACCTCCCGTTCCAGCCGCTTGATCTGCTGCGACAACGGGGGCTGGGACATCTGCAGCCGCTCGGCCGCACGGCGGAAGTTGAGGTCCTCCGCGACGGTGACAAACGCCTGCAGATGCCTCAGCTCCATGAGTACCACCTTCGATCCGGCGGCCCCGGACCGGTGCCTCAGGCGCTGATCCTGGCCGCAACTTCCACGTTTGTGCAGGTCAGAGTCGATTGTGTCGCACAGGCGAATCAACGGTCCGCAGTTTTGGTGTTAGACGAAACATGTTCGTCACCCTAGCTTCCAAGAGAGCAACATCACGCCGTGGACACGGCCCCTGAGCCGCCACGAACGACCGCAATTCCTCACGTGCGTCCAGGCCACGCCGTGGCCTGGACGGCTGTGCTGCGAGCCGACGACGTCCGCAGCTGACCCGAAGGAATGGATGACATGCGAACCCAACGGTTGCCCGCCGAGGAGAAGATGGCCCGCAAGGCGGGATGGGCCTCCTTCATGGGCTCCACGATCGAGTGGTACGACTTCTACGTTTACGGCACCGCCTCGGCGCTGGTATTCGGGCCGTTGTTCTTCTCCCAGGTCCCGGACTCGGTCGGCGTCCTGCTGTCCTTCGCCACCTTCTGGATCGGCTTCCTGGCGCGCCCGCTCGGCGGCATCGTCTTCGGTCACCTCGGCGACCGGCTCGGCCGCAAGAAGGCGCTCGTGGCGACCTTGCTGCTGATGGGCGTCAGCACGGTCGGCATCGGTCTGCTGCCGACCTACGAGCAGGTCGGGCTTGCCGCTCCGCTCCTCCTGACGCTGCTGCGCGCCATACAGGGCGTGGCACTGGGCGGGGAATGGGGCGGGGCCGTGCTCATCGCCACCGAACACGCCAAGAAGGAGCGGGGGTTCCTGTTCGGGGCCTTCGCCCAGCAGGGCTCGCCGACCGGTCGCATCCTGGCGACGCTGTCTTTCCTCGCGGTGGGCCGGCTCTCCGACGAGGCGCTGCTCGGTTGGGCGTGGCGGATCCCGTTCGTGGCGTCCGCGGTCCTGGTGGTGATCGGCCTGGTGATCCGGCTGAGTCTTCAGGAGTCCCCGGCCGTCGTCGCGCTGCGGGCCTCGCAGCAGACTGCGAAGGTGCCGGTGGTCAGCCTGTTCCGGGAGCACACCAAGCTGGTGCTGCTCGGTGTGGCGGCCGGCTTCACCGTGTTCGCCGTGGTGTACGCACGGGACACCTTCGCACTGTCCTGGGCCACCTCGGAGGTGGGCATGGACCGGCAGGGCTTCCTGACGATCATTCTGATCGCCAGCGTGGTGCAGTTCTTCGTGCAGCCACTCGGGGCTTTGGTGGCCACTCGCTGGGGCGTCCGCAAGGCCGTCACGCTCATCTTGGCGTGCCAACTCCCCACGATTCCCGTCATGTTCGGGCTGATAGGCACCGGGAACTGGGTGCTCGCCCTGATCGGCGCGATCGTCGCCACCATCCCGGACGTCATGTACTACGCGATCATCGCGGGAATGTTCGCCCAGGCATTCCCCGCCAAGGTGCGCTACACCGGCATCGCGACGACCTACGGGCTGGCCGGAGTCCTCGGCGGCATGGCGCCGGTGATCCTGCAGTCCCTGCTCGCCGCCTCGGGGTCGATCGTGATGCCGATCGGGTTCGTCGTCGTCCTGGGCGCCGTCTCGCTGCTCGCCGCCCGCGCGTTCCTCACGTTGTCGGCGCGACTTGCCACGCAGGAGCCGGCGGATCCGGCGACGGTTGCCGAGGCATCGCCCGCGGTACGCGGCGCCACCGCCAACTGACCCCCGTTGCCACGAACTTCCCTGTCCCGCATACAAGGAGCCACTCCGTGCCCGAGAGCGCACCGCACCCGCACTCCACCGGCGAAGCCCTGCAGAAACTCCTCCACCCGCGCTCCATCGCGATCCTCGGCGCGTCCGACAACCCGACCAAGTTGTCCGGCCGCCCGGTGGATTACCTGAAGCGGTTCGGGTTCACCGGACGGATCCTGCCGGTCAACGCCACCCGCAGCCACGTCCAGGGCCTGCCCGCCTACCGCGGCCTCGACGAGGTCGACGGCGACATCGACCTGGCGATGATCATGCTGTCCGCCGAGCAGACGGCCGACGCCGTGCGGGCCTGCGGCAAGCGCGGCATCCCCGCCGCGATCGTGGGCGCCTCCGGGTTCGCCGAGGTGGGCGGCGCGGGAGCGGCGCTCCAACGCGACCTGAAGGCGGCCATCGACGAGAGCGGGGTACGAGTCCTCGGCCCGAACTGCCTCGGCATGATCGCCTCGCGGGACCGGGCCGTGCCCACGTTCAGTTCGGCGCTCGACGAAGACGCGCCGCTGCTCGAGGGGCCGGTGGCCTTCCTCAGCCAGAGCGGGGCGTTCGGCGGATTCGTGTTCAACGCCGCGCAGAACCTGGGCATCGGGATATCCCATTACCTCAACACCGGCAACGAGGTGGACCTGTCGGTGGCCGAACTCCTCGACGGCCTGGTGCGCACCGACCAGACCCAGGTGGTACTCGCCTACCTCGAAGGCGTCACCGGCGGCCGCAGGCTCCTGGAGGCTGCCCGGCAGGCCCATGAGCGGGACAAGCCGATCATCGCCGTGAAGGTCGGCCGGTCGGCGGCGGGCGCCCGCGCGGCGCAGTCCCACACGGCCTCCCTCGCCGGGGAGGACGCGGTCTTCGATGGCGCGGTCCGGCAGTACGGCATCCTCCGCGTCGACGGCCCCGAGTCCATGCTGGACGCCGCGCAGGTCTTCGCCACCGGTCGCCGGGTCCGCGGCCGCCGGCTGACCTCCCTGTCGGTGTCCGGCGGGGCCGGCGCCCTGATGGCCGACGGCGCCGCCGCGCACGGCATCGAGGTCCGCGCCTGGGACGAGGACTGGCAGCGGACGATGGCCGCCGCCATCCCGGCCTACGGATCGCCGCGCAACCCCGTCGACCTCACCGGCACCCTCGTCGCCGAACCGGACATCCTGCGGCGAGCGCTGCGGGTGGCCGTCGAGCACCCCGGCACCGACATGATCGCCGTGCTGCTCGGCTGCGCGGACAACTGCGCCGAGCAGCTCATCGACGCCGTCGCCGATGCCTACCGGTCCACGGACCGCCCGCTGGTCGTGGTGTGGACCGGCGGAAGCGGACGGCCACGTAAGCGCCTGCGCGACCTCGGCATCCCCTGCTACACCGACCCCGCACAGGCCGCCGCCGCGCTCGGCTTGCTCGCCGACTTCAGCCTGCGGCCCGCCCTGCCCGCGCCCCAGCGGCCCGCCGACGTCGACACCGACGCGGCGCGGGCGCTGCTGGCCGGCGCACGGGCCGCAGGGCGGGTGCAGCTCGACGAGCACGAGTCGACGCAGCTGATCGCCGCCTACGGGGTGCCGTGCGCCGCCGCCCGGCCCGTCGGCTCCGCCGAGGAGGCGGTGGCCGCTGCCGTGGAGCTCGGCGGACCGGTCGCGGTCAAGCTGCTCTCCGACCGGATCGGCCACAAGAGCGACATCGGCGGCGTGCGACTCGGGCTCGACGACGCCGACTCCGTCCGGGAAGCCGCCGACGACCTGTTCCGCATCGCCCGTGGCGCGGGTGTGGAGGACGCCCGGCTGCTGGTCCAACGCATGGCCTCCGCAGGCATCGAGCTGATCGTCGGGATCAAGCACGACCCCGTGTTCGGGCCGGTCGTCGTGGTCGGCCTGGGCGGGGTGCTCGTCGAGGCCCTCTCCGACAGCCAGGTCGCCGTCGCCCCCGTCGACACCGACACTGCCCGACGACTGCTCCTGTCGCTGCGCGGCAGCCGGTTGTTCGGGGCGGTGCGCGGCAATACGCCGCGCGACGTCGACGCTGCGGCGGAGGTCATCGCGCGCCTGTCCTGGCTGGCCGCCGATCTGTCCGAGGACATCGCCGAACTCGATGTGAACCCCCTGCTGCTCGGTGCGCAAGGCCAAGGTGCCGTTGCCGTCGACGCCCTCGCGGTGCTGACCGGGCCGACCGAGACCGAATGAACGTGAGAACGGAGACAACCATGGAAGCCGCAGATTTCGAAGCCGTACTCGGCGCGATCAGGACCTTCGTCCGCAAGGAGGTCGTGCCGGCCGAAGACGTCATCGAGCAGACCGACGCGATTCCCGAGACCATCCGCGCGAAGGCCGCCGAGATGGGGCTGTTCGGCTACGCCCTGCCTGAGGAGTACGGCGGGCTCGGCTTCACGATGGCCGAGGACGTCCGACTCGCGATGGAAGTCGGCTACACCGCGCCGGCCTTCCGCTCGATGTTCGGCACCAACAACGGCATCGCCGGTCAGGTCCTGGTCAACTTCGGCACCGCGGAGCAGAAGCAGCGATACCTGCCGGAGCTCGCCTCCGGCACCAAGATCGCCTCCTTCGCGCTGACCGAGCCCGAGGCCGGCTCCGACCCCAGCGGGCTGCGCACCCGGGCGGTGCCTGTCGACGGCGGCTACCGGCTCACCGGTCAGAAGCGGTTCATCACCAACGCGACCCGCGCCGACCTGTTCATGGTCTTCGCCCGCACCAACACCGACACCGAGGGCACCCAGGGCATATCCGTGTTCGCGGTCGAGTCCGGTACCAAGGGACTCACTGTCGGCCCCAAGGACGAGAAGATGGGCCAGCGCGGTGCGCACACGGCCGAGGTCTTCCTCGACGACGTCTTCGTACCCGCATCCGCGCTGATCGGCGGCGTCGAAGGTGATGGCTTCTCCGCCGCCATGCGCTCGCTGGCCCGCGGCCGTCTGCACATCGCGGCGATCTGCGTCGGCCTCGCCCAGCGGCTGGTGGAGGAGAGCGTCAACCACGCCGCGACCAGCCGCCAAGGCGGTCGCCTCATCGCGGAGTTCCAGCAGGTGCAGGCGATGCTCGCGGACTCGGGGACCGAACTCCTCGCCGGCCGGGCGATGGTGCTTGAAGCGGCCAAGGCGTACGACGACGGCAGTGACCGCCGCCTGGCGCCGTCCAGTGCGAAGCTCTTCTGCTCCGAGATGGTCGACCGGGTGGCCGACCGCGCCGTACAGATCCACGGCGGACTGGGATACATGCGGTCGGTCCCTGTCGAGCGTTTCTACCGCGACGCCCGCCTGTTCCGGGTGTACGAGGGCACCAGCGAGGTGCAGAAGGTCATCATCGCCAAGCAGATGCTCAAGGGGGCGGCCCGATGACGGACCCCACCGTGCTCGTTGCCCAGAACGGCCCCGTCCGTACGCTCACGCTCAACCGGCCCGCCCGACGCAATGCCCTCGACCTCGACGACCGGCGGGCGCTGCTCGCCGCGCTGGCCGACGCGGAGCACGACCGCGACTGCCGGGCGGTCGTACTGACCGGAGCCCAGGGCGTGTTCTGCGCGGGCGGCGACATCCGGTCGATGTCGCAGGACCCCGAGCTGGCGCGGACCCGGCTGGCGGTGATCGGCGACATCGCGCGCGCCCTGGTCCACTCGACCAAGCCGGTGGTCGCCGCCGTCGAAGGCGGGGCGTTCGGGCTCGGACTGTCGCTGGTCGCCGCGAGCGACTACGTGGTGGCAGCCGAGGACGCCCGGTTCGCCGCGTCCTTCGCCAAGATCGGACTGACCGCGGACGGCGGCCTGTCCTGGAGCCTGGCCCAGCGGGTCGGACCGGGCCGGGCCAAGGAACTCATCCTGTTCGCCGACGACTTCACCGCCGACCAGGCCCACCGGATGGGACTCGTCAGCGAGGTCGTGCCGCCCACGGAGGTCATGGACCGGGCCGTGCGGCGGGCCGGTCGGCTCGCCGCGGCGTCACCGGCGATGGTGGCCGGCACCAAGCGGATCTTCGCCCAGGAACGACAGGACCTCGAATCCGTCCTCGCCGCCGAGGTCGACCTACAGGCCGAGCTGCTCACCGGTGCCGACTTCGCCGAGGGACGTGCCGCGTTCTTCGAGCGGCGGACGCCGGTCTTCACCGGCTGAGTCGTCCTGCACGCACCGAATGGGGCCTCCCGGGCCGCCTGACAACTTACGGAGAATTCATGTTGCAGCAAGGAACATTCGACGGCCGGGTCGCCGTCGTGACGGGTGGCGGATCGGGCATCGGGGAGGCGATCGCCAGGGAACTCGCCCGCCTCGGCGCGAACATCGCCGTGCTGGGCCGCACCCGCGACAAGTTGGACTCCGTCTGTTCGGACGTCAACGCCGCGGGCGGCACGGCCAAGGCGTACCAGGTGGACATCCGCGACCGGCCCCGTGTCGAGGAGGTCATCGGCTCGGTGATCGCCGACTTCGGCCGCATCGACCACCTCGTCAACAACGCCGCGGGAAACTTCCGGGTGGCGCCCGAGAAGATGTCGTCGAACGCCTGGAACGCGGTCGTCGACATCGTCCTCGACGGCACATGGCACTGTACCCAGACCGTCGGACAGCACATGATCGAGCGCGGGGGCGGCGGCTCGGTCCTCAACATCGGATCGACCATGTCCATCCAGGGCGGCCCCGACACGGTCCACTCCGCGAGCGCCAAGGCGGGCGTCCGCGCGATGACCAAGTCCCTTGGCGCGGCCTGGGGCCCGTACGGCATCAGGGTCAACGTCCTCATTCCCGGGATGACCGAGGGGACCGCCGGCGTCGAGGTGCTCCACACGACGCGGGAGGCCTTCGACCAGGCGGTCGGGACCGTGCCCCTGGGGCGGCTCGCCAGCCGCGAGGAGATCGCCGAGGTGGCGAGCTTCCTGCTGAGCGACTACGCGAGCTACATGACGGGGGCCGAGCTCGTGCTCGACGGCGGCCGCTCGCTCGGAAGGCTGTGACGCTCCATGCACAGTCCTCGTGACACGGACGCACAACGCTCCCAGCCCCTGCGGGGGACGCGGATCATCGAGATCTCGAGTTATGTGGCGACCCCGCTCAGCGGGATGACCCTGGCCCAGCTTGGCGCCGACGTGATCCGCATCGAGCCGCTCGGCGGCGCCGCCGACCGCACCCGCTGGCCGCTGGCGGAAAGCGGGACAAGCCTGTACTGGTCGGGGCTCAACAAGGGCAAGCGCGCCCTCGAGGTGGACCTGTCCTCCGAAGGGGGACGCCGACTCGTCGGTGATCTCATCGTCAGCGGAGGACGCCGCGGCGGGATTGTGATCAGCAACTCCGAGCGCTATCCGGACCTGACCTTCGAGACACTGCGTGAGCGTCGCCCCGATCTGATCCACGTCCTGCTCACCGGCCGCAGGGACGGCGGAACCGCGGTGGATTACACCGTCCAGGCGGCGACAGGGTTCCCCCTGCTGACCGGCCCGGAGAATTCGGCACAGCCGGTGAACCACCTGATGCCCGCGTGGGACGTCGCCGCCGGGCTCTACCTGGCGGTCGGACTGCTGGCCGCGGAACGGCACCGCCTGCTGACAGGCGAGGGGCAGCAGGTTCGGGTCGCGCTCGAGGACGTTGCCCTCGCGACCGCCGGAAACCTCGGCTACCTCGCCGAGGCGCAACAGAGCAGCACACCGCGTGAACGCAGCGGCAACCACGTCTACGGCAGCTTCGGCCGTGACTTCACCACCGCCGACGGCGAGCGGATCATGATCGTGGCGCTCACCGACCGGCACTGGCGGGACCTCCTCGGCGCGACCGGTCTCACCGACGTGGTGGCCGCGTTGGCTTCCACGCTCGGCGTCGACTTCGCCGACGAGTCGGAACGCTATCGACACCGCAAGCTGCTCGGCGAGCTGCTCGCGGGCTGGTTCGAGAGCCATCCCTTCGCCGAGGCGGAGACGGCTCTGCGTGCGACTCGCGTGCTGTGGTCGAGGTACCGGAGCTTCACCGATCTCGCTGCCGACGACGCGCGCCTCCTGCGTGAGAACCCGCTGATGGCGGAGGTCCGGCAGCCCGGAGTCGGCAGGCACTGGGCGCCCGGATCGCCCGTGGTGATGGACGGGGAGCAGTCGCCGCCCGCGGTGTCGCCGCTGGTGGGCCAGCACACCGACGAGGTGCTGCAAGCCGGACTCGGACTGTCCTCGACCGACCTCGCGAAGTTGAGCGAGACCGGCGTCATCCGGACGCACGACGAGGAGCGGGAGGCGGCATGACTCCCGTCACCGAGCGGGTCCGGGACGCACGGACACTGCTGTTCGTCCCGGCGAACCGCCCGGAGCGATTCGCCAAGGCCCACGAGTCGGCGCCCGGCCTCGTCGTCCTCGACCTCGAGGACGCGGTGCCCGCCGAGCAGAAAGCCGATGCCCGTAAGCAGGTCGCCGACTGGCTGACCGAGGGCCATACATGCGCGGTGCGGATCAACGCCCCGGGGACCCCGTGGTACGAGGAGGACGTGCGGGCGATCGCCGCGCACGACTGTGCGGTGATGGTGCCGAAGGCCGAGGACGTCGCAGCACTGCGGGATCTCGCCGGTCGGCTCACCTCCTCGTCCTGCCTGATCGCCTTGATCGAGACCGCGCGCGGGGTGCTCGACGCACGGACCATCGCGGCGGTGCCCGGTGTGGAGCGGCTGGCCTTCGGCAGCTTCGACCTGGCCGCACAACTCGGTGTCGACCCCGACGACCACCTCGCCCTGGCCTTCTCCCGCAGCGCTCTCGTGCTCGCCTCCGCCGCCGCGGACCTCGCCCCACCGGTGGACGGCGTGACCGGCGACGTACACGACACCGAGGTTGTGCGCAGCGACGTCCGGTACGCCCGCCGGCTCGGCTACTCCGGAAAGCTCTGCATCCACCCCCAGCAGATCCCGACGGCCGAGAAAGCGCTGCGCCCCACCGAGGACGAGGTGCGGTGGGCGCGGTCGGTGGTCGAGGTCGCGGCAACCGACGGCGTCGCCATCCACGAGGGACAGATGGTGGACAAGCCCGTGGTGGACCGGGCGCATCGCATCCTGCGAACAGCGCGTAACGGAGGACAACGATGACTGCACTGACCGAGGAAGAGCGCGACATCGTCTCGCTGGTCCGCGAATTCGTCGACGAGCGGGTGCGACCGCGGGTGCGGGACTACGAGTCGGTGGACCAGTACCCCGCCGAATTCATCGACGAGATGAAGAAGCTGGGGTTCTTCGGCCTGCTGGCACCCGCGCAGTACGGCGGCGTGGACGTGAGCACGACGTGTTTCGCCCGGGTGACCGAGGAGCTGGCCCGCGGCTGGATGAGCCTCGCCGGCGCGATCGGCGGTCACTCGGTGATCACGTACCTGATCAAGACCTTCGGCACCCCTGAACAGAAGGACAGCTACCTGCCATTGATGGCGGACGGCACGATCCGGGCGACGATGGCGCTCACCGAGCCGGGCGGCGGAAGCGACCTGCAGGCGATGCGCACGCACGCCGTCGCCGATGGCGATGACCTGGTGATCACCGGGTCGAAGACCTGGATCTCCAACGCCCGGCACTCAGGCCTGATCGGTCTGCTGTGTGTGACCGACCGGAACGCGAGCCCTGCGCACAAGGGCATGAGCGCAACGAAATCCAACGCAACGTGATCGCAGCGCAGTTGATCGCGCGAAACAAGAACAACCGGACGAACGAGGGAAGTTGATCACCCATGGCGCTACTTGCTGACAAGACCGCGATCATCACCGGCGGCGCACAGGGCATCGGACTCGCCATCGCCGAGCTGTTCGTCAAGGAGGGCGCCAGGGTTGTCCTCGGTGACCTCAACCTGGATGCCGCCGAGGTGGCCGTCAAGGAACTCGGCGGTCCCGCGGTGGCGCGGGCGGTGCGGTGCGACATCACGAAATCCTCCGACGTGGACTCACTGATCCAGACGGCGCTGGACGCCTTCGGCGCGCTGGACATCATGGTCAACAACGCCGGGATCACCTGTGATGCAACGATGCGGACGATGACCGAGGAGCAGTTCGACCAGGTCATCGACGTCCACCTCAAGGGAACCTGGAACGGTACGCGCAAGGCGGCCGCGGTCATGCGCGAGCAGAAGTGCGGCGCGATCGTGAACATCTCCTCGCTGTCGGGCAAGGTCGGCATGGTCGGCCAGACCAACTACTCCGCTGCCAAGGCCGGCATCGCGGGGCTGTCGAAGGCCGCCGCCAAGGAGCTGGCACACCACGGCGTGCGCGTGAACGCGATCCAGCCGGGCCTGATCCGCAGCGCGATGACCGAGGCGATGCCGCAGAAGGCATGGGACCAGAAGATGGCCGAGATCCCGATGCAGCGCGCCGGCAAGGTTCACGAGGTCGCTTCCGTCGCGCTGTTCCTGGCCTCCGACCTGTCCTCGTACATGACCGGCACGGTGCTGGAAGTGACCGGCGGAAGGTTCATGTAGCGGCGATGAGTTGGCAACCGCACACCGTCACCACCACCGAGACGGTCGACCCGCACCCCGTGGCAGCGCTGTCCGGCCTGTTCGACGACGGCACGCCCGCGATCGGTCCCGCAGACGCGCTGCCGCCGCTGTGGCACTGGCTCGCCCTGTCCCGGTGGCCGGCCTCGTCGGCGCTCGGCGTGGACGGCCACCCGGCACGCGGCTCGTTCCTGCCTCCGGTGGAGCTGCCGCGGCGGATGTTCGCAGGCGGCGACGTCGTCTTCCACGCCCCGCTCACCGTGGGGAGCACGGTCCGCCGGGAGGCGTCGGTCGCGTCGGTTACCGAGAAGTCTGGGCGCTCGGGCCGGTTGGTCGTCGTGGTCGTCGAGACCAGGCTGTACGACGAGAAGGACCGGCTCGCGATCGAAGAGCGGCAGGACATCATCTACCGGGACTCCGGTGCCGTCTCGTCCTCCGACAGCCCGGCCAAGCCCGCGGCCGACCTGGAACCCGCCAGTGCCCCCTTCACCCCGGCCGGCGACTGGGCATGGAATCTCGCCACGGACCCGACTCTGTTGATGCGGTTCAGCGCGGCGACGTCGAATCCCCACCGGATCCACTACGACTGGCCGTACGCCACCCGGATCGAGGGCTATCCCGGCCTGGTGGTGCACGGGCCGTTGATGACGCTCGCCCTCGCGGAGGTGCTCCGTCTCGAGGGGCACGGGTCCCGGGTTTCGCGCATGCGGCACAGGAACCGGAAACCACTGTTCTGCGGCCAACCCGCTCAGCTCCGACGGACGGAGGACGCCGCACCAGAGGCGCTCACCCTGGGCCTGTTCGGCCCGGATTCCGGCGCGGCCGACCCCACACCCCACACCACGTTGACGATCGAGTTCGATCCCCGCCAGGAAGGCACCCGCCATGCGTGAAGCGGTCATCTGCGAGCCCGTCCGTACCCCGATCGGCCGCTACGGCGGGATGTTCAAGAGCCTGACGGCAGTCGACCTCGGGGTGACCGCCCTCAAGGGACTGATCGACCGCACCGGCATCGCGCCCGAGGCGATCGAGGACGTCATCCTCGGCCACTGCAACGGGAACAGTGAGGCGCCCGCGATCGGCCGGGTCGTCGCGCTCGACGCCGGCCTTCCCATCACCGTCCCCGGCCTGCACGTCGACCGCCGGTGCGGCTCCGGCCTGCAAGCCGTCATCTACGCGGCCATGCAAGTGCAGACCGGTGTCAACGAGGTCGTCATCGCAGGCGGAACCGAGAGCATGAGCAACGCCGCGTTCTACTCGGTCGACATGCGGTGGGGCGCGAAGAACGGCATCGCGATGCACGACGGCCTGGCGCGCGCCCGGGAGACGGCCGGCGGAAGGAACCACCCCGTCCTCGGCGGCATGCTCGAGACGGCCGAGAACCTCCGCCGCGAGTACGCGATCCCACGCCAGGAGCAGGACGAACTGGCTCTCGCGTCCCACCAGCGGGCCGTCAGGGCACAGGCCGACGGGATCCTGGCCGAAGAGATCATCCCGACCACGGTGAAGACCCGCGGCGGCGACGTCGTGATCGACACCGACGAGCATCCGCGAGCCGACACCTCCCTGGAGTCGCTGAGCCGGCTCAAGCCGATCCTGCGCGGCTCCGACCCGGACGCGACCGTCACGGCGGGCAACGCCAGCGGCCAGAACGACGCAGCGGCCATGTGCATCGTCACCACGCACGAGCGCGCCGAGCAGCTCGGGCTGCGCCCCCTGGTCCGTCTCGTCTCGTGGGGCGCCGCGGGAGTCGCTCCCAAGACCATGGGGATCGGCCCGGTCCCCGCCACCGAGGCCGCCCTGCACCGCGCCGGCCTGTCCCTGAACGACATCGACCTCATCGAGCTGAACGAGGCGTTCGCGGCCCAGGCCCTGGCGGTCATGCGGGAGTGGAAGTTCGGTGACGAGGACCTGGAGCGCACGAACGTCCACGGCTCCGGCATCTCTCTCGGGCACCCGGTCGGAGCGACCGGCGTACGCATGCTCGCGACGCTCTCCCGCGAGCTGCACCGCCGGGACGCCCGGTACGGCCTGGAGACCATGTGCATCGGCGGAGGCCAGGGGCTGGCCGCGGTCTTCGAGCGGGTGACGGCATGACCGTTCGAGTCTTCGGATCCCTGGAGGACGTGAAGAACGCCCTCAACCAGCCGCTCGGGCCCAGTGCCTGGCTGACCGTCGACCAGGGGCGCATCGATGCGTTCGCCGATGCCACCGGGGACCACCAGTGGATCCATGTCGACGCCGAACGGTCCGCGACCGGACCGTTCGGCCGCACCATCGCGCACGGATACCTGACCTTGTCGCTGATACCCCACTTCGGCCAGCAGCTCTTCCACCTCGATCTGGGCCAGGCGCGGATCAACTACGGAGTCAACAAGGTGCGCTTCCCCACGCCCGTGCCCGTGGGGTCGCGCCTGCGGGCGCAGGCCGACTTCGTCGACCTGCGCCACAACGCGGCGGGAGCCGCTCTCACGACGCGATACGCCATCGAGATCGATGGGCAGGACAAACCCGCCTGCGTCGCCGAAACCGTCACTCTCGTTCTCGAACAAGCCTGAGGATTCCGAGATGGAGCACAACCCGTCGAATCTCGTCCCCGCGCGCGTCGTGGTCGAGGTGTTGCAGGCCGTCGTCGACAAGGCGGCCGCGCACCTCGCGTCGTGGGCGACGGACGAGGACCAGACCGTGGCCTACGACCTGGCGTCGATGTCGTCGGCGGTCGCAGCAGCCGCGGAACTCCTCGACTACGGCACTGAGGGCCAAGCCGAAGCGGATCTGGCGCTGCTCTACGCCGCCGACGTCGCCGCGGACCTGGCCGGCCGCATGGCCGGCCGGGAATCCCTGTGGGGCGTGAACAGGTCAGCACTGGACGGCATCGCCGCCCATGTCGCCGCGGGACGCGACCCGGCGTTCCTGGATCGCGTGGCCTCCCGGGTGCTGGCCACCCGGGAGGCAGGACCACGGCACCTCTCCGAGGAGCTGCAGTTGGTGCGCTCCACGTTCCGAGGATTCGCCGAGGACCGGGTCGTCCCGGTGGCGGACCGGATCCACCGTGATGACGAGGACATCCCCGCGGACATCATCGACGGGCTCGCGGACATGGGGTGCTTCGGGCTGTCGATCCCCGCCGAGTACGGCGGCTTCGCGGAGGGCGGAGTCGATGAGCTGCTGAGCATGGTGGTGGTGACCGAGGAACTCTCCCGGGCCTCCCTTGGCGCCGCAGGCTCGCTCATCACGCGTCCCGAGATCATCGGCACCGCGATCGCCCGAGGCGGCACCGAGGAGCAGAAGGCCCGCTGGCTGCCGACCATCGCCGCGGGGGAGAAGCTGTGCGGTGTCGCGGTGACCGAGCCGGATCACGGGTCGGACGTGGCCGGGATCTCCACCACTGCGGTCCGGGACGGCGACGACTGGGTCCTGAACGGCGTCAAGACCTGGTGCACCTTCGCCGGCCGTGCGAACTACCTCCTGGTGCTCGCCCGCACGGACCCCGACCGCACTGCAGGACACCGGGGAGTATCGCTATTCGTCGTCGAGAAGCCGTCCTTCTCCGGCCATGAATGGAGCGTCACCCAGGAGGGAGGCGGATCGATGGAGGGGCGGGCGATCCGTACCCTCGGCTACCGGGGCATGCACTCCTTCGAGGTCCGCTTCGACCGCTGGCGCGTCCCGGCCGACGACCTGATCGGGATGGACAGCGGCCTCGGCCGCGGCTTCTACCTGCAGATGCAGGCATTCGCCAACGCTCGGCTGCAGACCGCTGCCCGTGCCGTCGGAGTCATGCAGTCAGCGCTCGAACTCGCCGTGGACTACGCGCAGCAGCGGTCGGTCTTCGGCCGATCGCTTGCGCACTGCCAGCTGACCCGTGCCAAGATCGCCAGGATGGCCGCGCTGATTGCTGCGTGTCGGACCTTCGCCTTCGCGGCGGCACGGGCGGTGACGGCCAACGGCGGTCAACTCGAGGCTGCGCAGGTGAAGCAGCTTGCCTGCCGAGCAGCCGAATGGGTCACCCGGGAAGCGCAGCAGTTGCACGGCGGCTACGGGTACGCGGAGGAGTACAGCATCTCGCGGCTATTCGTCGATGCCCGGGTGCTGTCCATCTTCGAAGGCGCCGACGAGGTTCTTGCCCTGCGCGTCATCGCCCGCCAACTGACGAAGCCCTGATTTTGCTGCGCACTCACGCTGACTGCACCCGGGTCCGGTTGGCCTCAACTGGCAATACGTATACCGGCCGCCGACGGGAATGGGAGGGCGCTCACGCCTGTCGGCGTCCACGTCTTCATATCGGACTCCCAGTGCAGCGGTGCGTCGACGTGGGTGCCGACGTGCTCGCCGGTGTGGATGCCGTTCTACAGGGAGATCTCGTTCGGCATGTCGTAGTGGGCGAGTTGCTCCAGCCGGAACCGCGGGATGGGGACCATCCCGTCCGGCAGCGGGAGGACGGGAGTCGGGTCGGACAGACGCAAGAACTCCCGAGGCAGCGGCGCCAGCAGAGCGGCAAGGAAAGCGCGGTCCTCCGGGCCGAACTCCACCCTGTCCGCACCGAGCTGCCGCTCGACGACCATGACCTGGTGGCGCAGAACGAGAATCTCCGCATCCTTGTCTCGGTCGCTCATCGGCAGCAGCCGCACGGCAGCGAAAGCGTTGGTGACAGCCAAGTCCGCGAGACGAAGCAACATGAGCGATCAAACTGCCGCAACCGTCACACAAGCGCCCTGGCCTGCACGGATGACATTCTCGGCAGGCGCAGCATCGCGAACGCCCGCCCTCTCCATCCGCTACCGGCTCCGATCGAAGATCCGGGCACGATTGCGCACCTCAACGTACGTGGACGCACGCGATGCGGCGGCATCCTCCACGAGTGAACGCATGCGCCCTGACCAGCACGGATGAGGTATTCGGCAAGCGTAAGGTCAGGACTTCCACCGGACCGGCAGCTGATGCGGGCCGCGGATGAGCATGCCGTGGCGCCAGGTCAGGGCGGCCGGGTGGGCGTCGAGGGCGAGGTCGGGGCAGCGCTCCAGCAGGGCACGGATTGCGATCCGAGCCTCCACGCGGGCGAGCGGCGCGCCGAGGCAGTAGTGGATGCCGTGGCCGAAGGCGACATGACCGTTGGCGGGCCGCCGGACGTCGAAGCGGCCGGGGTCGGGGAAGCGTGCCGGGTCGTGGTTTGCGTCCGCCAGGGCCACGAGGACCAGCTCACCACCGCCGGGGATGACCGTTGTGCCGATCTCGACCGGCTCGGTGGTGAACCTGAACGTCGGCGTCTCCACCGGCCCGTCGTAGCGCAGCATCTCCTCTACCGCGTTGTCCATGAGCGTCATGTCCTCGCGCAGTACGGCGATTTGGTCGGGATGGGTCAGCAGGGCCAACACGCCGTTGGAGATGAGATTGACTGTGGTCTCATGCCCAGCGACCAGCAGCAGCCAGGCGGTACCGCGCAGTTCGTCCGCAGACAGCCGGTCGCCGTCCTGGTCGGTGGTGCGGATCAGGGCGCTCATCAGGTCCTGGCCCGGGGCCAGGCGCTTGCGCTCCAGTAACTCGGTGAGATACGTGGCCATCTCACCCGTCGCCGCCAGCCGCGCCTCCGGGTCGGGGTCGGTGAGGATCGTGCCGGTCCAGGAGCGGAACGCGGCCCGGTCCAACATGGGCACGCCGAGCAGCTCGCAAAGCACGGAGATTGGCAGCGGGAACGAGAGGGCCTCGACCAGTTCGGCCCGCCCTTCCGGAAGCGCCACCATCGTGTCGAGCAACTCGTCGGTGATCTGCTGCACGCGCGGCGCGAGCTGCTCGATCCGGCGTGGAGTGAACTCGCGGACGACCAGCTTGCGCAGCCGCTCATGGTCCGGCGGGTCGGAGTTGAGCATGTGCGGCCCCGCAGATGGACTGGGGATCGGAAAGGAGGGCGATGCGTTCGTCCACTGCTTGGACAACCGCGGATCTACGAGCGCGGCCCGGCCGGCCTCGTACCCGACGACGAGCCAGGCCTCCGCACCCTCCGGAATCCGCACCTTGTGCACGGGTCCGCGCTCGCGCAGCGCCGCGTAGACCGGATACGGGTCGCGGACGAAGTCCTCGCCCATCGCCACCAGATCGATCACCTCGGCTGCCGCCATCGCCTGCCCCCATCTCCTGGTTCGCCTCGACGCTAGCAATGGGCGCCGCTTCGGCGAAGGACGCATCCAGCCGAACCGGGCGGGGAAAACTGGCGCGGCGCGGACGACGAACGCGAGCACGGAAGGCTCTTTCTGTCGGTTTTGGCGTGCCGTAGAGCGGCTGCGAGGTTTCCAGCGGCGTTGACCAGCTCGGCGATCTGGTCGCGGGACGGCGGGGCGGGTCGGCGGGTGGTGTTTAGTCGGGCAACGGCGGTGGCACGGCGAGCGTCGGTCTCCGCGATCCACTGGGCGACGGTTTCGGGCGCGGCGGCTCCGGGGTCGATGACTGCCCGGTCGTGTCGGAGCTGCCCAGCGGCTTGACGCACGTACCGGGGCCGGCTCAGGGACGGCGGGCGGGGGCAGCACGGGGCGCGCTCCGGCCCGCTGGATGCCCGGGGCGTCCGCGTCGACGGGCAGGTGAGCGAGGGCAGCGAGTTCCGGCACCGACAACAGCGCGGCCGCCGGCCGGGAAGCGCCCGGGATCCAGGTGGCGTTCGGGGTGCGGAAGGCGGGTGCGGGCAAGCCAGTTGCGGTCCGCGTTCAGGCCGAATGCGGAGACCAGCGCGTGCGAATCGTCATTGCCGCTGCCACCACATCCCACGGCTCGCCCAACGCGTGGGGCGCGTCGGACCGCCTCACGCCAGGTTTGCTCGCGCAGTTCGGGGCGGGTGGAGGCGTGGGCGAGGCACGTACGGATCTGATCGACCGGCCACACGTCGCCGTCCGCGGCTTCGCAGATCAGGTGCGCGGGCAGCGTCAGCGGCTGAGCACCCTGGGCGAAAGCGAGGAACGCCTGCTCGGGCTCCCCGAGCGGGGAACAAAGGGCGCTGTGTCGGCGGGTAGCGGTGCGGTGGGCTGGCTGACGGTGGTTGCATGGCGCATCTCCCGAGAATGGTGCGGGCAACTTCCGCCGCCACCAATCCCAGGCTGCCGTGCCACCAACGGCCCGTCCGCACGCCAGTGCCGGGCCATGCGCGGTCGAATGGCCCGGAGCGTGCGATGGCCCGTGACCGGTCCGCCCTCGAAGACCTGACACGACGCTCAGTCGCGAGAACGCGAATCGAACATAGAATTCCTCGACGGCAGATGCAGCACTTGCTGTGGCGGCAATCGCTGGCGCGCGATTAGTCCGGGGCGAGCCAGAGGCCTACTCGACAGCGATCATCGTCAGCGGTCCTTCAGCAGAAGATGCAGCAGCGTCACCACTCCGACGCCGACCAACAGGGCGGTGCCGAACGAGGGATGCTCGAACGCGATGTACACCGTGCCGCCGCCCACAAGCAGCAACAGCAACGTCCGCTGATTCATCTGACCGTCCATGAGCAGGAGCCCTCCCGAGCAGTGCTTTCCGCCGCCCGTGGGTTTCGGCGGCGCGTGTCACTGGAGAGAGGCGGCAGGGACCGAGTCATTACGCGGGTTTCTCGGGCTCCCTCTGTGTCCTCCGTCACATTCGACTCCCGGCAGTAGGGCTGGCACCGATGAAGTGGAGGCGAGGGGAGAGGCGCGCTCGGTCCTTGGAGATAGCCAGGCTGGTTCGGCAGCCTCACCCGGGCTACCAAGAGGCTGTGCACGATCGCCATCCTGCCCGCGTGACAGAACCACCCGTACAGATCGTTTGGTGGAGGGCGGCGGCGCGGATCCGCGCCCGCTTTGGGCGTACCAGCGGGCCGGGCGAGGTGCCAGGCTTGCTCAGCCGACGACACCCATCCCCCACTTGTTCTGCTGCTGGAACGAGCCAGGCGTCCGGCACAGTCAGTGGGCCTCGACCTGTGCGCGGTGCACATGGCTGCACCCCGGAAGTTGTCTAAGGTGCCGCCACCCTCGATGCGAGGGGTGCGCGTAGCCGTGGCGAGGCCCTGGAGGACAGTCAATGAGCGCTATACGAGGAGCGGTGCCAGGTGCCGAAGAAGGCCCTGTGAGAGAAGCGGCGCTGCCGCGTCCGGTCGGGCACTGGTTCGAGGAGATGCCCTTCCGGCGGGCCCACCTGCTCGCAGCGATCGCCCTCTTCATGGCGTTCGTCATCGAGTCGTGGGAGCAACTGGCCCTGATCTACGTCTCGGGAGACCTCGGCACGGAGTTCGGCATCGACGAAGGACGCATCGGGTGGGTGCTGTCCGCCGTGGCGCTGGGCATGATCCCGGGCAGTCTCGTATGGGGACCGGTCTCGGACCGGATCGGCCGCCGTAACGTGTGCCTGTGGTCCCTGGGCGTGTACGGGGTCATCGCATTGGCCAGTGTCGCCTCGCCGAACTTCACCGTGCTGATGGTGACGCGATTCCTCTCGGGCCTGGCCCTCGCCGGCATCTACACTGTGACATTCCCCTACTTTCTGGAACTGCTTCCCTCCCGCCTTCGGGGCCAGGCCGCCGTCTTCCTGTCCATCGGCTGGCCGATCGGCGTGCTGCTCGCCGTCGGTGTGACCCAGCTCGTCGGCGGGCTCGGCTGGCATGTGGTCGCCATCACCAGCGCCCTCGCCGGAATCTGGGTCTTCGCGATCCGCGCCTGGGTGCCCGAATCGCCGTACTGGCTGGCCGAACGCGGGCGTCACGAGGAGGCCGCGGCGGTACTGCGCCGGCTCGGCGCGGACGTGCCCGAGGGGACGGTCTTCGCCACTGCCGACAGCGCCCGTGAGGCGGTGCGGGAACGGCAGGGACAGACGATCGATCTCTTCCGCGGCCGCCTGCTCCGCCTGACGGTCCTGATGCTCGTCGTGAACTTCACCTTCAACTGGGGTTACTGGGGTCTGCAGACCTGGCTGCCCACCCTGCTCCAGGACAAGGGGCTGAGCATGTCCGCCAGCCTCGGCTTCGTCGCGCTGAGCGCGGTGTGCATGATTCCGGGCTATGTCTCGGCGTCCTACCTCACGGGCCGCTTCGGGCGGAGGAAGGTGTTCCTGCCGTACGTCGCCCTGGCCGCTGTGTCCGGCGTGGCCTTCGCCTACGCGGACAGCCTGACCGAGATGTATGCCGCCAACTTCGCCCTGTCCTTCTTCTTCCTCGGGGCGTGGGGTGTGTGGAACACCTGGAACGGCGAGTTCTACCCGACCTCGCTGCGGGCCACCGGGTATGCGTGGGCCACAGCTGCGCAGCTGGGTGCGACTGCGCTCGCCCCGTCCGTCGTCGGCTACCTCCTGGCCCGGGCCACCGGCTATTCGTCGACGATCCTGTTCATCATGGCGTTCCTCGCGGTGGCCCTGCTGTGCGCGCTGCCGCTGCCGGAGACCGAGGGCAAGGATCTCGAGTAACCGCAGGTCGCCGGGGCCTGCCGCACGGCTCGGCGGACTGCAGTGGAAGGATGTGCGCGTGAGACTCGGTATCGACCTGGGGCGTGCCACCTGCGTGGCGGTGCTCGTCGACGGAAGCGGGCGCGTGGTGGCGGACGCCGTCGTCGACAGCGCTCCGGGGACTGCCGAGTCGTTGCGCCGCGTCCTTGCCGAGCTGGGTCCCTTTCCCGCACCGGTCGGCCTGGCCGCTGTCGTCACCGACCTCGCCCGACGGCCCCACCGGCCGCGTCGGGTGGGCGTCCTGCGCATCGCGCCCGCGAGTCATCCGGCGCTCTCTCCGCTCGCCGACTGGCCCGATCGAGCCCGGGCCGCCGTCGGCACACTCAGCGCCGTGGTCCGCGGCGCCAGTTCGGTGACCGGACGGCCGCTGGCATCCCTGGACCGGGCCGCCGTCGCGGACTTCGCGGACCGGGCCCGCTCGGCGGGCGTCTCTGCCTTCGCCGTGTGCGCGGCCGGCGCGCCCGCTCGTCCCGGGCCCGAACTGGACGCTGCCACAGTCATCGCGGAGACCGTGCCCGGCGCGGCCATCAGCCTCTCCCACGAGATCGGCTCCGCCGGGCTGCGCGAACGAGAGAACGCCACCGTCCTCAACGCCGCCCTGGGCGGCTGGGCCGCGGACCTTGCCGCCGAGGCCGCTCATGCCTTGCGGGCGGCCGGGTCGGCCGCGCCCGTGTTCTTCGCCCGCGACGACGGCGGCCTCGTCTCCGCCGAGTACTTCCGCCGCCACCCGGTGATCGCCACCGCGCCCTCCACGGCCTGCGCCGCCCGCGGCGCAGCCGCCCGCTCCGGCGCCGACAGGGCCGTCGTGGTCGACGCGGGCGCCCAGTCCGTACGCTGCCTCGCCGTCGACCGCGGCGAACCCGAACGCTCGCCGCGGCCACGATGCGGTCCCCTCGGTGTACGGGTGCAACTCGGCTCGCCGGAGATCCGCGAAGTGCGGTCGGGACCCCATGGTGGGCCATCAGCGGCGCCCGCGGACGTGGCCCGGCTCATCACCCAGGAGCTCGATCGTGTTCCCGACGCCGAGCTGGTGTACACCGGCGGTGACGCGGAGAGCATCGGCGCGCCCGCCGACCCCGTCCTGCGCGCCGCGCGGTTGACCGACGCCGCTCGGTTCGCGGCCACCGCCGATTGCAGCATCGAGTTCGAGCAGCTCGTGGCCGCGGCCGGACGCTCCGAGCTCGAGCAACTGCTCGCCGCGGCTCGGGACCACGCGCTCTCGCGCGCCGTGGCAGCGGGCTCGGCCCCCGCCACGGTCCGGATCGAAAGCATGGCCCACGCGCCGGTCGCGTATCTGCCCGCCGGCGTCCACCGCGTGACGGTACGCGCGACGGGGGAGCCGCTGACAGGGGCACGCGCATGAGCGCCGTCCCGCAGCTGCTGACCGCCGTGGAATTGGAGCACCTGGCGGTCGGTGCGCGGGTGCTCGCGGCCGGCACCGAGGAGTCCGCGTACCGTGTCGCCCTCGACTGGGCGGGCGCCGAACTCGCCGCGCACGGTCCAGTGCCCTTGCTGCCGCCCGACCGGCTCGACGGTGTCGGCCTGTGCGTCACCGTCACCCTGGCGGGCGCCTCGGCCGCCCTCGCCGAGCAACTGCCCACCGGGGGCGAAGCCTTGAAGGCCGTACGTGCCGTGGAGCGGGTCGTAGGCCGCCCCGCGGAAGCTGTCGTCGCCATCAACACCGCCGCCGAGAACGCGCTGGTGGCTCTCGCCACCGCCGCCCGGTGCGGCCTTCCCCTGATCGACGGGGACGGCTGCGGACGCGTGCTGCCGCTCCTGGAACAGACCGTCTTCACGTTGGCCGGAGTACCCCCCGCCCCGCTCGCGCTCGGCACCCCCAGCGGAGACGTGATCACCGTCGAGTCGGCGGGCAGCCACGTCGAGGACCTGGTACGTCCCCTGGTCCTGGCCGCCGGTGGCTGGGCGGTCGCCGCGGCCTATCCCATGGACGGCGCCGAGCTGGCCAACTGCCTGGTGCGCTCCACCGTCAGCCGTGCCCTTGCCGCCGGCACGGTGCCGGAACGCGAGCGATTCGCCTCCTGGCCGATTCGGAGGCTTTGCCGGGGCCGTATCGCCGCCGTGGAGCAGTCCACAGCCGCGTACGACGAGAGCTTCGGACACGCGCACCCGTGGGCGGATGCCGTCGCACTGCCCTCCGGGCCCACCAGTGTGCTGATCGACGAGGCCGACGGCCTACGCCGCCGGTTCCGTCTCGAAGCGCACAACGAAGTGCTGCTCGCACTCGCGGACGGTGCCGTCGCGGCCGCAGCGCCGGACCAGATCCTCATCCTGTCCGCCGCCGACCGGCGCGTAGTGGACGTCGAGCGAGCCCTGCCCGGCACGGAAGTCGAGGTGGTCGTCATCGAGGCGGCGCCGGCCTGGCACACCCCCGAGGGCCGCGGCCTCGCACAGGTCGGGGGACTGGCGTCTTTCGATCCGGGGCGGTCACCAGGTGAGGCACGGTGAACGAACCCCCCACCGGCGCAGCCCGCCCCCTGACGCTCGCGGAGCTCCTCCAGCAGGGGCAGCTCGCCGGTGTCACCGTGTACGGACCGGCCGACGGCACGGCCGAAGTCAGGGCTGTGCGCATCGTCGACCGGCTCGACACCCTGGACCGGCTGCAGCCGCACACCGCCGTCGTCCTCACGGCCGGCGCGGCGGCGGCTGCTTGGACCATGGAGATGGCCGTGCGGAAGGCCTGGGAGCACGCGGCGGCGTGTGTGGTCGTCGCGAGGGAGGCCGGGCATCCCGATTCCGTCGCCGTGCTGGCCGAGCGACTGGGTGTCCCGCTGCTTCTGGTCGCGGGCAGTGCCCTCGACGCCGCCGTGCGCATCGCTTCAGCCGTCGCACAGCCCGAGGCGGGTCGCACCGCGCTGCTCGCCACCGCCGCTCGGCACATCGCCGCGGCGGGACCGCATCCGGTCCGTGTCGTCGCGGCGCTGCACGCCGTGCTGCCGTCGACGTCCGTGGCGCTCACCGCCACTTCCGGCGAGGTGCTCGCGGGCCGTGCCACGGCGCTCGACGAGCGCTCAGGGTCCGTGTGCGTGCGTGTGGAGGTGCCCGACCCCGACGGCGGTCGGCTGGCCGTGCTCGTGGCGCGTGCCCGGTCCCGCGCGGTGGGTTGGGATGCGACACTGCGGGAGGTTCTGGGGCTTTGTGTCGCCCCTCTGACGGCATGGGCCGCGCGGGAACGCCTGGCCGCGGAACGCACCGACCGCCGCGCCTCGGGGCTGCTTGCGGAACTGGTCGCACGAGGGCAGGCCACGTACGAGGCCGCCACGCCAGACCCGTCCGAGGTGTACGACCGCCTGCATGCGGAGGCCGTCGCCCTGGGCTGGCCCGTGCGCGGCCCCTTCATGGTGTACGCCGTACGGTCCGTCGCGGAGGATCTGCCCGCTCACGACCAGGGTGCCCTTCTGACCGCCTGGTGGGCGCGTAGCGGCCCGGGCGGGCCGCTCGTGCCGTACGACGGCTGCTGGGTGGCGTGGGAGAGCGTGGACGACACGCCGGACCCGACGGCTCGCGTGGAGAAGAGGCTGCGGACGGTACTCGCCGAGCCCGCTCTGCTGTTGCCCGCCGCCGGGGCTGTCGCCGGACCGGTAGCCGGTCTCGCCGAGCTGGGCCGGGCGTTCACCGACGCGACGGCCGCCGTGCGCGTCGCGCAGCCCGGCAGTGTCGTACGGGCAGACCGGATGGGACCGGCCCAGCTCCTGGCCGCCCTGCCCCGTGAGGCGCTGCGCGGCCCCGCCGAGATGCTGCTCGCGCCGCTGCTGGACGCCGACCGGGACGGCTCCCTGCTGCGGACCCTCGCAACGCTCCTGGACGTCGGCACCCCGTCCGCCACCGCGGCCAGGCTCGCCGTGCACCGCAACACGGTCACCGCTCGCCTGGAGCGCATCCGGGCCCTCGGCTGCGACCCCGACGACCCGGACCTGCGTCTCGCCCTTCACCTTGCCTGCCGCATGCTGCTCGACGAGCCGCGGACCGAACATGACGGTACGTCAAACGACTGACTGCGCCGGGTAGTCCACCCGTGCCCGCTCCGCACTGAGCAGTCCCTCCCGGACGTCCTCCGCGACCGCCTCAGCCGTACGCTCGGCGGCCGGCCCGAACCCGCCGCCCCCGCCGCTCTCGCAGCGCAGCACATCACCCGCACGCACCGGCAGGGCGTTTACCTTCAGCACCGAACGCTCGTCATCCCGTCCGGGGTTGAGCGTCGCCCGGGGCGGCGCGCCCGCCGTGCCCCCGAACAGGCCCCACGCCGGGGTCACCGACCGCTCCCACCACATCGACAGGTTCTGGTCGGCGGTGAACCGGTACTGGCGCACGACGCCGTTGCCGCCTCGGGTGCGACCGGCTCCGGCCGAGTCCGGGCGGACCGCGTACTCCTCCACCCGTACGGGGAAGAGGGTCTCCAGGACCTCCACCGGCATGTCGCGCAGCGCGCCGTTGACGTTGTTGATCAGGCAGGACTCGCCGTCGCCGGTCGCCCAGGCGCCCCAGCCGCCGACCGTCGCCTCCTGGGAGACGAACAACTTGTCATTGCGCGGGTCGATGCCCGTGAACTGCACGATCATCGAGTCTCCGTACGAGGCCGCCGCCGCCTTCTCGGGCATGGCCGGGGCCAGGGCCTTGACCACCAGGTCGATGACGAGGCCTAGGTGTGAGTAGTAGTACTGGCAGGCGGCCGGCTCGATGGCGGCGAGCATCGAGCCCGGCCGGGTCACTACCTCCAGCGGCTTGAAGGAGCCCCCGTTCAGGGGCACTTCGCCGCTCACGAGGAGCTTGTACCCGACCCGACAGGCGGACACGGTCTGCGCGGCACCGCAGTTGACCGGTCCGGTGGCCTGGTCGGCGCAGTCGGTGACGTCCATGGTGACGCGGTCGCCGTCGACTGTGACGCGGACGGTGACGTGCAGAGGCGTACCGAGATCGATACCGTCGTTGTCGAGACGGCCCGTGGCCTCGTACACCCCGTCCGGGATAGCGGCGACCTGCTCGCGCTCCAGGCGTTCGGTCTGCTCGAAGATCGCATCGCGGGCGGCAAGGAGCGTGTCCATGCCCCACCGCTCGACGATCTCCCGGAGACGCCGGGCGCCGGTCAGCGCGCAGGCGACCTGGGCACGCATGTCACCGAGCGTCGGCTGCGGGAAGCGCACCTGCCGTGCGATCAGGTCCTGCGTCAGCACACACGGCTCGCCACCCTCGTAGATCTTCAACGGGCCCATGCGCAGGCCCTCCTGGTAGATCGTCGTGGAGTCCATGGACCCGCCGGGGTCCTTCGACCCCATGTCGAGCCAGTGAGCCCGGGAGGCCGCGAACCCGGCCAGTTCACCGCCGATGTGGATGGGCGCGTAGACCGTGACGTCGTTGAGGTGGGTGCCGCCGACGTAGGAGTCGTTGAGGACCCAGACATCGCCCTCACACCACACCTCCCGGCCGTACATGCGCTCCGTCGCCCGCGTGCACTCCTCCAGATTGCCGAGGAAGATCGGCAGCCCCGATGACTGGCCCAGAACGTTGTGATCGCGATCGAGGACGGCGACCGCGCAGTCCTTGGCCTCATAGATGGTGGGGGTGTACGCCGACCTGATCAGGGCGGTGTTCATGTCTTCGGCGGCCTGGAGCAGGGCGCACCGGATGATCTCGGTGGTGATCGGGTCGATCGCGGGCGGCTGGGCGTTCACGCGGTGCCTCCGAGCTTGATGACGAGAGCGCCGAGCGCGTCGACGGCGGCGGTCGCGTCCGGCGGTACGACGGTGGTGGACGTGGCCTCGACGATGATTGCGGGACCGGTGAACTGGTCGCCCGCCGCGAGGTGTTCTCGGCGCAGCACCGGCGTTTCGTATGAAGTACCGCCGAACACCACGGACTTGGTGCGCCCGGCCCATGGATCCGGACCGGTTTGCGGTGCGTACGGGACTGAGTCCGCCTCCGGGAGGGCGCCGAGCCCGGTCGTGCGCAGCGTCACGAACTCGACCGGCGCTCCGGGCGTCGCGTGTCCGTAGCGGCGCTCGTGCAGCGCGGCGAACCGGGCGGCGGCGCGTGTGAGGAAACCTTCACCGAGCGGCTCGTCGGCGGCGTCCAACGGCACAGTCAGGGTGTAGTCCTGCCCTTCGTAGCGCATGTCGACGGCGTGCTCGACCCGGCGCCGGTCGACGGGCACGCCCTGCTCGCCGAGAGCGGCCAAGGCCTGCGCCTCCAGCTCGCCCAGAGCCTCGGCCATCGCGGCCCCGTCCAGGGCCTCGCCCGGAGTGAAGAACTGGCGAGTGAGGTCGCGGCGCACCTCGGTGCCGAGCATCCCCCAGGCCGAGAACGCGCCCGGGAAACGCGGGACCACCACCTCCTCGAGGCCCAGTTCGCGGGCGATCTCCACGGCGTGCATGGGCCCGGCTCCGCCGAACGCAAGAAGCGTGAACTCCCTTGGCTCCAGACCGTGTTCGACGGTCAAGGTGCGAATGGCCTGGGCCATCTTGGCGTTGGCGACGTCGCAGATACCGTTGGCCAACTCCAGGGCATCGAGTTCGAGTTGTCCGGCCAGTTCTCCGACCGCACGGCGGGCGGCCGCGATGTCGAGCGTCATGTGCCCGCCCGCGAACCACTCCGGGTCCACCCGGCCCAGGACGGCGTTGGCGTCCGTGACTGTGGGGCGGGTGCCGCCGCGCCCGTAGCAGGCGGGGCCTGGAACGGCGCCGGCCGATTCGGGGCCGACGCGCAGGCCGCCCGCTTCGGCGTAGGCGATCGATCCACCACCGGCGCCGATGGTGTGCAGGTTGACCAGGGGCATCAGCACCGGAAAGCCGTCCGCGGAACCCTCGTTGGAGATGTCCGGCCGTCCGTCGAGCACCAGCGACACGTCGAACGACGTACCGCCCATGTCGATGCAGATCGCGTTCGGGCGGCCGAGGAGCGCGGCTGCGGCGACCCCGCCCATGGTGCCGCCGACCGGCCCCGACAGCAGGGTCTGCAACGGATTGCGGCGTGCGAAGTCGGCGTTGACCACCCCTCCTGACGACTGCATGACCTGCACGGGCACGCCGAGCCCTCGACCGGCGAACCGCTCCTCGATCTGACCGAGATAACGCCGTACGACCGGCCCCGTGTACGCGTCCAGGACGGCGGACGAGGTGCGCTCGTACTCGCGCCATTCACCGGCCACCTGGTGCGAGAGAACGATCATGACGTCGTCGTCCGCGAGTTCCTGCGCGAGGATCTCGCCGGCCCGCAGTTCGTGTGCGGGGTTGACGTAACTGAAGAGGAAGGAGACGGCGACCGCGGTGTACCCCTCCTCGCGCACGCGCCGGGCCGCCGCGCGCACGGCATCCTCATCCAGTGGCCGGAGCTCGTCGCCGCGCCAGTCGAGCCGGCCGCCCGCTTCGGCCGTGGCCTGCCGCTCCACCAGGGGCACCGGCTTGCGGTAGTGCAGGTCGAACATGCGGTCACGGTTGCCGCGCGCGATGTGGTAGACGTCGCGCATGCCCTCGGACATGAGGAGCAGGACGCGGGCACCCTTGCGTTCCAGCAGGGCGTTCAGGCCCTGGGTCGTGCCGTGCACGAAGAACGAGATCGCCGCCGGATCGTCCACGGCCCGCCCCAGTGCGGCGAACACACCCTCAGCCAGATCGCCCGGAGTCGTCGGCGCCTTCGCCGCCAAGTAGGTGCCGCGCACTTCGTCATACGCGACGACATCGGTGAACGTGCCACCGATATCCATGGCCACCCTGTACGTCATACCGCCTCCCAGCTGTCTCGGGGAACGGACGGACGTTAACCAGGCACGCCCGGGCAGCCGGTGTGCGCTGCGCACGGGCGGGATAGGCCACTCGTGCACTTCGCACACTCAGGCTCAGGCTCCGGGCTCCGGAACCCCGCCCGGCTGCCGTACGTCCTCGTGGAGGTGCACGATGCGCCAGTCACCGTCGGCGCCCCTGCGAAGCACCACGCTGTTGCGCACCAGCTCGGGCCGGAGCACACCGCCATCCGGCGCGGCCGCGAAGTCGACGCGCAGCCAGTAACGCAGCAACGCCATGTCGCCGAAGACGTCGACCACCGGTTCGTAGGCGTCGAGGCCGGTCTCCACCGGACCACCCCCGGCCGCCGGCCGCGCGTCGCGCAGGCGGTCCAGGTCCCCCTTGCCGAGCAGCAGCCCATCGGCCGCCGAATCCCAGATCGTCGCCTCAGGATCGAGCCGCGCGTCGATCGCCACGCGGTCCCCGGCAGCGTACGCCTCGTACATGCCGGTGATCACCGCCCAGACGGCCTCTGCATCAGACGGGGAGGCCCCAGGGCGCGCAGCAGAGTTGTACGGGGCGGATGAAGACATGGGGAAGGTCTCCCGAGTGCAGGGTTCTTGAAGAGCGGACGTCACCTTAGCCGGGGCTCCGCGGAGCACCGATGCCGACCGTCAGGGCTCCGGACCCAGGCGCGCCCACAGCTTCCGAGTCATGGCCTGACAAGCACCAGGGGCCGAAGGTCGTCGGCGTGAGCTTCGAGCGGGAGATCACGCTACGAGTGGTGACCGTGATCACGGCGGCCGTGGTGGGCTGACGTTCCTGTGCGGGATCGGCAACGTGCGGGCTCTGGCGCTCAAGGCGTGGGGAGAGCCTAGGCAGAGGCGAAGGTTCCGAGTGTCGGTGGACCGGGCCGGCAGTGTCTTCCCGCTTACGCCTGCCGCGGGTTGGGCTTGAGTACTGCGAAGACCGCACCGGCGGTGTCCGCCAGCCACGCGATCTTGCCGACGTCAGGTACGTCCGCCGCCGGCATCAGGACCGAGCCGCCGTTGTCCTCCGTCTTCCTGACGGTCTCGTCGGCGTCCGCGACCGCGAAGTACGGCACCCAGCTCGCCCCGTGGCCGCCCTCCTGGAGCGCGGCCACCCCGCCGAAGGATGTGTCCTGCTGGTCGCCGTGCTCGAGGCTGAGCACCCGGTACGTCATTCCGGGGGCCTGCATCTCCTGCGAGCGCCAGCCGAAGAGGGTGCGGTAGAAGCCGATCCCGGCCACCGGGTCGGGTACGTGGAGTTCCACCCACACCAGGGTGTTGTCCTCGGATGTCTTCTCCAGCCCGCTCTGCGCTGTGCCTGGCTGCAACACCGCGAACCGGGCTCCCTGCTGGTCGGTGAACTGGGCCATCCACCCCTCGCCCATGACCTGCATGGGCGCCACCCGCACCGTGCCGCCGCCGTCATGCCACCCGGCCTCATGTATTGATCGTCGACGAGCCCACCACCGGCTTGGACGACCGAACCGCCCGACACGTACTCCGCATCCTCGCGGACTTGCCCGACACCACCGTCGTCCTCGCGCTGCACGAGGTACCGGCATGTCTCGCGCTACTAGGACACGGGTCCGAACTGTCGCTTGACCAGGGGGAACTGTGAATCCCTCGGCGTTGACGTCCGACCGCGAAGCCACGGAGCCGAACTGCCGCCGACGCATCTGACATCGAAAGCTGAGGGCCGGCTGTCGCCGCACCCTGAAGGAGGCATCATGACCACTACCGAAACCAGCGCCGGGGCCGCCCCGGACTCGCTGCTCGCGCCTGCGCCGAGCGGCACGACGCGAGCACGCCTCGGTGGCGATGGCCCGCTGCCCGCCGGCGACGGAATCGTCAGGCCCCGCGCCCACCCACGCACCCCCCAAACGGACCTCGCGCTGCCACCCGAGGACTACGACGGCCCCGGCAGCGCCCCGCGGTACACGCGCAGCAGTGACACGGACGCTGCCGACGGCGGGCGGCAGGACGGGAGGGAGTCCGAGGCTGCTCTCCAGGCTCGTTTCGAACCGGCCCTGGCATTCCTCGACCGCCTCTACTGGGCCGCCCTGCGCATGACCGGCCGTCCCGCCGACGCCGAGGACCTGGTCCAGGACACGTACGCCAAGGCCTACGCCTCGTTCCATCAGTTCCGCGACGGCACCAATCTCAGGGCATGGCTCTACCGCATCCTCACCACCACCTTCCTCAACTCCCGCCGCACACAAAGCAGCCGGCCGCAGCAGGACGGCACGGCGGAGATCGAGGACTGGCAACTGGCCCGCGCCGAGTCGCACACGTCGACCGGCCTGCGCTCCGCCGAGACCGAGGCGCTCGACCACCTGCCCGACGCAGACGTCAAAGCGGCCCTGCACACCATTCCCCAGGACTTTCAGATCGCCGTCTACCTCGCCTACGTCGAGGGCTTCACCGTCCGGGAGATCGCAGACATCATGCAGACCCCCGTCGGCACGGTGCTGTCCCGACTGCATCGGGGGCGTCGCCAGTTGCGCGCGCTGCTGGCGGGCTACGCCCGTGAACACCGGCTCGTCCCGGCGGGCCAGGCTTCGGGCCGGGGAACCGGGAAGCGGTGTGACCACGCATGACGCTGCCCCTAACAGCCGGGCGTGAACTCGTCGATGAACGCCTGCGGGCACGGAGCCGGACCGCGGCGGTAGCTCGGCAGGCTTCGGTCTCCGGGCGATCCACTGGGCGATGGCTTCGGGCGCGGCGGCTCCGTACCCGATCAGAGTCCGGTACCAGGTGATCTTCTGGTCGCAGTCCCGGATGACGGCGGGGGCATCGGTGTGCTGGTCGGGGAAGCTGCATCCGTAGTAGGCCGTCTCGTGGAGCCAGTGAGTGCCCATCTGGCGTCGCTCAGGCCGCAGATGACAACGCCCTGGAGTTGCTGGGTGTGGCGGCGGGCTCGGTGTTTCTTGAGCCCCGGCGATGCCGCGCGCCGCGATCAGTTCCTGGGCGCGCCGGAAGTCCGCGATGTCGATGAGCGGCGGGTGGACGCAATGGACAGCCCCTTCGGTTGCCTCCGCGCGGCCGATGTGCAGCGGCTCAGCCGCAACTGTCGCCGCGTCACTTCTTGACGACGCTTTGGTGTTGTTTCCTTTGCCTTCGACGCCCGATCCCGTCCTGTTCATCTGTGCCGCCCAGGCTAGTTGCCATGGGCATGCAACGGACCGCCGTGGTGTGCCCTTCATCTTTGGGCGACAGGAAGGACTGCGGCTGATGCAACCGACAGCGCGACGAAGACGGATCGGTGGCATACGGGGCGGGTATCCCCTCGCCGCCGCGGCCATGGCCGCGGTGCTGCTCATGAGCGGGAACGCTGCGGCGGCACCCGCCGACCCCGACCCGGCGAAGCAGCCGGGTCAGAGCGAGCCGGGCGACACCACGAGCCTGCCGACGCTCACTCCGGACGACGGTGCGTACCTGGAGGGCACGGCGAAGTTCGCGGCCACTCCGACCGCGGCCGACGACGACGTGAACAGCCTGGCGATCGACGGGGACGAGCTCGACGCCGAGCAGACGGTGGGGGTGTCCCGGCTGAGCTTCGACGTCGGGTCGAACTCGACGGAGGCGCGATACCACAACTCCGTGCTGGTCAACGGCGCGTACCGGGTGGAGATCGGCGACCTCGTCAACGAGCGGGCGACGATCGAGATCCCGAACGAGCACCTCGTGAAGGGCGAGAACAAGGTCGAGATCTTCGCGGGCACGGTCGACAGCGCGTGCGGCATCAACTACGACGACTTCGTCCTGTCGGACGTGGGCCTCGAACTGCTCGGCGAGATCGCGGACGGCGAGGAGAACGAGTACACGTACTCCTTCGGCGACGGCAGCTGCGGCTCGAACACCTCGCTGCTCAAGAACGCGGCGCTCAGCTTCTTCGTCCTGGGCGACCCGCAGGGCACTACGGGCCTCACGGCGGACGTGGACACGGCGAAGCTGGCCAACGGTGAGCACAGCATCACGGCCACGACCGCCTCGGGCGCAACCGTCAAGCACACCGTGACCGTGAACAACGCCCCGGCGGGAGCACCGCGCCTGCTGCCCAAGGACGGCACGCTCGCGAGGGGCACCCAGCCGGTCTTCGCAACGACCCCGGCGGGCGGTGATGGCGGCGTCAAGTCCCTGACCGTCGACGGCACCGAGCCTCCCACCAAGGCCACGCTCGGCAACGGCGTGGCGACGTTCTCCTTCGACGTCGGCGCGAACTCGATCGACGACAAGTTCGACAACTACCTGCTGGTCAACGGCAAGCGCGTCGACCTGGGCGGCAGTTGGGTGAGCCAGCGGGTGGACATCGCGATCCCGGCCCGGTTCCTGGTGCCCGGCGACAACACGATCAAGGTCGTCACCGGCGACTACAAGGAGTCCTGCGGGAACAACCGCGACGACTTCGCGATCGCCGACCTCGCGCTGGCCCTCGACGGCGCCACCGTGACGGGGCAGGACATCGAGGCGTCGTACACCATGGGCGACGGCGCCTGCGGCAGCAGCGGCGACGCCCTGCGCGAGGCCACGCTGCACTACACGATCGACGCCCCGGCGGTGCACGTCTCCGAGACGCTCGGTTCGGGTGACGCGACCCTCGGCTTCACCGTGGGCAGCAACTCGATCGAGGCGCGCTACGGCAACTACGTGCTCGTCAACGGCCAGAAGCTGGTGCTCGAGAGGGACTTCGTGAGTCGGCACGTGGAGCTGACGTTCCCGAACGAGTGGCTCGTCCCCGGCTGGAACACGGTCGACTTCGTGACCGGAACCTCCCCGACATCGTGCGGCGACAACCGCGACGACTTCGCGATCTCGGCCCTCACGGTCACCCCGGCGAAGGGCACGGCCACCGGCCAGATGCTGAAGAGCTCGTACAGCATGGGCGACGGCAACTGCGGCGACAACGTGAACCCGCTGACCGAGATCGACCTCGAGTTCCTGGTGGACGGTCCGGCCCGTGGTCTGCGCGCCGACCTCGACACTACCAAGATCGAGGACGGCAAGCACACCTTCGCCGCGACCTCCGACACGGGCGAGACCGCGACCCGCGTCCTGGTCAGCGACAACTCGGCGCCGAAGGTCGCCCAGAGCACCCCGGCCGCCGGTCAGAAGATCACCGCGTCGGTCGTCCTCGACGTCCGGGTGGAGGACGCCTCCGGCGTCGTGACCGGACCGGACGTCAAGCTCGACGGCAAGCCGATCGACCTGGGCTCCGCGGTGGGCCCCGGCCTGTCGGCGGGTGAGCACACCCTGTCCGTGACCGCCACCGACGGCCTCGGCAACAACGGGACCCGCGAGCTCGTCTTCTCCTCCGCGGGCATCCCGGACGTCCCCGCGGACCTCGCCCCGGCTTCGGGCACGACCGACGCGGACGGCGATGTGACGCTCTCGGCGAAGGTGGCCGAGCCCGACGGCGGCACGGTGGACACGACGTTCTCCCAGGCCGAGATCCTCACCCCGAACCAGGTGTACGAGGGCACGGCCGCGTCCGTCCCGACCACCCTGCGGGTCAAGGGCGAGAAGAGCGTGTCGGCCAAGGGACTCGAGCCCGCCGATGGCAAGACGCTCGACGCCCCGGCCGGCCAGGACGTGACGTACCAGCGGTTCGACGTGATGGTCGAGGGGCACGTGGACTCCCCGGTGCTGCGCTGGGAGGGCGTCATCGACCCCGAGCGGCTGGCGGCGCTGCGGGTGTGGAACACACGGACCGAGGCGTGGGACGTCCTGACGAGCGCCCGCGGCGCCGCCGAGGGCGACACCGTCCTGACCGCCGTGGTCGACCGGACGTACATCGACCACCAGCAGGTCCACGTCATGGTGACGGGTGAGGACCCGTTCGCCGACGATATCGACCCCGGCGACCCCAACGGCTTCGCAGACCCCGGCTCGTACGACTTCTCGCTCGTCCATTTCACCGACACGCAGTACCTCTCCGAGGGTGCGGTGGAGCAGGAGACTGCCGAGGAGCGCGCGGTCTGGGAGTCCGCCTACGGCGGCATCGTCGACTGGATCAAGAAGAACAGGAACGACCGCAAGATCGCGTATGTCGCCCACACCGGCGACATCATCGAGAACAACATCCGCAAGCCCGCCGACGAGGCCGCCCGGCAGCAGGTCGTCGGCGAGTTCGAGGTGTCCTCGAGGCAGCAGGGCGTCCTGGACGACGCCGGCGTCCCGAACGGTGTCATCGCGGGCAACCACGACAACCAGTCGGGCACCGAGAACGGTCCGGGCGCGCTCTACAACCAGTACTACGGACCCGACCGCTACGCGGCGCTGTCCAAGGGCTGGGAGCACGCCGAGTACGGCGGCCCGTGGCGCGAGGGCGACAACCAGAACCACTACGACCTGTTCTCCGCGGGCGGGCTCGACTTCGTCGTGGTCGGTCTGTCGTACGGGGTGACGCGCGAGGAGGCCGAGTGGGCCGACTCGATCTTCAAGCGGTACCCCGACCGCAACGGCATCCTGCTCTCGCACGACTACCTCGCGCCGAGCAGCAACCCTGACGGGCGCGGCGCCAAGTTCGCCGCGCCCGACGGCTCGATGCTCTACAAGAAGGTGGTCGAGAACAACCCGAACGTCTTCCTCATCCTCGCCGGCCACGAGCACGGCGTGGGCACCAACGTGAAGACCAAGGTGGGCCAGGTCGGCCACGACGTCGTCGAGCTGCTGGCGGACTACCAGTTCTACACGGTGTCGGCCGACCGGCTCGGGCTCACCGAGATCGGCGGGTACCAGCCCACCGATCAGCTGCAGTTCGGCGCGAGCTTCTTCCGGATGCTCCAGTTCGACGTCGACCGCTCCGAGCTGATCGTGGACACCTACTCCCCGCTGCTCGACGAGTTCGGCGCCACCGAGTACGACACCAACCACCGCTACAACGGACTCGAGGACAACATGGTCCTGCCGGTCGACCTCAGCACCCGTACGACGACCTTCAAGACCGACTCGCTGGCGCTCTACAACCCCGTAAGCGTCATCGGGACGAGCCAGGTCGACTCCGGTGAGGTCGCCTCGGCGACCTGGAAGGACCTCAAGCCCGGCACGGCGTACGCGTGGCTCGTCACGGCGCGCTCCACCGGCGGCGGCGTGACCGCATCCGAGCCGAGCGTCTTCGTCACGAAGGACGCCGACGGCCGTCCCGGCACCTGGGGACCGGACTCCGAGGAGTACCGGTGGTTCGCGCCGTCGAACCGGCAGTGACCGGATGACGCGATAGCCCCGATCGCCGCCGCCCCGGACCGAGCAGGCCCGGGGCGGCGGCCGCCGTCCTCCACTCCCCGATTCGGAATCCCGAGACCTTCCCATGCGTTCTGTCCCGCT
The DNA here is from genome assembly GCF_040295225.1 of Streptomyces sp. NPDC002896. Classification (NCBI taxonomy): domain Bacteria; kingdom Bacillati; phylum Actinomycetota; class Actinomycetes; order Kitasatosporales; family Streptomycetaceae; genus Streptomyces; species Streptomyces sp. NPDC002896. The sequence goes on along the minus strand of NZ_JBEOVA010000006.1, from coordinate 64,942 downwards.
GCTGTCCCGGCGTCTGCCGAGCCGACGTCTGCCCGCCGCCGTTCTCGCGGCCGCGGCGATTCTCTGTGGCCTGCTCACAGCCGGCCTCGTCCATCCCGCCCCTGCCGCCGCGCACGATGCGAACACCACCGCCTACGCCGAGGTCACCGACACCGACACCGGCACCGGCACCGACGCCGAGGTCGTGCTCGACCTCGAGTACGACCTGCTCATGAAGTCGGCCTGGCTCTACGCGGAGGCGTACGACGCGAAGGGCCGGTCCGAGCAGATTCGCCAGCTGCGGATCAACGCCGACGCCGTGACCGAGTACGTCACCGAGCGCCTCGCCATCGCCTACGACGACAAGCCGTGCACGCCATCCATGGCGGGCGACGCGGACGTACACACCCGCGGCGAGCGGTCCTTCGCGGTGCTGAAGCTCACCTACGCGTGCCCCGGCGGCGCCGGGGACACCCATGAGATCTCCAGCGCGCTGTTCCCCGACGCCGAGACCTTCGTCCACAGCACGGAGACGATCGTCGACTACGACCTCGACGGGCAGAGGGGCTCCGCGGTCCTGACCACCGCAGCACCGACGCTGAAGACCGCCGAACACCAGGAGTCCCGCCAAGTCGGGGAGTTCTTCCTGCTCGGTGCCGAGCACCTGCTGTTCGGCTTGGACCACATCCTCTTCCTGCTGTCCCTGCTCATGGGGGCCCGGGGCCTGCGCGACGTCGTCCTTACGGCGACCGCCTTCACCGCCGCCCACAGCGTCACGTTCCTGCTGGCGGCCATGGGGGTCGTGGACGTACCGGGAGAGATCGTCGAGCCGGTCATCGCGGCGTCGATCGTCGTCGTGGCCCTCGCCAACCTCCGGTACCGCGACCGCGAGCGGACCGCCCGGTGGCGGCTGCCGGTCGTCTTCGTGTTCGGTCTCATCCACGGCCTGGGCTTCGCCGGCGCGCTGGGCATCGACGAGAGCTGGTCCTGGGAGCTGCTGCTGTCGCTCCTGAGCTTCAACGCCGGCATCGAGGCGGTGCAACTGGGCCTCATCGCCCTGCTGTTCCCGCCGCTGGTCCTGCTCCGCCGGAGCCCCGCGCACCGCTGGGCCCTGCCCGCGATGACGGCTCCTGTCGTGGCCGTCAGCCTGTACTGGTTCTGCGCCCGCATCCCCCTGCCGGTGTGACAGCGAGAGCATACGAGCCCTCCCTTGCCTGGCCGCACGGGCGAAGTTCAGCGAGATGGCCTCGGTCCGAGGTGCTCCCTGGCGTCGGCCGGTGAGGGATGCGCTACCTGTCGGCGATCTGGTCGGCCCGCTCGGGGATGGCGGTACGGGATACCGCGGCGTCGTGGATCCAGCCGGGTCCCGCGGAACGTTCCGGCAGGTGCCGCGGGGGCGCACCGGTCCGCAGCCGCCGCAGCAATCCGTCGATCGCCGGTCGGTGATCCCGCCCCCGTCATCCCTGCCCACTCGCCATCCGGCCTGGCAGCGGCGACATCCGCTGCCAGGCCGCATCCAGTCCCTACCCGGGCAACCGTGCCTGGCGCCTGGGGAAAAGTCAGCGCGGCTGGTAGGCCTTGGGCAGGCGCATACCGCGGTCGGCCATGATCTGCCGGACACGGTTGGGGTAGTTGGTGATGATGCCGTCGATGCCCATGTCCATCAGAGCCTCCACCGTGGCCGGGTCGTCGCAGGTCCACGGGATGACTCTCAACCCCCGGGCGTGCGCCTCGGAGATCATCGCCTGGTCGGGGTAGAAGCGGAAGCCCGGGTCACCGATCTTGCCGCTTTGCGGGAAGCCGTAGTTGGGGGAGAGGGCCTTGACGCCGGGGATGGTGGCGGCCGCCTTCACGAAGTCGCCGTCGTAGTCGTCGGCGTCGATCCCACCGAGCCATGGTGAGGCGCCGGGCTTGCCGACCTGGAGGAAGTCGTAGTTGGTGAGTGCCACCAGCGGCCACCTGGGAGCGAGTTCGTGCATGGCCTTCAGTGCGCCCCAGTCGAAGGACTGGATGGCGACCTGGTCTTCGATGCCCGAGGTGTGGATCTCCTCGTACACCCGGCGGACGAACAGCTGACGCGGCGCCGTCTGTTCCGGCGCGCCCGCCTCGACCTTCGTTTCGATGTTCAGGGTGACCTGCTTGGCCTCGTACCTCTTGACCAGGTCCAGGACGTCCTTGAGTTCGACCATCCGGAACCCCTTGATCACCGTTAGTCGCTCTACTGTTCTCACGCCACTGGCGCGAGGCCGCCCGTGAACAACCGGTTTTCCGGGTGTTGTAGGGCCGACCCGCCCCGCCCCGAGGCTGCTCTGTCTCGTCAAGCGGCTTTGAGCTCGTCGCGACCGCGCTGGGGCTCGAGCCGCTCACTGCCCCTACTGCCAGACCCGCACGTAGTCGACGTACATCGTGGAGTTGTAGTCGAGGGGTGCGGTGGTGACATCACCCTCCGCCCAGTCCAGGACTTCGTGGGAGAGGATCGGGTACTCCTTCACCTGGCTGATCAGTTTCGGGTCGGTGACGGTGCGTACGACCGTGCCGTCGTAGGTGAACTCCATCTGTGTGGCTGTCCAGTTGAGGCCGACTGTGTGGTAGTGCGTTGTGTGCAGGGACGGGGCCGCGACGACCTGGGCCGACTGCTGGTGGTCGGCGCCGTAGCCGTCATAGTGGATGGTGGCGGCGTACTTGTCGGACTTGTACGCGCTCTCGATCAGGTCGATCTCCGCGCCGTCCTCCGCACTGCCGAGGACGCTCCCCCAGGAGTGGGTCTGCAGCCAGACCGCGCCCAGATGGCCCTCGGTGGGCGGAACGTGGAGACGGACCTCTATCGTGCCGTGGGTGTAGTCGAAGATGCCGTCCGTGTCGACGCGGCCACCGGAGTACTGGGCGGTGCCGAGCTGCTTGAGGTCGATGGCGAGGTTGCCGCCGTTGTCCGCGATGACGCGCACGTTGGCGGGCTTGTACCACCAGCGAATGCCGTCCGTGCGGTCCGACTCCGTCCGTTCCTGGTCACGGACGTTCCATTTCGCCGTGTTCAGGGCCGTGCCGGTGAACTCGTCGCTGAACACGAGGGTGCCGTCGGGTCCCGCCGTGGGCTGGACGCCCGTCGGGGTCGCCGAGTCCACCAGAGACGAATCGGCCGAAGCGTGCGCGGCGCCGGTGAGTAGCGATGCCGTCAACGAGGCGGCGAACAAGGCGCGGTGGATCCTCTGCATTATGACTCCCTTGTCAGACGGGCCTGGACGGGGCGGCCGTCCACCGTGCGGAAGCCGACGACGGTGCGGTCGCCATCGGCGCGGGTCGTGCAGGGTGCGCCGGGCTGCGCGCGCCAGCGGCCCTCCAGCGTGACCCGCACCGTGTGCGGGGTGCTCGGGCTGGTGAGCCAGGGGCGGGAGTACGGGCTCCAGTGACCGGTGTATTCGCCCTTCTCGTACTGGGCCTCATCCCTGCCCTCGTACAGCCGCAGGTCCGGGTCGCAGACCGACAGCACCAGGGCGTCGCCGTCGGCCCGGGCCAGGAGCAGTACTGGGGTGTCCACGGCCCGTACGACACCGCCGGACAACGAACGGGTCTCCTCGAAGACCGCGTAGCCGGTGATGCCGGTGGCGCGGTCGGTGACGATGTGCGCGGTGTCGTCGGCACGCAGCACCCGGTACGGGGCCCGGTCGGGGTCGGCCATGTCCGCGGTGAACGCTGTCATCGTCTCGGGGGTGGCGCCGACGAGCAGCGCGTACTCGTACGAGGCGTCGCGCGGGGCGGTGCCGTGGTACAGCCAGGCGGTCGCGAAGTCGCCGCGGGTCTCGGCATCGGTGCCGTGGTGGCGGGAGACCTGGGTGCTGCGGCGCACCGCGAGCTCCTGGCCGGCGGGGACGTAGTAGCCCAGGCCCGTGCCGTCGAGGAGCCAGCAGGCGTCGCTCCGGGAGCTCCTGTTCTCGTAGGGGAAGGCGGTGACCGGGCCGGGGGAGCCGTCCCAGACGGGTGCGGAGGTGGTGGCCAGACGGGCCTGGAAGAGGGTCGTCTCGGTCTCGTTGACCGTGTCGGAGTTGGAGATGCCGGTGCCGAGGGCGACGAGGCGCCCCTCGAAGAGGAAGACGGACTTGCGGGCCCGGTGCGTGCCGTCGTACTTGGGGTGTTCGCGCAGCCGCATCGCGAACATGCCGTTGCGGTCGTCGATGGTGTGCGCCCCTGCGAACGCCTCCTCGGTCAGCAGCATCTCCTCGATGGTGCCGGTGAGGTCGGCCTTCAGCTCGGTCCACGGCTTGTGGAGGGTGGTGGTCCCGGGGCGGCGGTTCCAGTCGTAGCCGTCGTGGCTGTAGCCGCTGTCGAGATTGGTGACGGGGGCGCCGCGGTGCAGCACCTGGATCTGGCCGTAGGTGTTGTAGCGGCCGTACCAGTTGGAGCCGTCGTAGATCTCGGTGGACCACAGATAGCGGTTATGGCCGCGGACGGTGACCTGCCAGTCGTCGCGCCGCTGCACCGCGAGAGCCGCGTAGTTGTACGCCCAGGCCCCGGACGGGGCGCTCTCCGCGGTGATGCCGGCGGCCGCGAGCCGTGCCGCGATCTTCTTCTGGGCGGTCGTGGGCACGGCGGGCAGCAGGCGCAGGAAGGCCGCGCCGAGTTCGGGGTCGAGGTCCTGGCTGCCGTCGGGCGTACCGGCGATGGCCAGCCACTGGAAGGGCGTGATGGTCAGGCCCGTGGTGCCGGCCGGGTTGCGGCCGCTGATCGCGATCGGCCACTGGGTGGTGTTGGCCACGACGCGCAGGGTGAGCACGGCCCGCTTGAGGGTCTCGTGGGCCTCGGGGGAGATGCGGAAGAGCCCGCCGCTCATCACGTAGACGACGGGCGCGAGTCCGGTGAAGCCGTCACGCGCGTAGTCGGGGAAGAAACCGACGTGGTGGAAGGTGGTGCCGTCGGTCTTCAAGCCGTCCTGGATGCCGTCGGTGGGCAGCAGGTAGGCGCTCAGCCAGTCGCGCAACGCCTTCAGATACGCGATCTGCCGTGCCTCGCCGTCCTGGAGAAGGGCGACGGCGAGCTTGCCGCGGACCGTGGTGTTGAGGATGTCCGCAGTCGAGCCGTGGGCGTTGCGGTGGTCGAAGCCGCGGAAGATCCGGCCGAAGCCGGTGAGCCAGGTCAGATCAGCGCGCACCGCCTCGAGGAGCCCGGCCTCGCGCAGTACGTCCCGCATCAGGAACACGGAGTCGTAGTAGCCGCGGATGTCGTACCCGAGATGATGGATGGTGCCCTGGCAGCTGCCGTACGTCCAGCCCTGCTCGCGCAGCCGCCGAACGAACCGGACATAGAGCGCGCCGAGCGCCGGCCGGTGGGCCGCACTCGCCACGTCGTACGCCTGGGCGACCTTCTGCATCAGGTCGGTGACGGCACGCAGGGTGGCGGCATTGACGAAGGTCTTGAGGTCGGTGCCGATCTCGGGGGGATAGATCTGGGACTGGTACGAGAAGACGGGGCGGCCGGTGAGCAGCGTGTCGGCCTGGCCGGTCAGGGAGGTGACGTACGCGTCGTCGACCTTCGGCGCGGCAGCGAGGTAGTCGTCGTGGTAGCGCGTCACCAGGCCCTGGAGCGCGTCGAGTTCGGCCTTGGACGGTTCTGGCGTCTCGACCTGCGTACGGGTGAGGACGCGGTCGAAGAGGTAGAGCGCCTGCCAGTGCGACTGGTCCCAGTCGTCTCCCTCGATGCAGACCTCGGGGACTTGCGCGTCGCGGGTCGGGGCGTCCGGGCGCAGCGCGACATTGAGCAGCAGCTGGTCGATCCAGAGCGTGCCGGGGCGGCGCGGGGCGATGATGCGGACGGTGTCCATGCCCGCCCGCGGGCGGCCGTGCATGTCGTACGCGTACCGCACCCAGGCGGTGCGCCAGCCCGTGAAGTCCAGCCGGAACTCGAACCAGCAGTCGGTGCGCGCGCCGCGCCCGAACTCGAAGCGCACGACGTCGTCCACGGCGGTCTCGTTGTGGATCCACACCGAGAACGTGTCGACCGTGCCCTGCCAGGCCTGGTCGGCGAGCGGCTTCGGATCGTACGGGTCGGGGGCCCAGGCCAGATCCGAGGCGATGGTGATCACGGAGCCCGCTCCGTGATCCCACCGCATCGCGTGCTGTCCGCAGACGGAGTGGGCGTCGCTGATGGAGAGCGAACCACCCGCATCGGAGGTGATCTGGGGCGGGACGGCGGACTCCAGCAGGAACGCGGGCGGCTGGAGGGCGAGCGCACGCTCTTCCAGCTCCGTGAGAACGGGTGACTCGGCGGCCTCGGCAACCGGGGTGACGGCCGGGAGAAAGGGGAGTGACACGGCTCCGGTGGCGGCGGCGCCGTATGCGAGAAGTCTGCGGCGGGACAGGGGCGAGGCAGGGCGTGCGTCCATGGCGGTCCTCGATGGCCTGGGAGGAGTGCGGCGGAATTGCGCACGGACGCTAGGGAGTTCCGAAGAGAGGATTCAATGAGCAATACGCCATCGACTGCGTATTGCTTGTTCAATGCGTCTGTGTCGACTCGGAATGATGGCGACGCGACATCGAGGGGGGACCGTGCCGGCCCGGGAACTGAAATTCCGCAAGCTCACCGCCGATCTGCGCCGCGGCATCCAGGACGGCACCTGGCCGCCGGGGAGCAAGCTGCCCACCGAGCGGGCGCTCGCCGCCGAGTCCGGCCTGTCCGTGACAACGGTCCGCCGGGCGTACGAGGAACTGGTCGTCCAGGGCCTGGTCGAGCGCCGTCAGGGCGCGGGCACCTTCGCGCAGGGCAGGACTCCCCGGGCGCCGAACCATCGCTGGATCGTTGGTGTTCTCGTCCCCGACACCACGCTGTACTACCCGCGTGTCCTCCAGGGCATCGAAGAGGTCCTGGCCGAGGCCGGCGCCCGACTGGTGCTCGCCTGCTCGCACTATGACCCGCAGGCCGAGGACACGGCGATCGCCGAGCTGCTGGCGGCCGGGGTGCACGGCCTGCTGCTCGTACCGGGCCTGCACGCGGAGGGCGATCCCGGCCGGCGCGCGCAGGAGCTGCTGGCCCTGCCGGTGCCCGCGGTGCTCGTCGAGCGGCGGCTGACGGCAGCGGGCCCCGGCGACCCGACCGAGCATGTGCGCACCGATCACGAGGGCGGTGCGTACGACGCGGTACGGCACCTGCACTCCCTGGGCCATGAGCGGCTGGCACTGGTGCTGCGCTGGGACGGCCCGACGGCCGACCCGATCAGGAACGGATTCGCCCGCGCGGTCACCGACTTCGGGCTTCCCGAGGCCGTGTACGACGGTGCGCTGATGGACGACTGGGGGCCCGAGCGGGCCGACGACACCGTCGCGCGGCTGATGTCCGGGGGCGCCACGGGTGTGCTGTGCTTCGGTGACCGCGAGGCCGCGCTGGTGCAGTCCGCTGCGCGGCGGGCCGGGTTGCGGGTCCCGCAGGATCTCGCCATGGTCAGCTACGACAACGAGTTCGCGGATGTAGCGGAGATCCCGCTGACCGCCGTGTCCCCGCCCAAGTTCCAGGTGGGCCGACTGGCCGCGCAGGTCGTGCTGCGACGGCTCAAGGAGGGCGAAGCCTCACCGCTGCATCAGGTGCAGTTGCGGCCGAACCTGGTGGTGCGTGCCTCCTGCGGCGGCCGCCGCCACTGAGCCGCCGCGGACAGCTGGACGCCGCGCCTTCGTGGAGACGAGGGCGCGGCGTCGCCGTTGGGCGTGTGGGCCAGGTGGAGGCGTGGATCAGGCGATCCGGGGCAGGTCCTCAGCCCGGACCTCGCCCAGCAGCGGCTTTCCGGCGGCGAAGCGTTCCGCCTCGTCGACCGCGAACTCGCCGAGCAGCCGCACCTCCGACCCCATCGCGCCGGCGATGTGCGGCGTGACCAGCACATTGGGCAGCGCGAGCAGGGGGTGTCCGGGCGGCAGCGGTTCTGGGTCCGTCACATCGAGTACGGCATCGATGCGGCCGTCCTCGCAGTGGGCCAGCAGTGCGTCGGTGTCGACCAGCCCGCCGCGTGCCGTGTTGACGAGGACCGCGCCGTCCCGCAGCAGACCGAGCGCCCGTGCGTCCAGCAGATGGCGGGTCTCCGGAAGCAGCGGGGCGTGCAGCGAGACGATGTCCGAACCGGTCAGCAGCCGGTCCAGGGACACCGGTTGCGCCCCGAGTTCCGTGGCCTCGTCCAGGCCCAGATACGGGTCGTGCACCAGGAGCCGTACGCCCGTACCCGCGAGCCGTTCCAGCACCAGCCGCCCGATCTTCGAGGCGCCGACGATGCCGACCGTGCGGTCCAGCATCCCGGTGCGAGGGCTGAGCGTCAGGTCCTGGTGGTGCCCTCCGCGGTAGTCGGCCGCCACGCGGAAGGCCCGCTTGGCGGCGAGGCAGATCGCTGCGACGGTGTAGTCGGCCACCGGCCCGGCGTTGGCGAGTGCCGCCGAGGAGACGGTGATGCCTCGCTCCCACACCGCGGGGGCCAGTACGGGCTTGACCGATCCTGCCGCATGCAGAACCGCTGACAGCCGCGGGGCATCGGCGAGCAGGCCCGCGTCGACGGCTGGACAGCCCCAGCCGGAGATCAGGACCTCGGTGTGTTCCAGGGCCTCGCGCACCTCGGGGCGGGTGAAGTCGTCGGCCACCAGATCGGGCACATCACAGACCATGCGCAGTCTCGCTCGCAGGTCGTCCGGCAGGGCCAGCGCGGCCACGGCCGGAGGCATGGCGATGAGGGCCCTCGGGCGAGGTGACACAGGGAGTGTTTCCTTTCACGTTCTTGCGGTGGCTGCGTGCCGGATTCGAGCGGCACTTGTCCGGTCCGATCGGCGCCTGTCCCCTGGCCGATCGGCACGTGTCCGGGCCGAGCATCACTCTCGGTCCCGACGTCACTTTCCGGATCCCAGCGTCATGCCTTCGATGATGCGTCGGCCCAGCCAGACGTAGAGAGCCACCAGCGGCAGCACGACGATCGCGATTCCGGCGAACATCCCGCCCCAGTCGGCGCCGCTGTACTGCATCTGCTGCAGGAAGCCGAGCAGTGCGAGGGGCAGCGTCTGGAGCTTCTGGTCCTGGATGAAGACGAGCGCGAAGAAGGTCTCGCCCCAGTGCTGGATGACATTGAGCAGCAGAAGGGTGATCAGTCCGGAACGGGCGAGGGGCAGCATGATGCGCCAGTACGTGTAGAAGGGCGTCGCCCCGTCCAGAGCGGCCGCCTCCTCCAGTTCGGCGGGCAGTGAGCGGAAGAACCCGGTCAGGAAGAAGACCGCGAACGGCATCGACGTGGCGGTGTAGAGCAGCCACAGGCCCCACAGGCTGTTGACCAGCCCGAGCGGAGCCATCGCCTGGTACAGCGGCAGGAAGACTGCGTGTGAGGGGATGCCGAGGCCGATCGCGAAGAGCGAGGTGCCGGCGCCTGCGGAACGCGCGCCGAGCCGGCTGAGCGCGTACGCGGCCGGGGCCGCGACCAGCACGGTCGCCAGGGCCGTGGCCCCCACCAGGACGAGGGAGTTGAGGGTGGAGGTGCCGAAGTTCCCAGCGTCCCAGGCGCGCGCGAAATTCCCCCACTGCAGCGAGTCCGGGAGCGACCAGGGCGAGGCGATGATCTCCCGGGTCGGCTTGACGGCGGAGGCCAGGATCCACAGCAGGACAAGGACGTTGAAGGCGACGAAGAGCCACACGGGAGGGGAGCCGAGCAGCCGCTGGGCCCGCCCCGCGCGCATCGTCGAGGGGATGGAAGATGCCATCGTGGTACCGGACCCTTCAGAACTCGAGCGCGTCGCGGCGCATCACCCGGCGGATCAGTACCACCAGGACGGCGACCATGACGAGCGTGACGACCGCGGAGGCCGAGGCGATGCCGTACTGCGGCACTCCCGACGGCATGAAGGCGGAGGCGTATGCGTAGAGGGAGGCCGTCCATGTGCTGGTGGCCGGCAGGGCGCTGGAGGAGCCGGCCATCGCGATGATGAACTCGAAGGTCTTCATCGCGTTGATGGTCCACAGGACCGCGCAGATGCCGATGACGTCCCAGGACAGCGGGAGCGTGACGTGGCGGAAGCGCTGCCATGCGTTCGCCCCGGCCAGGGCGCAGTCCTCGTACAGATAGGGCGGGATACGGTCCACCGCGGCCATGATGATCGTGGTGTAGTAACCGGTGCTCATCCAGACGATGCCGAGCAGGATGACCTTGAACTGGTTCTCCTCGGCCAGCCAGGCCGGCGGGTGCGCGATGCCGATGGCCCGGAGCGCCGCGTTGACCAGGCCGTCGGCCTGGAAGAGGAAGCCCCACAGGATCGAGACCACCAGGGGCGGAACGATATTGGGGAAGAAGATCACCGAGCGGGCGGCGGAGCGTCCCTTCATGTCGCGCAGCAGCATGGTGAGCCCGAAGCTGAGCGCGAAGGTGACGGCGCCGCCGCCCAGAAGCAGCAGCAGCGTGTTGGAGAAGGACTGGCGGAAGACCGGGTCCTGGAACATCCGCTCGTAGTTGCTCACTCCCGCCCACTCCATGGGCCCGGCGCCCGCCCACGTGTGGAGACTGATCCAGACGGTCGCTGCGACGGGGGCCAGCAGGAACGCCGTGTAGAGCAGCAACGCCGGGGCGACGAAGGGGACGTACAGGCGCTTGCGGTAGCGGGCGAAGGCGCCGGCCGGGGCCGCCCGGCCGGCCGCGGTGGCGCGGCCGGCCCTCACCCGTCGGGCACCGTCACTGACGGCGGTCGTCATCAGCCCGCCCGCTTCCAGAAGTCGGCGCTCTGGGAGGCGAGCTGATCGGTGAACGCGGTGGCGGAGAGCTTGCCGGTGACCAGCTTGGTGTTGAGCGGCTGGAAGACCTTGGTCCACCACTCCGCGTAGTCCTGGTTGGCACCGTCGAACGTCTGGTACGTGCCGTTGTCCTTCATCGCCGCGGCGGCGTCGGCCATCGCGTCGGCGACCTTCACGTCCTCGCGGGCGACGATGCCCTGTGTCGCGTCGGCGTACGCCTGCATCCGCTGTTTGCCGTACAGGAAGGCGATGAGCTTCTGCGCGGCCTCGCTGTGCCGGGCCTTGGACGGGACGACCCAGCCGTACGTGCTGGCCTCGACCGGGGACGCGGACGCACCGTCGGAGGGGAAGGGCAGCGAGCGGTAGGTGAAGCCCTGCTTGGCGTACGTCTTGGTCTCGCCCGCGATCCAGGAGCCCATGAGGATGAAGTCGGCCTTGCCGGCCGCCCACTTCTGCTGGATCGCCGGGAACTTGCTGGCGTCGTAGCCGTCGGCGAAGTACCCGCCCTTGGCGAGGTGGTTCACGCGCTCGGCCGCCTTGACGTAGCCGTCCTCCTTCCAGAGCTTGCCGCTCTTGTCGCCCGCGGCCTGGTGGAAGGCGCCGGCGCCGAGGCGGCTGACGACGAAGTTGGTGTACCAGTAGCCCGCGTAGTCCGGGATGTCGGCGTCCAGGGCCAGCGGCTTCGTGCCGGCTTTCTTCCGCTCGTCGAGGAGCTGCTGGAAGTCGTCCCAGGTCTTCGGGACGTCCGAGACGACCTCGGGCTGCGCACTCCCGTCGAACCAGAGGCCGTTGGTGACGATGCTGTACGGCATCACGACCTGCTTGCCGTCGGCCTGGCCCAGTTGCAGGTACGTGTCTGGAACGACATCGCCGACGGTCTTGTCCTCCTCGCCCGGGATCTTCGTGTCCAGCACCCCGCTGAGGTCGCTTGCCGTCTGCGTGGAGACCATCAGCGACTTGACCTCGGGGAGATTGCGGTCGATCAGATCGGCCGCCGGGGCGGTGTTCAGGGTCGGCTGAAGCTTCTTCAGCACGTCACGGCCCTGCCACTGCACCGTGACCTTGATGCCCGTCTCAGCCGTGAACTCCTTGAGAAGGGCGGCCAGGGCCTTCTGGTTGGGTTCGCCCTCCTTCCACATCGACCAGTACGTCAGCTCCTTGTCAGCGCCGCTGTTCACGGAGCTGCCGTCCGTCCCGCCGCAGCCGGACATCCCTAGCGCCAGTGCGCCGACCGCGGCCGTGACCACCGTCCGGCGGGTCCACCGTCTGTTCATCGCCCTGCTCCTCCACGCCGTCGTTGCCTGTTGAGCGGCAGGTGTACAGAGCCTCGAGATACGCAATCAATGTGCAATCCGCGAAGTGATATCGAACTCGTTCTTTATTGCTCCTCTTTTGCTCATTGTGGTGCCGCCCGGATGCGTCTACACATCACGTCCACAGCCCATCGAATGTTGGAGGGAAGGCGATGATCGCCCCCGCACATGTCACGGCAGAGATAGCAAGTCAGCCTCAATGCTGGTCCCGAGCAGCCGAGTTGGCGGCGTCATCGACCTCGGCGCTGCCGCATCCGGGCGAGCGGATCGCCGTGGTCGGCTGCGGCACCTCGTACTACATGGCACGCGCCTACGCTTCCTTGCGCGAGTCCGAGGGACTGGGCGAGACCGATGCCTTTCCCGCCTCGGAGGCCGTCCTGACCCGTCCCTACGACCGGATCGTGGCCATCACCCGCTCCGGCACGACGACCGAGGTGCTGTCCCTGCTCGCCGCCGTGTCCGGGCGCGTCCCCACCGTGGCGCTCACCGGGGTCACCGACAGCCCCGTCTCACGGCACGCCGGAACACTCCTCGACCTGGGCTTCGCCGACGAGAAGTCCGTCGTGCAGACCCGGTTCGCCACCACCGCACTGCAGCTGCTGCGCGCCGGCCTCGGCATCGACCTGACGGACTCGATCGTGGACGGCGAGCTGGCGGTCACCGAACCGTTGCCGCACGGATGGTCCGGTCGGAGCCAGTTCACCTTCCTCGGCCGCGGTTGGACCGTCGGCCTCGCCGACGAGGCGGCGCTCAAGCTCCGCGAGGCCGCCCGTGCCTGGACCGAGTCGTACGCGGCCATGGAGTACCGGCACGGCCCGATCAGCATCAGCGACGAGTCGAGCCTGGTGTGGTGCTTCGGCGAGGCACCTGGAGGTCTGGAGGACGAAGTCGCCGCCACCGGAGCCTGGTTCACCGCCGATGCCGTCGATCCGGTCGCCTCGCTGGTACGGGCCCAGAAACTGGCTGTCGAAGTCGCTTGCCGACGCGGCCTCGACCCCGACCGGCCGCGCCATCTCTCCCGCTCGGTGATCCTCCCCGGAGCCTTCGCATGACGCTCGTGCCCACCGGCGAACTGGTCGCCGAGGCCTGCGCCGCCGGTCGCGGCCTGGGCGCCTTCAACGTCGTCCAACTCGAACACGCCACCGCGATCGTCGCTGGTGCCGAGAAGGCCCGTACCCCCGTCGTCCTGCAGATCAGCGAGAACACCGCCCGCTACCACGGCGGCCTGGAACCCGTAGGCCTCGCGGCGCTCGCCACTGCCCGCCGGGCCGCCGTCCCGGTCGCCGTCCACCTGGACCACGCGACGGACCCACGCATGGTCGCTGAGGCCTGCGGGCTGGGCTTCGGCTCGGTGATGTATGACGCCTCGGCGCTCCCGTACGAGGAGAACCTGCGTGCCACTGCCGAGATCACCGCCCGCTGTCATGACGACGGCGTGTGGGTCGAGGCGGAGCTCGGCGAGGTGGGCGGCAAGGACGGGGTGCATGCCCCCGGGGTGCGCACCGACCCGGCCGAGGCGGCCGCGTACACGGCTGCGACCGGGGTCGATGCGCTGGCCGTCGCGGTCGGCACGTCGCACGCCATGACCGACAAGACCGCGACCCTGGACTTCGCGCTCATCGCGGGCATCCGTGAAGCCGTGGCGGTTCCTCTGGTGTTGCACGGTTCGTCGGGCGTCGCCGGACGGGATCTCGCCACGGCCGTCCATTCCGGAATGACGAAGATCAACATCTCGTCGCACCTGAACGCCGCCTTCACCCGTGCTGTCCGGGACCGGCTGTCCACCGACCCACGGACCGTCGATCCCCGCCGCTACCTGGGCCCCGCCCGGGACGCGGTCACGGTGGAGGTCGCAAGCTACCTGCAGGCACTGAAGCTCCAGTGACTTCAGGCCCGAGGGACGCCACCGGGCGAAGTCCGCAGTCAGCTGCCGGTCGGCGGCCGCCGTCATGTCCACCCGGCAGCCAGGGCTCGGGATTCGGCACGTAGGTTCGGGTTACGCCGCGGCGGATGTACCACGCCGGATCGGGGGCGCGTGGGCGTCCCCGGCTGCTGCCATGAATCGACTACGAGAGCCCGACTACGCCGGTCGCCCACAGTCAGTTGGTGAATGGTTCAAGTCCCCACTCGGACACAACGGGTTATCCAACGGAGTGCTGGTCGGGAGTGATCCCGACCAGCACTTTGTGTTGCCGGGGCTGGTACGTCATGCGCAGACCGAGCTCCCGGTACAGCCGGTTCTTTCTGTCAGTTTCGGTGTGACGTCTTGACCTACCGCCAGGACATGGCGGAGTCCGCTGTCCCGCCGTTCTGGCGGCGGCCCAGCAGTTGTCCGTGGCTCCGGCCTTGCTGGCGGGGGCCTGAGGGCGGCCGGTGCTGCCCTCAACGTCTCTACTGACGTTGAATACGTGGTGTCGTCATGGTCGGGTGCGCGATGGTCCTGATCGGCACCCCGAAATTCCAACGGTCGGCCCTGCAAGCGCGATTACCCTACGACCGTGATCGAGGTACGGGCGATGGATCTGGACGACATAGACGCCGTGTCGGCGGTTCGTGTGAGCAGCTGGCGGGCGGCGTACGCCGGGATCGTGCCGCAGAGCTTCCTCGACGCCATGAGTGTCGAGGAGGACGCGGCCCAGCGCCGGCAGTGGTTCATGGCGGCCGGGAACCGGGTGGAAAACTTCGTCGCCACCGAGGACGGCACGGTGACCGGGTGGGCAGCGATAGGGCCCCGCGCCGGCGAGCCCGGCGGGGACGCGGCAAGCGAGCTCTACGCCCTCTACGTACGGCCGGACCGCATCGGGACCGGCACGGGACGAAGACTGATGGGGGTGGTGCGTCAGCGGGCCGCTGAGCTTGGATTCCGGCGCCTGGAGCTGTGGGTCCTCGCGGACAACGTCCGCGCACAGAGGTTCTACGCTCGCGCGGGCTTCTCGCCCGACGGGCCAGAGCGGTTCGAGGAGTATGACGGCATTCCGCTCAGGGACGTGCGATACACGGGCGACATGCGCGTCCCCGCGTGAGCCCGCCCGTGCCTCGGCCGAATGCACGGGCCAGCCTCGAAGTAGCGTCTCTGGAACTCTGTGTGTGCCTGAGGGTTTCAGGCTTTTCGGGCGCGGCGTGGCCGTGTGCGGTTGCCGTGGTGGGGTCCGAACCTCGGGGTGAGGGGGTGGACTTCGGTGGCGTGCGCGTGGTGGAAGCCGGTCCGCTCGGCGGCGCGGGTGCGTCGTCGACAGGTTCCGCGTGAGAGCCGCGCCCGGTAACTGGTAGGAAGGTATTCTTCCGGCCGGTTACCAGGGGCGGTTACTCCATGACCTGGCATCGGCCCGTGAGGGATGGGTGCCTGGGTGTCATGCCCCGCCGGACGCTGGACCACCCCGGTGGGGGTGGTGGCGGGGACCGTACGCACTTCGGGCATACGGCGGGAAGTCTTCACAGCCCCGGCTGGGGCTGGGGTGGGTTGTCCGGTGGCGTGTGGGGTGTGCCGCCGGGAGGTGTCGACCGGTCTGTTGGGGGTGGGGCGGGCCTTGCCGGGGGTGGTCTTCGGCCCGGGCGGCCGGGGTGGTGCAGCTGTCTGGCGGCGGGCGCGGCGTCGCAGGCGGCGGGTGGTTCGTTTGGGGCGGCGCACACTGTGGACGGTGCCCTCGACGGTGGTGCGGATGGTGTGGGTGCCGGTGGCGCGTTCGGTCGCGGTGTGGGCCTGGGCGAGCAGGCCGCGCGAGACGATCCGGCGGGCGGCGGCGTGGTCCCGGTCCATCGACAGATGGCAGCGGGTGCAGTGGGCCCATGTCCAGCCGCGTTCGCCCAGCCGGTCGGGGGCGGGGTGGTGGGTGAGCGGACCGAGGCAGCCGGGGCACCCGGCGGAGGTGCCCCGGGCCGGGACGGTGACCACCGCGATGCCCGCCTTCGCGGCCAGGTGCCGGATCGCCTCGGCCACGGTGCCGCGGACCTGCCCGGACAGCCGCGCATTGCCCCGGCGTCTGCCGCGGGCCTCGAGGGTGGCGAGGTCTTCGAGGTAGATCACGGTGGCGCCGAGCGCGGCACTCTGGTCGACGGCCCAGCGGGCCGCCGCCCAGGCCAGCGCCTGGTTCAGGCGGCGGATACGGGCGCACACCCGCTCGTGCTCGGTCTGCAGCACCGCGGCTTTGTCCAGGAGTTCAGCCCAGGCCAGGTGCGGGGCACCGAGCCCGTCCGCCAGCGCCTGGTAGTGGTCGCGTTTGGCCGCGAGGTGTTCGCGGTGGGTGCGCAGCCGGTGCAGTTTCGCACTGATCGTGGTGGCGTCGAAGATCAGGGGGCGGCCGTCGGTGACCACCCGCGCCGTTCCGGCCCGTCCGGTCAGGCGGCCGACCGTGCCGGTGAGCAGGGTGTTGACCCCCCAGTCGAAGCCCACCGCCACCCGGTGCCCGGTGGCCTGGGTGGCGGCCACCGGCGTCGAGTGCGGCAGGTCCACCGCGATCCGGCCACCGGGGGTGGGGCGCAGGGTCGGGGTGTGCAGGACCGCGTCCGGCTCGACGGTGCCCGGCAGCCGGAGGTCGAGCACATGCCAGGCCCACTCCCGTCCCGAGGCCGGGGCCGCGCACAGCGGGAGTTTCACCCGCAGCCGGGCTGTGGTCTCATCCACCCGGTCAAGGGTGACCTGCTGGCGGTCCATCGCGGCAAGCAGTACCTGCGCCGCGACCTGGGGCGGGTCCTCCAGCTCGCACAGTCCCGCCGGAAGGCGCCCGTTCTCGGCCAGATACGCGCGCACCTGCCGGGTCCGGTTGCGGATTTCCGCACCACTCACCCCGGCGGGCAGGACGGCCCGCAGCGCGGCCCACTCCGCTTCGGTGCGCCGACGGGGATCGGCGGGCCAGGTGGCCAGGACCGCCGCCACCAGGGTGCGCCGGTGCACAGCCAGGCGCAGGGTACGCGCCGCGTACTCCTCGGCACCCCGGCGCACCCGATCCGAGACATACACGCCCTCGGCGACCGCGGCGTGCTGCCAGCCCAGGCGGCGTATGGCCATCCATCCCTTGGATGGCAGCTTCTCACCCTGCCCGTCGACTCCGGCGGCCAGCGCATCCAGCGAGTCCTCGTCCCACCGGGAAGCCACCAGACGCCGGGTGAGGTCCTGACACAGGGACGCCAGGAAGGACACCCGCTCCAGCAGCAGCCGCTTACCGACCCGTTCACCACTGCCCTCGACCACACCACGAAAGGCAGAGCACGTCGCCGTCGCCACCAACCGGCCCACACCCACCACCCCCTCCATGGCCCCGAACCGGGCACACTCCCCTATCCGATCGACCTAACGACCGACCACCGCACAAAGACACGCACTCCCAGCGACTACGCCCGATTCATGCAGGAAAACGCAGTAAAACCGCCAACAGTTGAAGACCCTGGACTAGCGCCGTCCGGCCATCTACTGAGCTTGTGGGCGTGGTGCCCGTCAGGGTGAGCCCAGTGGCGGCCAGACATCCGTCAATGAGGTCGCTGCGGCGGCCGAGCAGGGACCAGATGCCTTCGACCGGGTTGAGCTGCGGCGCGTAAGACGGCAGGTAGTGGGCGGTGATCCAGTCGTGAGCGTCGATGAAGGCGCGCATGCGAGCGTCGCGGTGCACGTCCCGTGGAACCGGCGCCCGATCAGCGTCTTGATCCTCGACAGGGTCGACCGCAGCCCGTCGGTGCCGCCCCGCCAGGCCCGCCGCCACCGCTGGCTGGACGGACTACCGCGACCTGCTCGTTGTGGCTCACCAACAGCTCGGCCGCCCACTGGTGTTGGTGTGGGACAACTTGGAGCTTCCTCCGGGAGGTTCGACCCATCGGCCTGGATGCAGCAATGGTCGAGCAGCGCGCTGCGGGCAGAAGGCCTGTTGAATCCACTTACTGCCATGCGCGTTGATATAGGACCACGGGAATTGGGGTTAGTTCCTCCGGAAGCCCTCTGGGCGAGGTGTTGGTGCGCATGATCGAGGAGTACGCGCGGCACAACGGCCACGAGGACTTCCCGCGCGAGCGGAGGACGGCCGGGTCGGCCAGTAGGCCGCAGGAGGACGGCCGGCCGCCCGGTCACTCGACCTGTCCTACCCGAGCCAGGCCTGGACCTTGTCGGGGTTCGCTTCGACCCACTTCTTCGCCGCCGCCTCCGGCGTCATCTTGTCCAAAGCGATGTACTTCGCCACGGTGTTCTGGTCGTCATTGGTCCACTTGAAGTTCTTCACCAGGTCATAGGCCGGGCTGCCCGACTTCGCGAACCTGGTGCTGACGATCTTGTCGAGGTCGAACACGGGGTAATCGCAGGCGACCTTCGCCGGATCGGCGTCACAGCCCGCCGTGTGCTTGGGCAGTTCGACTTTGACCAGCGGTACCTCCGAGAGGAACCACTGCGGCTCGTAGAAGTAGCCGATCACCCATTTCTTGTTCTGCTCGGCGTCTCGGAAGGCCTGGATGAGGGCGGTCTCGCTGCCCGCGTACACCACCTTGAAGTTCAGCTTCAGGTTCTTCACCAGCGCCTCGTCGTTGGTCTGGTACGACGGGTCGCCGTCCAGCAGCTGGCCCTTGGCGCCCGACTCGGAGGTCTTGAACCGGGATGCGTACTTGTTGAGGTTCTTCCAGCTGGTGATGTCGGGGTACTTCTTCGCGATCCACGGTGGGATGTACCAGCCGATGATGCCCTTGTTGCCGGTCTGGCCGAGGTCGACGGCGGTCTTCTGCTGAGTGATGTATTTCTTCTTGAGATCCTCGTGTCCCCAGTTCTCCAAGATGGCGTCGACCTCGCCTGTCTCGAATCCCTGCCAGCCGATTTCCGCTTTCAGGTCCTTCTTGGTGACCTTGCAGCCGAGTTCGTGTTCCGCGACATAGCCGACGACCGCCGCATCCGCCTCATAACCCACCCAGGGGTTGACCGCTATGTTGAACGTGCCGCACTTGCCCGAGCTGCTGTTGGCCCCGGCGGAGCTGTCACCGACCTTCGCGCCGCCGCAGGCGGTGAGGGCGAGGCCGAGGACCGCTACGCCCGCCGAGCCGACGCGCCACTGTCTTGCTTGCTTTGCCATGGTCCTGCTCCTTATGCGCCGGCGCGTCGCGCCGTTGCCTGAGTGATCGAGTGCCTGAGTGATCGAGTCGAACATGACTCCGGGCCGTACGATGAAGAGTCCCGCCCCCGGACTGGCGGCGATGTGCCGGTGGCCCCAGGGACCAGGCCATATAGGGATCAAGTCGTGTCCAGCGCGCACCGGAACCCCACGTTGCCGGTTGCCGAGTCGGGCGGCAGGCCCTGTCTCGCGGCGACCCTGTAGCGGCGGCAGTAGGACGCGTGGCACAGGTAGGAGCCGCCTTTGGCGACGCGCTGCTGTCCGTCGCGCGAGGGGGAGAACGGGTCCTCGCACCATTCCCAGATGTTGCCGGTGGTGTTGTACAGGCCGAAGCTGTTGGGCTCGTAGGCGTTGACCGGACAGGTGCCGTACCAGCCGTCGGCTGTCGTGTGCCGGTTCGGGAAGTCGCCATGCCACACGTTCATCCGGGGGCGGCCGCCCGGTTCGAGCTCGTCGCCCCAGGGGAACACCTTCCCCTGCAGGCCCCCTCGGGCGGCGCGTTCCCATTCCGCCTCGGTGGGCAGGCGCTTACCGGCCCAGGAGCAGTAGGCGCGAGCGTCGTGCCAGTCGACATGGACGACCGGATGATCCGCCCGGCCCTCCCATGTGGAATGCGGTCCGTCGGGATGGCGCCAATCGGCGCCCTCGACCTGGCGCCACCAGGGTGCGCCCACCACTCCCCGGGTCGGCGGGAAGTCGTCCGGGAGCAGACCGGCGAAGACGAACGACCAGCCGATCCGCTCGACGGGGGAGCGGTACCCGGTTTCGGCGGCGAAGCGCGCGAACTGCGCGTTCGACACCGTGCAGGCGTCCATCCAGAAAGCGTCGACGTATACCGTCCGCACCGGCCCTTCGCCGTCGGCAGCGTAGGAGAGCGCATCCTCACTGCCCATGAGGAATTCGCCGGCGGGAACAGCCACCATGCCCTCAGTCGTCACCCGGCGGACTGCGGCCTGTTGAGACGGCGGCCGGTCCGCCGCCCGGCCGCCGGACGGCGCACAGCAGTTCACTGGGCCCCCATGACACGCCGATGCAGTCCACCGTCGAACTCGGAGGATTCAGAGGTCTGGACGTCCAAGTCGATGCGGACCGAATGAATGGTCCCGGTGAACTCGTTGTCGAGGACGGGATAGTCGTCGGTCACCGGCGTACTCAGGTCCACTCCGACATCGAGCGTCTCGTCGAAGGAGAAGTAGTACGGGATGGTCCGCTCGACCCGTCCGGTCGCCTGCTTTTCACCGTCCACCATGAGCACGGCGGTCCCGCCCTTGCCGAGTCCTCCGCCGTCGTAGTCGAACTCGAGCCGGACCTCGTGCCGTCCCGGCTCCAGGGGCTCGCCGCCGCGCACGGTGTACAGGCTCATCCCGAAGTAGTTGTACGCGTAGGCCGGTTTTCCACCGGTGAAGTACAGGGACCAGCCGCCGAATCGGCCACCCTGCGCGATGAGCACGCCCTCGGCCGCTGTCTCCGGCACGTCGACGTCCGCGGTGATGCTGTGCGAGCGGTTCTTGATGTTGGGTGTGGTCTCCTCGGTGAACCGCCGCATTCGCCCGCGGTAGGTCACGGATGTCCGGTCACCGAGCAGATCGATGCGCCCGGCCATGGCGGGGTTCTCCCGCTCGGTGACCCGGTCGTCCAGAGGGAAGACCTGGTACTTCGCCGCTTCGATCAGGAACAGGTCCTGCAGCCGGCGCAACTTCTCGGGATGCTCGGCGGCGAGGTCGTGCGCCTGACTCCAGTCGTGGTTCAGGTCGTAGAGTTCCCAGACGTCGTCGGCGAACCTCCGGCCCTTGTCCGGAACCATCTCCCACGGGATGCCGTGCCGGGTCACCGCCATCCAGCCCTCGTGGTAGATGCCCCGGTTGCCGCACATCTCGAAGTACTGCGTACGGCGATGCTCGGGCGCGTGGGGATCGGCGAGCGTCCGCCACATGGTCGTCCCCTCGATGGGCTGCTGCGTCACCCCGTCGACGCTGAACGGCGCCGGGATTCCCGCACAGTCCAGGATCGTCGGCAGCACATCGATCACATGCGAGAACTGGTGACGCAGGCCGCCGCGCTCGGGGACCCCCCGGGGCCAGTGCAGGACCATGCCGTCCCGGGTGCCGCCGAAGTGTGAGGCCACCTGCTTGGTCCACTGATAGGGGGTGTTCAGCGCCAGCGCCCATCCTGCCGGGGCGATCGGGTAGCTGTGCGGGCCGCCGATCTCGTCGAGGTGGTCGATCATCTCGTCCGGATCGTCCACCACGCCGTGCCCGAGCCGGTGCTCGACGATCGTCCCCTCGATGCCACCTTCGCCTGAAGCGCCGTTGTCACCGAGGATGTAGAGGATGAGTGTGTTGTGCAGCTCGCCGAGTTCCTCCAGCGCGTCGATGAATCTGCCGACCTGTACGTCGGCATGTTCGGTGAACCCGGCGAACGTCTCCATGAACCTGGCCGCCAGCCGGCGCTGGTTGTCGGTGAGTTCGTCCCAGTGCGGAACACCCTCCGCCCAGTTCGCGAGCTCGGCGTCCGGGGGCACGACTCCGAGTTCCTTCTGCCGCCGCAGGGTCAGTTCGCGCTGGTGGTCCCAGCCGTGGTCGAAGCGTCCGCGGTACTTCGCCTGCCATTCCCGGCCGACGTGCAGAGGAGCGTGTGCGGCGCCGAGCGCGAGGTAGGTGAAGAACGGCCGGTCCGGGGTCAGAGTGCGCTGTGTGCGTACCCAATCGATGGCGTGGTCGACGAGGTCCTCGGAAAGGTGGTAGCCGTCCTCGGGTCGGCGATCCGGCTCGACCGGGGTGGTGCCCTGGTACAGCAACGGATACCAGTGGTTCATCTCGGCACCCATGAACCCGTAGAAGGTGTCGAACCCCTCCCCGGTCGGCCAACGGTCGAACGGCCCGACCGCGCTGATCTCCCGCGGCGGGGTCTGGTGCCATTTACCGAAGGCCGCCGTGCTGTAGCCGTTGCCCTGCAGGATCTGGGCCATGGTCGCCGCGCTGCGCGGCCGGAATCCGTTGTATCCGGGGGCCGCGGTGGTCATTTCGGTGGTGCCGCCCATGCCGACCGAGTGGTGGTTGCGTCCGGTCAGCAGGGCCTGCCGGGTCGGCGAGCACAGGGCCGTCACGTGAAAGCGGGTGTAGCGCAGCCCGTTTTCGGCGAGTCGTTCCGCGGCCGGCATCTCGCACGGCCCGCCGAATGCGCTGGAGGTGCCGAACCCGAGGTCGTCGACGAGCACGATCACCACGTTCGGCGCGCCCTCCGGCGGAGGGACCGGACCGATGGGAGTGAAGGCGGTCTCCTGCTCGTGGACGTCCATCGCGGTCGTCAGGGGCCGGCGCGTGTCCGGCCGTGGGAGTATGTGCCGTCCGGCGTCGAACTCAGTCATGCATTTCTCCGTTGTGGTCCCCGGCGAACGGTTGAATCGAAACCCGGTGAAGAGTCGACAGCGCACATCGACGGCATTGTGAAAAGGTCACATGCTCTTCTCCTGGCCGAATTGCTGGCGTAATAAAGCTGGGCTTCCACGGCTTTGGAGGAGGCTTTGCCGTACGATCCTGCCTGCGGTTCAGTAAAAGTGTCATTCGCCACCGACACCGGTCAATAAGGCATCTTGAATCCCCCTGAACCGGTTTTGAATGACGGCAATAGAAAACTTCTATACCGGCAGGGGTAGAGGGGTTGACGTGCTCGGGCTCAGTGCCGGGCGTCAACGCCGGGCGTCGGCTCGGGCGTCATTCCTGGGCAGGAGAAGCAGCCAGGTCCACGAACGCCTGGGCAGCAGGCGACAGCGGGCCCGACCGCCAGACCAGCCGGCCATGGCGCAGCAGCCGCGGACGGTTGGACAGCATCCGAGCCCCGCGGAGCGCGGCGTCCTGGGCCATGGAGGTGGGCAGCAGTGAGGCGCCGACGCCGGAGAGGACCAGCGGCACGATCATCGCGCGGTGCGCGGTCTCCACCACGATCCGCGGTGCGACGCCGAGCGCGGTGCACACGTCGTCCAGCGCTGCCCGGGTTTCGGTGCCCGGCGGTGTGACGATCAGGTCCAGCGCGGCCAGTTCACGCGAGGTGATCGTGCCGCCTGCCGGATGCGGGTGGTCCGGGGGCAGCACGACGTGCATCTCCTGCTCCGGCAGGTCGATCCCGCGGAGGTCCGCCGTGGTCACCGAGGCGTCCACAAGACCGAGCTCGCACTGGCCGGCCGCGACCATGTGCGCCACGTCAGATCCCCGCTCCGGGTCGACCACGCGCACGGACACCTTCGGATGCACGCGATGGAAGCGGCCCAGCATGCCGGCGAGCGGATCGACCGAAAGGGTCGTCTGCGAAACGATGTCGAGTCGGCCACCGCTGAGCCCGAGGACTTCACGGACCAGGGAACTGGCCGTGGACAGGTCCCGCAGGACCTGCTGCGCCGGTCGAACCAGCGCCTCACCCGCCGCGGTGAGTGCGACGCCGTGCGGGAGGCGGTGAAACAGGCTTCCGCCGAATTCACGCTCCAGGGCCCGGATCGCATGGGACAGCGAGGGCTGTGCAACATGGAGGGCAGTGGCCGCAGCCGTGAATCCGCCGTGCTCGACCACGGCGATGAAATATTCCAGCTGGCGTCGTTCCATCGGGTCTCCGTAAATTCCGGATAACGCTATCACCGGTCAGTCGGAGTCTCGGGATCGCAGAGGCCACCGCATGCCCATGGCCCGCCGGGGAACTGTCACCGTGCGTCGAGACCGCCGAGCGACAGCTGTCACAGGCCAGGTGTATCCCGTGTGGCACGGGACGGCGCGGAGGACGAATCGCCAGGCACGGGACTTACGGAAACGGTCGTCGAGTGCAGTCCCCGCGCCCGCAGAGCCAAGCTCACCAAGGCCGCGTCCTCGGGCCGCCGCGGATCGCGCCCGGTGAGTTCCGCGAAGCGGCCGAAGCGATGCTGAACCGTGTTGCGGTGGCAGTACAAGGCGGACGCGGTGTCGGCGATGGAGCCGCTGCCGCTGAGGTGGGCGCAGACCGTCTCGAGCAGCCGCGCCGCCTCCGCACGAGAGACCCCTGGGGCGTCGAGGCCGCCGAGTACGTCCGCGGCGAGGTCCTGGCCGAACTCGTCAGCCCTGTGCACCAGGACGTCCAGCCAGCTGTCCTCCAGCAGCCGCGGCGCCTGCGCGTCCGCGGGCAGCACCTGCGCGGTGGAGATCGCCAGGACGGCCGCCCGGGGTACCGCCGCCAGCCCTGCCGCCTCCGGCGCGACCCCACATGGGGTGTCGTCCAGCAGAGTCAGCACTGACTGCCGGGTGGTGCGTGGGCCCAGCTCCACCACCAGCACTTCGTCCCCGCCGACCAACTGCTGCTGCACTGGCGCGTCCGCCCGACGCAGGGCCACCGCCGCCCGGTGCAGTCCGGCGCCCGACGCCGTGGGCGCCGCCGCGCACAAAAAGCGGCCCGTAGTACTGAATCCGAGGGCGAGCGCGGCGTCCTGGACCACGGTCGGGTTGCGCCCTTCGCTCTCCAGGAGCCGGGCGAACCACATCCGGCGTTCGTCCGCCTCGCGCCGCCCCATCTCGAGGACCGTGCGCTGGTACGCCTTCATGATCCCGGTGACATGGCTTTCCACCGCCTCCCACACGAGGTACGCAGATCCAACCAGTTCGGCCATGTCGGACTCCTCGGCGCGCTGCACCAGTGCCGCCCACACCACCCGGAAGTCCAGCCGGGCCGCGTCCAACAGGGCGTCCAGCGGGACACCTTGGCGGGCCCGGGTCTCGCCCACCCGCTCCGAGACACCCGCTATATGGGCGGGCACCGGCAGCCGGGCCACGGTCCGCAGCAGCAGCTCGAACGCCTGCCATGCCGAGTCGTGGAAGTCGGCGTCCGGGACCCGGTCCGCGTAGGAGGTGCGGACGGTGCGGACGTCTTCCAGCCAGACGCCGAGAAGACCGTCGATGTTGTCCAGGCACTGCCCGGCGAGCTCGGCGATGCGGCGTGAGGGCGAGGGCCCGGCGGCAGCGCCAGTGGCAGCGCTAGTGGCAGCGAAATTGTGCATGTGACCAATCCTGCTGGTCGTACGGGCGATATTTCAACGTTGGATCTGTGCCTGCTGCCCCGGATGCTGGGTCAGTCCCGGACCAGCCTGACGGGACGGTCGTCCCCAGGAGGTCTAGGCAGTGCATCTGACACCTCGCGAGCAGGAGCGTCTCCAGCTGTTCACCGTCGCCGAACTCGCCCGTCGCCGACGGGCCCGTGGACGACGGCTCAACGCCCCGGAGGCCATCGCCCTGATCTGCGACGAGGTGCTGGAGGCCGCCTGGGACGGACGGTCCCTGGACGAGGTGATCGAGACCGGCCGGTCGGTGCTGACCGAGGACGACGTGATGGACGGGGTCGCCGGCATCGTCACCACCGTCCAGGTCGAGGCGCTCTTCCCAAGCGGCACCTCGCTGGTCGCCGTCGACCGGCCGATCGGCCCCGGGGCTGGCAGTTCACCGGACGCCGACCCCCCGGGCGCGGTGCGCACTGCGGACACGCCGGTCGAGATCAACGCCGGCCGCCCCCGCTCCACCCTCACCGTCACCAACACCGGCGACCGCGTCGTCTACGTCTCCTCGCACTACCCGCTGCACGAGGTCAATGCGGCGCTGGCGCTGGACCGTTCGGCCGCTGCCGGGCTGCGCCTGGACGTCGCGGCCGGCACCGCCCTGGCCTTCGCGCCGGGCGAGACCCGCGAGGTGACCGTGATCCCGGTCCGGCGCACCCCGGCCCCGCAGCACCAGGAGGAGCGCGCATGACCACCATTGACCGCCGTACGTATCACTCCCTCTACGGCCCCACCACCGGCGACCGTATCCGGCTCGGCGACACCTGCCTGTGGGTCGAGGTCGAGACCGACGACGGCACGCCGGGCGACGAACTCCTCGGCGGCTGCGGCAAGACGGTCCGTGACGGGCTGCTGGCCTCGCCGCGTTCGGACCGCGACTCCGCGCTGGACATGGTCGTCGCCGGCGTCGTCCTGATGGACCCGGTGCTCGGCGTCCGCAAGACCGACATCGGCATCAAGGACGGTCGGATCGTCTCGGTCGGCGGCGTAGGCAACCCGGACGTGATGGACGTCGAGTACGCCATCGACTCGCACACCTCCGTCGTCCCCGGCGAGGGGTTGATCGCCACCCCCGGCATCGTGGACAGCCACGTCCACCTCTCCTCGCCCGAGGTCGCCCCCGCCGCGTTGTCCGCCGGTGTCACCACCCTGGTCGGGATGGGTCTCGGCGGCGTCTGGGAGATCGGCTGCAACCCGGCGCACAATCTGCACACCCTGATGAGCGCCTGGCAGGGCACTCCGCTCAACATCGCCTTTCTGGCCCGTGGTTCGTCCAGCTCGCGCGCCCTGCTGGACGAGATCACGCTCGCCGGAGCGGGCGGCTTCAAGATCCACGAGGACTTCGGCGCAACGCCGCGCATCATCGACACCTGCCTGGCCACCGCCGAGCAGGCGGACCTGCCGGTCGCTCTGCACACGGACTCGATGAACGAGTCCGGCTATCTGCGCGACACCATCGGCGCCACCCGCGGCCGCACCGTCCACGCGTACCACGTGGAGGGCGGCGGCGGGCACCCCGACCTCCTGGAGATCCTCTCCGAGCCGAACATCCTGCCCTCGTCGACCACGCCCACCGTGCCGTACACCCCGCACACAGTCGGTGAGTTGTTCCCGATGACGATGACCGTGCACCGGCAGAACCACCACTCCGAGAGCGATGTGGCCATCTCCAAGGGCCGCATCCGCGAGCACGCCATCGCCGCCGAGAACGCCCTGCACGACCTGGGCGCCATCTCCATCGTCAACTCCGACTCGATGGGCATGGGCCGGATCGCCGAGACCGTGCGCCGGACCTGGCAGCTGGCCCACGTCCAGGCGCTGGCCGCAGGCGACGGGGGAGTGGAGAAGCCCGCCAACGCCCGCGCGCTGCGCTACCTCGCCAAGATCACCCTCAACCCGGCGGTCGCGCACGGCCTGGCCCACGAGGTCGGCACGATCCAGCCCGGCCGGATGGCCGACCTGGTGCTGTGGGATCCCAGGTGGTTCGGCACCAAGCCCGAACTGGTCCTCAAGGCCGGGTTCGTGGCCTGGGGCAACACCGGTTCCGGTTCCGGCTCGACCCGGCTGACACAGCCGCGCGTCTACCGCCCGTACTACGGAGCGCTCGGCGCCGCCCCTGCCCGCCTGTCCAAGGTCTTCGTCGCCGAGGCGGCCCTTGCGGACCGGGCCGCGCGCGCCGCGCTGCCGCAGGGCCTGTCGTACGCGCCGATCCGCGGCAGCCGCGGCCTGACCCGCGCCGACATGCTGCACAACACAGCCACCCCGCGGGTCGAGGTGCCCCGGGAGGCCGCGCCCGTCCTGGTCGACGGCGTGCCCACCGGCACCGCGCCCGCCACCGAGCTGCCGCTCGCCCAGCTCCACCACCTTGCCTGAGAGGAGGGACCCGACCGATGCGCCTCGACCTGCTGGTCCGCAACGCGAACATCCGTACCCTCGACGAGTCCCGCCCCACCGCCCGCTCGCTGGGCGTGCTGCACGGCCGGATCGTCGGCCTCGACGACGACGTCGACCACCTGCCCGCCCGCCGGGTCCTCGACGCCGGCGGCGCCACCGTGCTGCCCGGCTTCAACGACGCCCACTGCCACACCGCCTGGTTCGGCCTCACCCTCAGCCAGCTCGATGTCTCCGGGTGCCGTACCACCGACGAGGTGTACGCAGCGGTCGCCGCCTACGCCGAGAACCTCGCGCCCGACGCCTGGGTCATCGGCGCCGGACTCGACCACAACAAGATGGGCGGGAACTACCCGCACCGGGCCCACCTGGACCGGGCGGCGGGCGGCCGCCCGGTCTGGCTGAAGCACACCTCCGGGCACGCCTGCGTGGTCAACACCCCGGTCCTGGACGCGGCCGGAGCCCTGGCACCCGGCTTCACCGACCCCAAGGGCGGCGTCGTCTCCCGCGACGAACACGGCCTCCCCGACGGCCTCTTGGAAGAGACCGCCCAATCGCTGGTGCAGCGGCAGGTGCTGCCCTACCCGGTCGAGACCATCGCGGACGCGGTGAACGCGGCCACCCGCCACTACCTCTCCGAGGGCATCACCAGCTTCACCGAGGCCGGCATCGGCGGCGGCTGGATCGGCCACTCGCCGGTCGAGCTCGCCGCCTACCAGCGGGCCCGCGACACCGGACGGCTGCACACCCGGGCCCAACTGATGGCCGCGTCCGACGTGCTGCACCCGCTGACCGCGCACGCCGACGACGACATCGCCCTCGGGCTGGACCTGGGGATACGCACCGGCTTCGGCGACGACAGGCTCTCGCTGGGCCCGGTCAAGATCTTCCTGGACGGTTCGCTGCTCGGCCGCACCGCCGCGGTCACCGAGCCCTTCTGCGGCTGCCCGCACGACGAGGCTGAAGCAGCCAACCCCACCGGCTACTTCCAGAACGACCCCGCCTCCATGACCGACCTGGTCGTCGACGCACACCGGGCCGGCTGGACCGTCGCCGCCCACGCCATCGGCGACCGGGCGGTCGATCTCGCGCTCGACGCCTTCACCCGCGCCCAGCGCGTCAAGCCCCGGGCCGGGGTACTGCACCGCATCGAACACGCCGGAGTGGTCCGTCCCGACCAGCTGGCGCGGTTCGCCGAGGCCGGCGTCGTACCGGTGCCGCAGCACAACTTCCTGCACACCTTCGGCGACGCCATGGCCGCCGCCCTGGGTCCCGAACGCACCGCCTGGTCCTACCGGCTGCGCTCCTTCCTTGACCTCGGACTGCCGGTCCCCGGCAGCTCCGACCGGCCCGTCGCACCGGGCGCACCGCTGCCCGCCATCCAGTCGATGGTCACGCGACTGACCGAAACCGGCGTCCCGTATGGTCCGGACGAGAGTGTTCCGCTTCTGGCCGCGCTCCGTGCCTGGACCGACGGCTCGGCCCAGGCCACGGGCTTCGGCGGCCGTAAGGGACGTCTCGTCCCCGGACAACTCGCCGACCTCACCGTGCTGGACGGCGATCCCGTCCGATCCGATCCGGATCTCATCGGTGCGATCCCGGTCCTGGCCACGCTGGTCGGCGGCGAACCCGCCTATGACCCGCACGGCCTCACCCGCACTCCCGTTCCCCCGTCCCCCGCGGCCCCCGAGGCCGTCCGTCCCCAGGAGAACGCGTCGTGAGTTCGCCCGACATCAAGGACATCCGCAGACTGCTGACCGCAGCGTTCAGCGGCACCGCCCTGGAGTGGTACGACTACTTCCTCTACGGCACCGCCTCCGCCCTGGTCTTCAACAAGCTCTTCTTCCCCGAGCTCGACCCGACCGTGGGCACCATCGCGTCCTTCCTCACGTTCGCGGTCGGCTTCGTCGCGCGCCCGATCGGCGCCGCGGTCTTCGGTCACGTCGGCGACCGCTACGGCCGCAAGGTCTCGCTGATCATCACCGTGGTGATGATGGGCATCACCACGGGCCTCATCGGCCTGCTGCCCAGCTACGCCACCATCGGCATCTGGGCCCCCGCGCTGCTGTCGCTGCTCCGCTTCCTGCAGGGCATCTCGGTCGGGGGTGAGTGGAGCGGCGCGATGCTGCTCACCCTGGAGCACACCCCGAAGGAGAAGCACGGCAGCTACTCCTCGATCCCGCAGCTCGGCTCCCCGGTCGGCACCCTGCTCTCCAGCGGTGTCTTCGCGCTGGTCGGGCTGCTCCCGGACGACGCGTTCTACTCGTGGGGCTGGCGCATCCCGTTCCTCCTCGCCTTCCCGCTCCTGCTCGTCGCGCTGTACCTGCGCATCCACATCGAGGAGTCCCCGGTCTTCCGCGCCATGCTGGAGGACGCCGAGAAGAACGGCCCCAAGCCCGCACCGCTCATCGAGGCGTTCCGCCGCACGTGGGGCCGCATGATCATCGGAATCGGCGCCGCGTTCCTCGGCGTCGGCGGCTTCTTCCTGATGAGCACGTTCATCATTTCCTACGGCACCGACGAACTCGGCGTCGACAAGCAGGTCATGCTGAACGCCACTGTCATCGGCGCGGTCGTCGAGATCCTCGTACTGATCGTGGCCGGCCGGCTCGCCGACCGGATCGGCGCCTGGACCGTCTGCGCGCTCGGCGGCGTGATCACCATGCTGATCGCCTTCCCGGCCTTCTGGCTGGTGGACACCAAGCAGACCGGCCTGATCTACCTCGGTGTCGCGCTCGGCATCGGCGCGCTGTCCATCCCTTACGCCCCGATCGGCGCGGTCGTCTCGACCATGTTCCCGGAGGAGTTCCGCTACAGCGCGGTGGCCATGTCGTACAACCTCGCGGGCGTCCTGTCCGGCTTCGTGCCCCTGCTCGCCACGTCGCTCACCAGCGCCGCCGACGGCGCGTCCTGGGGCGCGGCCCTGCTGCTCGTGATCATCGCCGCCTGCACGGTGGCGGGCTCCTGGTCCGCGGGCCTGCTGTACAAGCGCCGCGGCTCCGCCCTCACCACACGCACCGCCCCCGCCGACCACGCAGAGGTCTCCGCATGACACCGTCTCACCCTGTCCGCACCGGCGGGCAGGTCCTGATCGACCAGCTCCTCGCCCACGGCGTCACCACCGCCTACGGCGTACCCGGCGAGAGCTACCTCGCCGCGCTGGACGCCCTGCACGACGCCCCGCTCAGACTGGTCGTCTGCCGGCACGAGGGCGGCGCCGCCTACATGGCGGAGGCGCACGGCAAGCTCACCGGGCGCCCCGGAGTGTGCTTCACCACCCGGGGGCCCGGCGCCACCAACGCGCTCGTCGCCCTGCACACCGCCAGCCAGGACGCCACCCCGCTCGTCCTGTTCATCGGCCTGGTGCCGCGCGGCCACACCGACCGCCACTCCTTCCAGGAGCTGGACCTGCGCGCCACCTTCGGGGCCAGCGCCAAGCTCGTCGAGACCATCGACGACGCGGCCCGCATCCCCGAGTACGTCGCCCGTGCCTTCGCCACCGCGGAGGCCGGGCGGCCCGGCCCGGTCGTCCTCGGCGTGCCCGAGGACATGCTCACCGACGTGGTCGAGGTCGCCGACACGCGGCCCGTCCCTCCCGCCGAAGGCGCCGTCAGCCAGGCCGAACTCGACCGGCTCGCGGAGCTGCTGACCGCCGCCGAGCGCCCGCTGGTGCTGCTCGGCGGCAGCCGCTGGACACCCGAGGCCCGTGCCGACATCCGCACCTGGGCCGAGGCATGGCAGCTGCCGGTCGCCACCGACTTCCGCTGCCAGGACCTCATCGACCACGACTCCGCCTCCTACACCGGCCATCTCGGCTACGGCCGCGCCGACCACCTCGCCGAACGGCTGCGCACCGCCGATCTGCTGGTCTCACTCGGCACCGCCCCCGGAGACGTGCCCACCGACGGCTTCACCCTGCTGCCGTACGACGGCTCGGGCCCCCGGCTCGTCACCGCGCTGCCCGCGCCACTGCCGCCAGGGCAGTTCTACACCCCCGACCTGGCGCTGCTCGCCGCACCCGCCGCCGTCGGCCGCGCCCTGCGCACCCTGCGCCCCGAGTGCGAGCCGGTCTGGGCCACGCTGACCAAGGAGGACCGGGCCGCGCACCTGGCGTTCCGGGCCCCGCTGCACGACGGCGACCCGCTGGACCTCGGAGCCGTCTTCGCCACCCTGGACGCCCGGCTGCCCGCCGACCGCGTGGTCACCTTCGGCGCGGGAAACCACGCCATCTGGGCCCAGCGCCACCTCACCCTGACCTCCGGCTCCCGCCAACTGGCCCCGCGCAACGGCTCCATGGGCTACGGCATCCCGGCCGCCGTCGCCGCGGCCCTGGACAACCCGGACCGCCACGTCGTCTCCGTGGCCGGCGACGGCTGCTTCCTGATGAACGGCCAGGAACTCGCCACCGCGGTCGCCGAGGGCGTCACCCCGCTGATCCTGGTCCTGGACAACAGCCAGTACGGCACCATCCGCCAGCATCAGGAGCAGCACTACCCGGGCCGGGTCAGCGGCACCGCCCTCGCCAACCCGGACTTCGCGGCCCTGGCCCGCGCCTTCGGGGCGCACGGCGAAACCGTCGAGACAACCGACGCGTTCGCTCCCGCCCTGGACCGCGCCCTGGCCAGCGGCACCGCCGCCCTCATCCACCTCAAGGTCACCGACGGCCGCCTCGCCCCCGGCGTCACCGTCGACGGACTGCGCAAGGAGCATCCGCATGGCTGATGTGAACCTCCACAACATCGTCGACGGCCGCCCGGTCGCGATCGAGGGCCGTATGGAACTCGTCGACCCTGCCAGTGGCGAGGTCTACGGCACCGCCCCGCGCTCCACCGCGGCCGACGTCGACACCGCCGTCGCCGCGGCCCGCCGCGCCTTTGCGTCCTGGCGTCGCTCCACCCCCGGCCGGCGCCAGGAGGCCCTGCTCCAGCTGGCCGACCTCGTCGCCGAGCACGCCGACCAACTGCTGGACGCCGAGGTCCGGGCCACCGGCAAGCCCCCGGCCGCCACCCGCACCGTCGAAATCGACCGCTGCGTGGACCAACTGCGCTTCTTCGCCGGCGCGGCACGCGTCCTGGAGGGGGTGGCCGCGGGTGAGTACGCCGAAGGCCACACCTCCTACATCCGGCGCGAGTCGGTCGGTGTGGTCGCCCAGGTCACCCCCTGGAACTACCCGCTGATGATGGCCGTGTGGAAGCTCGGCCCGGCGCTCGCCGCGGGCAACACCGTCGTGCTCAAACCGTCCGACACCACCCCCTGGTCGACCGTGCTGCTCGGCGAACTTGCCGCGCAGGTCTTCCCGCCGGGCGTCGTCAACATCGTGTGCGGAGACCGGGACACAGGACGTGCCCTGGTGGCGCACCCGGACGTCGACATGGTGGCCATCACCGGCAGCACCCGCGCCGGTTCGGAAGTCATGGCCGGGGCCTCCCGCGAAGTGAAGAACGTCCACCTCGAACTCGGGGGCAAGGCCCCGGCGATCGTCTTCGCCGACGTCGACCCCGCCCGTACGGCGAGGGCGCTGGCGGACGCCGCGTTCTTCAACGGGGGCCAGGACTGTACGGCCGTCACCCGCGTCCTCGTACAACGCAGCGCGTACGAAGCCCTATTGGCGGCCCTCGTCGAGGCGGCCAAGGACACCCGCACCGGCGCGCCCGATGAGGACGCCTACTACGGGCCGCTCAACAGCGCCGCCCACGCCGAACGCGTGGCGGCCATGATCGAGACGCTGCCTGCGCACGCCGTGGTGGAGACCGGCGGCATACGCCTGGAGCGCCCCGGCTACTTCTTCCCGCCGACGGTCGTCTCCGGCGTCCGGCAGGACGATGCGGTGGTCCAGCAGGAGATCTTCGGCCCGGTCATCACCATCCAGCCCTTCGACACCGAGGAAGAGGCCCTGGCACTCGCCAACGGCGTCGACTTCGGCCTGGCCTCCAGCGTCTGGACCGCCGACCTGGGCCGCGCCATGCGACTCAGCGCCGAACTCGACTTCGGCTGCGTCTGGCTCAACTGCCACCAGGTGATCCTCGCCGAAATGCCCCACGGTGGTTACAAGCAGTCGGGTATCGGGCGTGACCTGAGCCGGTATGGGCTCGACGACTACACGCGGGTGAAGCACGTCATGGCCGCGCATGCGGCGCTGTGAGTCGTCCTGCACCGACGGCATCCCCTCGGCGCGGGAGGCAGCCTGTGCCGCGTGAAGACCTCGGTCGAGGTCGCTGATCCGGTCCTTCTCCTGGCCGCGATCAGGCAGCCTGCTGTACTGGTACGCGACTGGCTCGCATACGGGATGAACTGCACTGATACGCGCCGATTACGCCAGGCGGCTGCCTTGAACGCCCTTCGCACCGAGTACGAACCGCGCTGGGCGGCGCAGATGATGTGCCCCGGGGCGAAGCAGCCGCATTCCGTTCCCGTCTGGTTCCCGTCTGGACGGGGCGGCGTCTCCTCCTGCCTGCGCCCCCTCTCTCACTCCTCGTACTCGTCCGGGTCCGCCTGCGGGATGCGGGTGTCCTCCCCGCACCACGGGTCGATCGGCGCGCACTCCCTGCGTCGTCCGAGGCCGTCCAGAATCCAGCCCAGCCGTTTGACCGTGCGCAGTACGACGGCGTGCTCGACTATCTCGAACTCGGGCAGCGCGGCGTTGATCCGTTCCTCCAGCTCGTGGGCGCTGTCGGTGGAGCGCAGCCAGGTGGACACCCGGAAATTGGTGCCTCCGCTGGTGGCGACCAGCAGGCGGACCTCGGGCATGCGGGACAGCCGATCGCTGACGCGCTTCCGGTCGCCGGGCGGCACCCGGCCCCACAGCAGCGTGGTCACCGGCCAGCCCGTCAGCTGCTGGGAGATCTCGCAGCGGAAGGAGATCGTGCCCGAGTGCTCCAGCCGGGACAGTCGGCGGCGGGTCGCCGTGTGGCTGGCGCCGGTGCGTTCGGCGAGATCCGTGACCGGCAGCCTGCCGTCCGGAGCCAGTGCGAGCAGGAGCGCGTGGTCGGTGGGTGACAGCAGTCCGGTCCGCACCTCCGTGGTCGTCGGCGTTGCGGGCTGCAGTCGCTCGCGCTGGGAGCGGGAGAGCGCGTCCAGCCGCCACGCGCTTCCGGACATGTAGATGCGCGTGGCGATCTGCACATCGACCTTCACCACTCCGGGGAGACGGCTGACCTGGTCCAGGACGAAGCGCGACAGTGCGGGCAGATCGGCTGTCATGACGTTCACGTGCAGATCCCGGCCGCTGGCGACCTCCATGACCGACTTGGTTCTGGGGTCACGTGCCAGGGCAAGTGCCACCCGGCCGCGCTGTGCGGGATGGCACTGGATGTCGAGGAAGGCGTTGCACAGCGATCGCCACAGGCTGGGGCTGCCGGTCGCGGTGACCCATGCCTGCCCGGTGGCGGCCAGTCGCCGCCAGCGCCGGGCCACCGTGGCCGCACTGAGGCCCAGGACGTCGCCGAGTGTGGCCCAGGGGGCTCGTGGCGCTATCTGGAGGCAGTTGGCGAGCGCGAGATCGGTCTCTTCCAGACGGCCGTCCCGGAGGGAGGCGGCGAAATCGTGCATGCAAAGCTTCCTATCGGCGATTTCCGACGAATCTCGGGCGTGTCCACGGTCGATGCACACCATGATCCAGCACGGCGGGTCAAGTCCGAAATCGGCGGTCCAGGAACCGGCTGGACTCGACATACGTCGCCCACCATCGACTTTTTTGCCGAAAGGTTCGCTTTTGCCATGGCCTCTGAGCTGACCACCAGAGAGGTGACTCCGCAGTCGGCGGTACTGCGGAGAGCCTTCCGCGGCTTCGCCCTGATCGAACGGGTTGGCAACAGGCTGCCCCATCCCTTCTGGTTGTTCTGGCTGCTGGCGCTGCTGGTCACCGGGCTCAGCGCAGTCCTTGCCGCGGCGGACGTCAGCGCCGTCCAGCCGGGCACCGACGAGACCGTCACCGTGACCAGCCTGCTCAGCCGGGACGGAATCGCGATGATGGTCGAGGGGGCGGTGGACAACTTCGCGAGCTTCCCCCCGCTCGCCACGATCATCACCGTGATGCTCGGCATAGCGGTGGCCGAGCGCAGCGGGCTGATCGGCACCCTGATGCGTCAGCTGGTCGCACGGGTGCCCGCCAAGTACCTGACCTTCGCCCTGTCGATGACCGCGATGGTCGGCCATGTGGCCGGCGACGCCGCCTACGTGACGCTGATCCCGCTGGGCGCGCTGGTCTTCCGGGCCGCCGGCCGCAGCCCCGTGCTCGGCTGCATCGTCGCTTTCGTCTCCATCTCGGCGGGCTACGACGCCTCGCCCTCACTGACCACCACCGACGTGCTGCTGTCGTCGATCTCCACTGCGGCGGCGCAGACCATCGACCCGGACTTCGTCGTCACTCCGGTGGCGAACTACTATTTCAGCCTCGCGTCCTCGGTGCTCGTTGCGCTCGTCATCACGATCGTCACCGAGAAGGTTCTGGCACGCCGGCCCGACCTGGAGACGGACGAACCGTCCTCCGAACTGGATGCCGCGGAGCTGACCGAGGTCGAGGTCTCCGCCGCCGAGCGCCGGGCCCTGCGGGTCACCGGGCTGGTCGCGCTCGCCTTCGTGGCGGCCCTGGTCCTCGTCATGCTGCCTTCGGCGTCGCCTCTGCGCGGTGAAGGCGGCAGTGTGGTCCAGTCCCCGATGTTCTCGGGCATGGCCCTCCTCCTGGGTGCCTTCTTCGCGGTCCTGGGCACCGTGTACGGCCGGATGACCGGCAGCATTGCGGGGGCCCGGGACGTGGTCGTGGCCATGACCGAGGGCGTCCGGTCCATGGCGCCGATCCTGGTGCTGTTCTTCGCCATCTCCCAGTTCCTCGCCTACTTCAAGTGGAGCCACATCGGCGAGGTACTCGCCATCAAGGGTGCGGAGGTGCTGCAGAACCTGGGCGTGCACGGCGGGGTGGTCCTGCTGGGCATCATCGTCCTGGTCACCTTCATGAACCTGGCCATCACCAGCGGATCCGCACTGTGGGCCCTTGCCGCACCAGTGTTCATCCCGATGCTCATGCTCATCGGCATCAGGCCTGAGGTCACCCAGGCCGTGTACCGGGTGGCCGACTCCGTCAGCAACTGCGTCACCCCGATGAGCCCGTACTTCGCGATGGCGCTCGGCTTCATCCAGCGCTACCGCAAGTCGGCGGGGATCGGCACGCTGGCCTCCTTCACCATCCCCCTGGCGGCGGTCGTCTGGGTCGTGTGGGTCGTCTTCGTGCTGGCCTGGTATCTGCTCGGCGTCCCCTTCGGCCCCGGCGCCTGAGAAATCTGAACCTCCCGAACTTCAACGGAGCGATTGCACCATGATCTCCGAACTCGCACGCCGCGCGGACGCCGCCACCGCGGATGTACTGGCGGACATCGCCGACCTCGTCGCCTGCGAGACCCACAGCTACGATCTTCCCGGCCTCGCGGAAGGCCTGGCGCTGGTGAACGACCTGCTCGCCCGCCGGCTCGGCGCCCCAACCCGAGCGGAACGGTACCCGGGCGGCGAGCGGGGCGACACCACCGTCGTCACCTATGAGGGGACCGGGCCGGGGCATGTCGCCGTCGTCGGTCACTACGACACCGTGTGGCCGCGGGGCACACTCGCCGACTGGCCGGTCGCCTCCCAGCGCGACGAGCACGGCAGGCAGCGTCTGTCCGGGCCGGGCATCTTCGACATGAAGACCGGTCTCGCCCAGGGCATCTGGGCACTGAAACTGCTCCGTGAGAGCGGTGCGGCCGTACCCACGGTCACCTTCGTCATCAACGGCGACGAGGAGATCGGTTCCCTTTCCTCGCGACCGGTGATCGAGCGCGTCGCAGCGTCCGTGGACGCCACGCTGGTGCTCGAGGCGAGTGTGGACGGTGCGGTGAAGTCCGGCCGCAAGGGCGGGGGCATCTTCACCGTGACGGCCACCGGCGTGGAAGCACACGCGGGGCTGAACCCCGAGGCCGGGGCGAGCGCGATCCACGCGCTCGCCGAGTTCGTCACGGCTGCCGCAGCCGTCGCCGCACCCACCGAGGGAACCACCGTCAACGTGGGGCGGATCAGTGGCGGGACCGGAACGAACGTGGTGGCCGGACAGGCGACCGCGAGCATCGACATCCGTGTTCTCACCCAGGAGGAGCAGGACCGGGTGGACGCGGCCTTCGACGGGATCGAGGTGAGTGACCAGCGCATCCGCATCGACGTCCAGCACGGCTGGAACCGGCCGCCGATGACGCTCAACGCGGTATCGGAGCCACTGCTGAAGACCGCGCGAGCGGTGTCGGAGGAACTCGGCCGGAACCTCGCCGATGTCACCGTCGGTGGCGCCAGCGATGCCAACTTCGTCGCCGGTCTGGGCCTTCCCGTGCTCTGCGGCCTGGGAGCGGTCGGCGGCGGAGCCCACGCGAGGCACGAGTTCATCTACCCCGACACGGTGTCTCACCAGACGGCCCTGGTCGTCGGGATCCTGCACCGGCTGGCGGGCGCCGCCGGCCCGAGGCCCTGAACCGGATGTAGCGCACGTCCCCGCCGCTCGGCGCTCTCGTGGAAGCCAGTCACTGCGGCCGAGCCCCGACCCTTGTGCGCGCGAGGGCCGGGGCCGGGCCGTGACCGGCAGGAGCGATCGGCCTCTCAGTAACCGACGAAGAACGTGGCGTCCGCGCGCTCGGTGGCGGTGGAGATCGGGTCGATGCGCAGGACGTAGTCGGAGTGCCTGATGTAGCGGTCAGGGAAGTTGTGCGACTGGTATGACGTCCAGGAGGAGTCCGCGAGGCCCGCGGTGGGATGGAACGTGGCGTCCTGGGCGAACGACGTGGTGCCGTCGTTGACGTCCAGCCGTAGCTGGTAGCTGTAGTGGCGCAGATAGCGAGTCGGGTAGTTGACCGACTGGAAGGACACCCCTGAGCTGTCGGCGAGACCCGGCACGATCTTCCACTGGGTCGCGCAGGCCTCCGACGCCCTCGGTGGGTGTGACGACGGGGTTGTTCTGGTTCAGCGGCCTCCAGTGGCGGCCGTCGGTGCTGACGGCCAGGTGCAGACCGTAGTCGGTGCCTACACCGTTCGGTGACTCGGTGAAGTAGCCCATGACGTAGGCCGAGTCCGCGGAGAGGGCGGGCCCTGCCCCGAGGGTCAGGTTCGCGGTCGCGGCCAGCGGTACGGCCGCGGCCATACCGAGGAACAGCCGGCGGGACGGCTGTGAGCCGGGGTGGGGTCTTGCGTTCATCTCGTCTCCAAGTGGGGGGTGTGGAGCCGGTGGAACAGCCCATCAGACAAGGGGGACGGACCCTGATCGCTGGTGAGCGACATCCATCATTGACTGGTATTTCGAACGCGGTTCGGTGAAGCGATCAGAAGCTAGAAGGGATGTGAGTACGCCCGGCTCACCGTGCTGGAGAACCTGAAGCTCGCCGCCACCGGACGGGTTCGGCGTCGCCTGGCCGGCCACGCTGATCCGCGCGCTCGCCCGGCTGCGGCCCGGCGACGATCTGAGCGGCTACGCGGTGCCGTACGGCGGCAGCTGGGCCGGGCTCACCTGCTCGCCCAGCACCTCGGCCATGAACGTGACCAGCCACCGCTGCGAGGGGCTGCGTGAGGACTCGTGCCGTGCGTAGAGGGCCACCTCGATCGGCTCGGTCTCGAACGGCAGGCGCACCAGGCGCACGCGCTGGGACGCGGTGAAGACCTCCCCGACGTACTCGGGGACTATAGCGATCAGGTCGGTCTGCTCCATCAGGTAGGGAAGCATCGAGAACCGAGTGGCGTCCACGGCCACGCGGTCCAGGAGCCCGTGCGCGGCCAGCAGGGCCCGCGGCGCGACGTGCCCGCTCGGGCCGGAGACCGTCACGTGGTGCTCGGCCGTGAGGTCCGTCAGGGTGACCGAGTCGCCCCGGACGCGGGGGTGGTCGGCGGCGACCATGCCGACGTAGCGCTCGCGGAAGAGCGGGATCCGCACGGTCCGGTGGGAGGTCAGCACCGGGGTGGCCACGAACGCGTCGAGTTCGCCGCGGCGCAGCTGGCCCTCGGCGTGGTCCACGTCGAGCGGACGGATGGTGAACGACACCTGCGGCGCGCGCTCGCGGGCCGCCGCCAGGAGGCGAGGCAGGAGGGTCACCTCGCCGAGGTCGGAGAGGGCGAGCGTGAAGCGGCCCGACATGGTCCGGGGGTCGAAGTCGTCGGTCTGGCGGGTCGCTGCCCCGTCGATCTCTGCCAGTGCGCGCTGCAGCGGCTCGTACAGCCGGCGGGCGCCGGCCGTCGGCGTCAGCCCGCGCCCGGTACGCCGGAACAGCTCGTCGTCGAAGTGCCGGCGGAGCTTCCCCAGGCTGTAGCTGACGGTGGGCTGGGTGACGTGGAGGGTCTCGGCGGTGGCCGTGACGCTGCCGGTCTCGTAGAGCAGCACGAAGACGCGGGTCAGGTTGAGGTCGAAGCTCCCCATATCGAAGAAGTCTATATCGGAGCGACGCAACATCTATTGGTGTCCATGTCACAGCGTTGCCTAGCGTGTCGAGCGCTCATCCGAAAGGAACGTCTGTGCCATCCGTGCGTCGTGTCTCCCACGAGCTCCTGGAGCGCCAGGGCCTCACCACCGTCTTCGGGAACCCCGGCTCCAACGAGCTGCCCTTCCTCGCCGACCTGCCCGACAGCTTCCGTTATGTCCTCGGCCTCCACGAGGGCGCCGTCGTCGGCATGGCCGACGGCTACGCCCAGGCGACCGGCAGGCCCGTCCTGGTCAACCTGCACGCCGCCTCCGGCTCCGGGAACGCGATGGGCGCGCTGACGAACGCCGTGAACTCCCGGACCCCGCTCGTCGTCGTGGCCGGCCAGCAGGTGCGGTCCGCCATCGGCCCGGAGGCCAACCTGGCCAACGTCGACGCCCCGACGCTGATGAAGCCCCTCGTCGGCTGGGCCGCGGAGCCGGCGTGCGCCCAGGACGTACCGCGCGCGCTCGCCCAGGCCGTCTTCGAGGCGCAGCTGCAGCGACGGCCGACGTACCTCTCCGTCCCGTACGACGACTGGGCGGCCGACGCCGACGACACCTGCCTTCCGGTGCTCGACCGACAGGTCCAGCGGGCCTCGTCGCCCGACCAGGAACAGGCCCGCCGACTCGTCGAGCAGGTCACTTCCGCCCGGCGGCCCGCGCTCGTGCTGGGCGGCGACATCGACTCGGCCGGGCTCTTCGACGACGCCGTCCGGCTGGCCGAGCAACTGGGCGGTCCGGTGTGGGCGGCCCCGTCGCTCTTCCGGCTGCCCTTCCCCAACCGCCACCCGCTGTTCCGCGGCGTGCTGCCCGCCGGGATCGCGCCCATCTCCGAGGCGTTCGAGGGCCACGACCTCGTGCTCGTGCTCGGAGCGCCGGTGTTCCGCTACCACGAGTACCTCCCCGGCCGGTACTTGCCGGAGGGCACCCGGCTGGTCCAGGTGACCGACGATGCCTCCGCTGCCGCGCGGGCGCCGATGGGCGAGGCGCTGGTCGCCGATCCCGGAGCGGTCATCGACCTGCTGGTGAAGGCGCTGGACGCCCCCGCCACACCCGCGGGCGCGTACCGGCCCGCGCCCGAGCCGCTCACCGCCGACGGGCCGCGCCTGCACCCCGATGAGGTCTTCGCCGCGCTGCGCGACGAGCTGCCCGAGGACACCGCGTACGTGGTCGAGTCGACCTCGACGAACTCCTCGTGGTGGCGCCAGATGGATCTGCGCCGACCCGGCTCCTACTACTTCCCGGCGGCAGGCGGGCTCGGCTTCGGGCTGCCGGGCGCGGTCGGGGTCGCCATGGCGCAGCCCGACCGCCCGGTCGTCGGCGTGATCGGGGACGGCTCGGCCAACTACGGAATCACCGCCCTGTGGACGGCAGCCCAGCATCAGGTCCCGCTCACCATCGTGCTGCTGCGCAACGGGACGTACGGGGCTCTGCGGTGGTTCGGCGGCCTCCTCGGCGTGCCGGACGCCCCCGGCCTGGACATCCCAGGTCTGGACTTCACCCGCATCGCGGAGGGCTACGGTGCCCGCTCCCACCACGCCAGCGGTGTCGAGGAGCTGCGTGCCGTCCTCTCCGAGCGCCCGGACGGCCCCCGGCTCGTCCAGGTGGACACGGCGCTCACCACCCCCTCGTAAAGACCATCCCCGTAGAGCCCCGTAGAGAAAGAGGAGACGGATGAAACTCCTGGACAACGACGTCTGGGGCAAGAGGTTCTTCAGCGACGGCTGGCAGGACTCAACCTCCGAGCACCCGGTTGTCGAGCCGGCGACGGGGGAGCAGCTCGGCGCGGTCGGCCTGGCCACGGCCGAGGACGTACGGCACGCCGCCGCCCGCGCCGCGGAGGCCCAGCGTGCGTGGGCGGCGACCTCCCCGCAGCAGCGGGCCGCCGTCCTGCGCCGCGCGGGCGAGCTTTTCGCCGAGCACGCCGCCGAGGTCGAGGGCTGGCTGGTGCGTGAGGCCGGTTCCGTGCAGGCCAAGGCGGGCTTCGAGGTGCAGCTCGCCGTGGGCGAGTGCTTCGAGTGCGCGGCCCTGCCGACACACCCGCAGGGCGAGGTGCTCACCTCCGGGGAAGCCCGCTGGTCGCTCGCCCGCCGCCGCCCCGCCGGCGTCGTGAGCGTGATCGCGCCCTTCAACTTCCCGCTCATCCTCGGCCTGCGCTCGGTGGCGCCCGCGCTCGCCCTGGGCAACGCGGTGCTGCTCAAGCCGGACCCGCGCACCGCGGTGAGCGGTGGCGTCGTCATCGCGCGCGTCTTCGAGGAGGCCGGGCTGCCCGCAGGCGTACTGCACCTGCTGCCGGGCGACGGCTCGGTCGGCCAGGCGGTCGTCGAGGCCGACGAGGTCCGCGTCGTCTCCTTCACCGGCTCCACGCCGGTCGGGCGGGCGATCGGCGAGCAGGCCGGCCGCCTCCTCAAGAGGGCCCACCTCGAGCTGGGCGGGAACAACGCCCTGGTCGTGCTGCCCGGTGCCGACGTCCAGAAGGCGGCCTCCGCCGGCGCGTTCGGCTCCTACCTGCACCAGGGCCAGATCTGCATGACGACCGGCCGCCACATCGTCCACGAGTCGCTGCTTCAGGAGTACACCGCAGCCCTCGCCGCGAAGGCCGAAGCGCTCCCGGTCGGTGACCCCGCACGCGAGGACGTGGCGCTCGGCCCGATCATCGACCGCCGCCAGCTGGAGCGAGTCCACGGCATCGTCACCGAGAGCATCGCGGCGGGCGCGACCGTCGCCGCGGGCGGCGAGATCGTCGGCGCCGGCTACCGCGCCACCGTGCTCACCGACCTGACGACCGACATGCCGGCCTGGCGCGAGGAGATCTTCGGCCCCGTCGCACCCGTCATCGGCTTCTCGACGCTCGAGGAAGCCGCGCGGATCGTCAACGACTGCGAGTACGGGCTGTCCGTCGGCATCCTCGGGGACGTCGGGACGGCGATGAAGCTCGCCGACCGGATCGACTCCGGCAAGGTCCACATCAACGAGCAGACCGTCAGCGACGAGCCCAACGCGCCCTTCGGCGGGGTCAAGGCCTCCGGCACCGGGTCCCGCTTCGGCGGCGCCGCGGCCAACATCGAGGCCTTCACCGAGACCCAGTGGGTCACGGTCCGCCCGGACATCGCCGACTACCCGTTCTGACCCGGTCTCCCGTAGCCGCCCCGTCTCCCGTAACCACCCCATCTCCCGCAGCCGCCCCAGGGGGGAATCCCACCATGCCATCCGTCACCTCGTCCGCCGCGCCAGTGCAGGCCGGCACCGCCAGACGCGACGCCTGGACAGTGATCCTGTGCTGGATCACTGTCATGCTCGAGGGCTACGACCTCGTGGTCCTCGGCGCCATCATCCCGACACTGCTCAAAACCCATCACCTCGGCATGACCGCGGGTGACGCGACCACCATCGCGACGCTCTCGCTCGTCGGCGTCGCCATCGGCGCGGTCTGCGTCGGCCCGATGGCCGACTGGCTGGGGCGGCGCCGCCTGCTCATCTGGTCGGTGTTGCTGTTCTCGGTCTTCACGTTCCTGGTGCCGTTCGCCGACTCCGTCACGATGTTCGCCGTGCTCCGCCTCATCGCCGGCCTGGGCCTCGGCGCGTGCATGCCGGTGTCGCTCACGATGATGTCCGAGCACATGCCGGCCAGCCTGCGAGCGCGGGCCAGCACTCTGACGATGACCGGATACCACACCGGTGCCGTGATCACCTCGCTCCTGGCGCTGCAGGTGACCGACAACTGGAAAGTGCTCTTCTACGTCGGCGGCGTCGCCGGCCTCGTCGTCGCCGGCATCCAGTGGTTCCGCCTGCCGGAGTCGGAGGCATTCGTCCGCGCCAAGCAGACCACCGGGTCCCAGCGCGTTCCGTTCACCGAGCTGCTCAAGCCGGCCTACCTCCGCGCGGGCCTTGGGATCTGGGCCGCCTCCTTCATGGGGCTGCTGCTGGTCTACGGCCTCAACACCTGGCTGCCGAAGCTCATGAACG
Source organism: Streptomyces sp. NPDC002896 (assembly GCF_040295225.1). Classification (NCBI taxonomy): domain Bacteria; kingdom Bacillati; phylum Actinomycetota; class Actinomycetes; order Kitasatosporales; family Streptomycetaceae; genus Streptomyces; species Streptomyces sp. NPDC002896. Next base: position 20,980 of record NZ_JBEOVA010000006.1, on the reverse strand, counting down.
AGGCCGGCTACCCCGTCCCCACGGCCGTCACCCAGCTCCTCGTGCTCAACGTCGGCGGCGTCGTCGGCCTGGTCCTCGCCGGCTTCGTCGCCGACCGCCGGGGCATCAAGGGCACCGCGCTCGGCTGGTTCGGGGTCTCCGTGGTCATGCTGGCGTGCCTGAGCATCAAGGTGGAGAGCGACATCCTGCTCAACGTCGTCATCTTCCTCACCGGCGTGTTCGTCTTCTCGGCCCAGGTGCTCGTCTACGCCTACGTGACGAACTTCTACCCGGCCTCCGTCCGCGGCACCGCCCTCGGCTCGGCCTCGGGCATAGGACGGATCGGCTCGATCGTCGGCCCGACGATCACCGGCGCCCTGGTCACCGCCGGAATCGGCCACCCGTGGGGCTTCTACTTCTTCGCCGCGGTCGCGGTCTTCGGCTTCCTGGCCGTGCTGACCCTGCCGCGCCGGGCGGAGAACGCGCAGACGGAGGGTGCCGAGCCCGTCGTCTGACGCGCCTCGGGCCACCGCCCCTCACCGTGCAGCGGCACGGGTCCCGCACCGGGGTCCGTGCCGCTGTGGTTCACACTGGACGCCGTGCAGTGGTGCTCGACAGCCAGCCACCCCGTCTGACGGGCCCGGCTACCGCCCCGTTGTGGCAGCTACGGCGTGATGCGAGACCCACGCTGCAACGGGCGCTTCAGCGAGGAGAGTTGGGAGATGAGAGGCTTACGTGCATCACCACCGCCTCGAGGCCTCCGTCGTCGTCCCCGCACCCGACGCCGACGCCGGCGGCTGGTGGTAGTGCTTCGTCGACCAAGCCGAGGCCGTGCAGGTGTCCTGGCAGCAGTCGCCCGCGGACACAGCGGCGTCCCCGACGTACCGCGGCTTGGGACGGAGGATCACCGCGCTCGTGCAACTCGGGCAAGAGCTGGACGCGAACTACCGTAGGCCCAGGAGTCGGCGCAGGATACGTCGGCCGGAGTTGATCTTTAGCTCGCGAGTTCGCCGCCATCAACACCGGAGCGTCCGGATCTGGCACCGACCGGATTCGGACGCTCCGTGCACGACCCAGAGCCCGGCAGTGACCCGGCTTCTGACCCGCTGGCCAGCAGCTCAGAAGGCTGCTGACTGGCGGCGAAAGGCCCCGCTCCGGCGAGGTCACGGACACGGCTATCTAAACCCATCCGGTCCCGTCAGCTCAGCTGTCGCACTGACATCAGCAGATGCTGATGATCTTCGTGCGTGACGTCATCCGCACCCGGCGCGCTGCTGAGCAGCGCCCGCTGGCCAGGGCCCAACAGTTCCAAGCGCACCTGAGAGGCACTGAAGGAGTTGAGGGCTTCCAGCAGGTACGCCGGATTGAAGGCGACCGTCATGTCGTCGGCACCGGCCAAGGTGGCTGTGACCTCCTGCGACGCGATGTCGTCTTCGTACCCTGCCTGAAGGAGGACCGTCCCCTGGGCGGAGAAGTCGAGCCGGATCGGGCTGTTCGGCTCCGCGACGACCGCGACACGGCGGACCGCGTCGGCAAGGGCCTCCCGCTGCACGACCGCGACTGCTGGGCTCTCCAGCGTGAACAGCTTGTCGTAACGAGGCAGTCGTCCTTCCATCAACCGCAGCGTCGTGCGCATCCCGGCTCCCGCGAAGGCGATCAGGCCACCACCCGAGCCGCCTGAGCCGTTCAGCCCAATGCGGATCAATCCAGACTTCGCCAGCGAGCGAGATATCTCGGTAAGCCTGCGACCCGGAACTACCACCTCCACGACTTCGGAATCCGCTCCCTCCGGCTTCCACGGCACCGTACGCACGGCATACCGGTAGCGGTCCGATGCGGCCAGCGTCAGCGACTGGCCGTCCAGCCGGACCCCGATACCCGTGAGCACCGGAAAGGAGTCGTCACGGCCCGCAGCGATCACCACCTGAGCAACCGCCGCCGCGAACTCTGCCGAATCCACCATTCCGCGAAGGGCCGGGAACTCGGGCAGCTTCGGATACTCCTCCTTGGGCAGCGTCGACAGCCCAAAGCGCGTACCGCCGCCCTCGATCGTGAAACGAGTGCCTTCCAACGCGCACGCCACCATCGCATCGGGCAGCACCCGGCAGATATCGAGCAGCCTGCGCCCGAGTACGAGTACCTGACCCGCTTCCGCCGTCTCTGCTTCCACCTCGATGTCCGCCGACAGTTCGTAGTCGAAGCCCGAGATACGAAGCCGCCCCTCTTCGGCGTTCAGGAGGAGGCCGCCCAGTACAGGCACAGGCGAACGTGCGGGTAACGAACGGGCAGCCCACGCAACTGCCTCTGTGAATGCGCTTCTCTCGATCCGGAACTTCATCCGTACATTCCCCATCCCGTCGTACCAGTTGGTCGGCGCACGCTATACGCCCCCACTGACAACGACTCCTGACCAAGGGGAGTACGACGAAAGCGGCATCACGTTCACGACGACTCCGGTGGCCTGACGGCCGACGGGGTCGTTTCACCTCGTCCCATGGACAATCAGCATGTCGCCTTGGTGCACATCTTCAGCGTCACTCAACAGTGGCGGCTCAGCGCCCTGACAACCTTCATTTCTGGAGCCAACGGAAAGCGGCACCGACCTGCTTCTGAGCGCGGTCATCGGTTCTTCCCGAGTAACTCCGCCAAATTCGGCACTGCTGGGACCCGTTTGACGCCTGCCAGCCGTCCGGCCGCGTCGACTTCCGCGCCGTGAACACCCACCACGTCGATCCGCACAGCGGACACCGCCCGGTGGTGAGGGGTATGTTGTTGTCTCAACAGGCCTGGCACGTGAGCGATTTGGCCATAAGATCTTCCCGACGCATTGAGGAAGCATGCCCGACGTAGACCCCTTCCACGAGGCATACGAGGACGACGAACTGCCGCCTCAGCCTCCGCGGCCGGCCCGGCTGTCCGACGACCGGTCCCATGACCACTACGGCGTTGTACGTGCGGAAACTTCCACTGACGACTTGCAGCACAACGAGACGTCGCCGCGCTTCGAGATCGGAGCGCCCTCCGCCTCGACGACGCCGCCGCCCCAGCCGACGCAGCAGTCCGGCGACTCCACGGGGTGACGTCGGATTTGCCCACGTCCTTCACGGCGGTCCTGATCTTCTTGGTCTTCGTGGTGCCGGGACTCGCCTTCGAGCTGAGCCTTCGTCGACGCGCCCCTGCCCGTGTGGAGAGCCCGTTCGTGGAGACCGCCCGGGTGGTGCTGGTGGGTGCTCTGTCCACGGCCGCCGCGGCCACGCTCCTGATCGCCATACGTGAACTGCGGCCGGGAAGTCTGCCGAGCCCCACCGGACTGATGGCCGACTCGGCCCACTACGTCACGGCACATCCGGAACTCACCGCGATCGGGCTCGCGGCGGAACTCTTCGCCGCCACAGCACTGGCGCTTTTCGCCGTCGGGCTGATCCGTCCTCCGACGAGTGGCGGCATTCAGGGCTTCGACGACGTCTGGTACGAACTGCTGTACAACGAAGTGCCGGCCGGTAGACGCCCCAAACTGGTGGTCGCGCTGAAGAGTGGTGGATACCGTGTGTCGGGGTTCTTTCACACCATGAACACCCATCCCGAGGTGGACCGGCGGGAACTGGTCCTCCAGGGTGTCGAGCTGTTTCGCGAGGAACAGACGTCGGGGGACGCCACCTGGCCCGCCACCTATGTACGGCTTGCGATCCCCGCACGCGAGATCGCGTGGATAGCCGTGTCGCATGCCGTCCAGCGGTCCGGCGCGGCATCCACGGGCAGCGCCCCCGCACCGCGCCCGTCGGTCTCCTTGAGTGACCGGCTGCGCAGATTCCAGTGGCAGCTCGCCGCCGCCCTACTAGCCGTTGAGTCAGTGGTGTTGCTCCTCGCAGGCTGAAGAAAGAACACGGGGGTATCACAAAGTGGGCGAAGCGCACGTCGTCGATCTGACGCTCACCGACGCCAGGGTCGAGGACGGCCCGGGCAGTACGGAGATCTGGACGGCGTCGGTCACGTTGAGCGGCCGATGTGGCACGGTCTCGGGGAACGGCATCGGTAAGAACCTCGGCAAGCTGACCGCCGACTTCAGGGAGGACGTCGGCAGCCAGAGGATTGGCCGCGCCCTGCGCACCCTGCTGTTGCCACGGGGCGTCGAGACGGCACTCCAAGAGGCCTTCCTCGAGGCGCTGCGAGCCGATGCCCTGTTACAGGTGAGGATTCACTGCACCAACCCGAGGTTCGCCGGTTTGCCCTGGGAACTGACCCGAACGTGGTTGCCCGAGTCGACGTTGGATTCAGTGGGATCCGGCAGACAGGCCCAGCTGGTCAGCAACCCGAAACAGTGCGTCGTCTCCCGGGTGTCGGAGCACGTCGTCGGCTCCGGAGAGAGGGAAGCACTGCGATCGCTGGTGGCCACGGCGGCGAACGCCCTGGTGGATTCCGACGCCGATCGGCCGGAGCCCGAGGAACCGGCCGACACCCTCCCGGACGACGACGTCGACCGGGCCCTGGAGGCGGCCGAGTTGGCCAGGGTGCTGCTGGAAAGAGTCGGCCGGACCAGTCTGCTGAGTGCAGCCACCCGCGACCAACTCACCAAGCAGTTGGAGACCACCGCTCACGTCGTGTGCGTCATCGCTCATGGGTGGACCGCCCGGGCCCCGGCCCGGGATCGCGAGTGCGGCATCGTCCTGCAAGGATCCGGCGAGCCGGACTACGTCCCGGCCGCTGAACTGGCCGCGCTCCTCAAGCAGTCGGGTACCCAGCTCGTCGTCCTGGTGTCCTGCGACACTGCTGGGCTCGGCGACGGCTTCCAGGGCTGGGGCAGCACCGCGGACCACATCGTGGCCTCGGGAATCCCCGCGGTCGTCGCCATGCAGGCGCCGGTCGAGCAGGGGATCGGGCAGGAGTTCCTGGTCGGCCTGGTCACCGGACTGACGCGACACGGCGAGATCCACTCCGCGATGTCCGAAGGGCTGCGCGCGATCACCCGGATGTCCGACATCGTCGGACATCTAGGTGTCCCCGCCCTCTACACCGCCCGCAACGGACTGCGTCTGCGCGATGCCCCATCGGCACCGGTGTCCGGTCCGACGCATGCCTATCCGATCGTCGCGAGCCGCAGGACCACCGCGAGCCGGGATGAACGAAGCGGCGCCGAGGGCACCGTGGGAACCGACAGCCGCAGAGTGCGCCTGGACGTCGTCTGGGGCCTGGAGCGGCGACCGTTCGCCGGTGTCCTGCTCGATGTTCCCGGCCACGATCTCGCGCAGAAGTTGAACGGCTCGGAGAAGATGTGGGACGAACCGCTGAAGCTGGCCGGACTGCCCGCCCGCCGCTGGTTCACCACCGACGTGGAACGGCCGCCGGCGCAGGTGGCCTCCTGGGAGCAGGACGCGGCACCCACCCGGGGCGAGTGGAACGACTTCCGTGACAAGTTCGACAAGTTCACCCCCCATCCCGGCCTCGAGGCCGGGATGGGGGGTGAGCCCAAGGACAAGGCCGACGACGGCTGGGTCCTGCGCACGCACCTGCCCGCGTGGTCGCCCGACTGGTGGCGGGACAGGATCGGTCCTTGGATCACGCGCCTCCGGGACCGGACCGGACGCCTTGCCCGGCCGTTCATCGTGGTCCTCCAGGGACCGGTTTCCGTCCTCGAGGACAACGGGCTCTCCGTCCTGGCCCAGGTTCGGGAGGATCTGGAGCGCCGCTTAGGGACGCCGGTCACCGCACTGAGCCGCCACCGTCCCGGCCAGCGGTACCAGGACCGGAACCCCGAGGCCGTCGCGCACGACAGTGACCACCCCGCCACCGAGCAGGCGTTGCTCGCACTCCGCCGACAGGACCCGCTGCGGTACGCACACGAGCTGGAGCGCCTGGCGGCCGACGACCGGCTGCCCGGTCGTCCCGCCTCCCTGACGGTCGCCGCCGACTACGACGACGACATCCGCGCCTGGATCGGGGCGCTCAGGGCGGACCAGCAGGTGCCCCGTCCCAGCGACCTGCCTCTCGGCGTCGATTCGGAAAGGGCCGACGCGATCGCCCTGGCCCTTCTCGGGCAGCGTTCGAAGGTCTCCGACGCCGATCTGCTCGCCTGGGACGACCCGCTCCTGTCCCCTCCCGTCCGCCGCCTGGTGCGCCAGTACCGCACCGCTTGGGCCGAGCCGCCCGACGAGGACAGCCTGGCGGACTGGCTGTCCGCCCACCCGGACAGTGCCCCGGCCGTGGCCCGAGCGGGGTCTTCGGTGCGGATCGGAGCAGTCCTTTCCCGACTGCCGCCCACCACGGCCCCATGGCCACTCCTTTGCGCCTTCGGCGTCGAGGCCTGGGCCCTGCACCAGCTGCTCCAACTGCCGCAACTGGAACGCCACGCCCTCGGGCTGGTCCGGCTGGAGCCGCTGCCGGCGGGCTTTGACGCGGCCCAGCGGGCCGAACACATCCGGAAGGCGGTGGGTCGCGCGCCGACCACCGTTCAACACTCCTCCGCGAATGACAAGGCAACAGGATGATCGAGGACTGGTACTTCTGCGCCGCGATGCGCGACACTCCGCACGCCGCCCACACCTACCTGGCCGTGCTGGACGTGCTGGACGCGCCCGTCGAACTGGGCGAGATGGTTCCGGGCGCCCTGGATTCCCTGGAGGGCTGCGAGCCCTGGACCGCTCTGCACGTCGTTCCTCGGCTGCTGAGGCTGGCCACCGGCAGGGGTGAGACCGCGGAGCTCTGCATGGAGCACCTGCTCAAGACGGTGGCCGACACCGGGGGCGGCGGCCAGGTCGCTGACGCCCTCGCGTCCGTGTTCCGGGCCTGTGCGGAGGAAAGCCCGTCTCGTGCGACCGTGCGGTTGCGCCACGCCGTGGAGGCGTGGGGCCGGAACGCCACTCCCAGGACCACCGAGGAGCCGTTCCGCGAGCTCACCCACTATCCGCAGGAAATCCTCCTGCTGGCCGCGACCGCGCACCTGGCCGAGCACCCCGAGGCGGCCGAGGGCATCAACTCCGATCTGCGTAGCGATGGTTCCTGGTTGGAGGAGCTGACTCGCCGGGCTCTTCACCATGAGTACGGACGGTTGCCGTTCCTGCTCGCTCTGCAGGCCCTCGGTGACGTCGCCTCCAGCCGGGCCGAGCGGAATCGGCTGCTGAAGGCGCTGTGCAGACCCGCCGTCGGCTGGGTCGACCTGGAGCCGGACCTGATGGCTGCCGCAGCACGTCTGCTGCACCTCGGCACGGACCGGGACGCGGAAGAGACCGTGGCCGCTCTGGACACCGACGCCGTCACCTTCAACGGACTGCGCCGCCTGAGGAAACTGCGCGGCGACGTACGGCCCAGGACGCCGGCGGAGCGTGTCCTCGACCGTCTCGGACTGCCCGGCGACAAGCCGGCGCCCCTCGCCCTGTCCGTGGTCCTGTGGCAGCAGGCCCTCTGGGACCTGGCGGCCCGTCTACATCCCGTATCGGCTGCGAGAGTCCTGGCGAACCGGTGGGGCGCGCCCGGTGGTCAGCCCCGCTATCCCGTCTGGTTCAGCGGTCCCGTCGAGGACAAGGAGCGCGACGCATGGGCGCGTCAGCTCACGGACCTCTGGCAGCTCCGGACCGGTCCGGCGGCGTCAGCGCAGCAGGACGGCGCCGCCGTTCCGCAGATGATCAGGACCGGCCACTTCGCCGCTCCCAAGCTCCCGGGCGTGTCCGCCTGGGCCTTCTCGCCCTGGGTGGACCGGGCGCGGACCGGCAGGTACGCCGCGCGCGGAGGCGAACGCTTCCCCGCGGTGCACGACCGGGTCGTGCTCCTGCGGCTGTTGTCGTCCCTGCGGACGGCGGTCAGGCTGATGCGGCACGGCGGTGAGGACGTCCGTTTCTTCGCCGACCTCGTGATGCATGGTACCGAGGTCCTCACCGAGGGAAGGCTCGGGACGCACATGCGGGAGGTCGCCCATGGCGACGAGCAGCACAAGGACTCTCCTGTCCCGCCCGCGTTGGTACCACTTGCCTTCTCCGCTTACCGGACGGGCATGTACGCCCTGCGTGGGGTGTACCCGGAACTGCATCCCGCGGTGTTCGCTCATCGTGCCGTCGCCGGTGCGGACCCCGAGGCACTGAAGGACCCCACCCAGCGCTTCTACCGTCAGGCCCAGTTGCTCCACCAGGACGGAGGAGCCCTGAACGTGCTGGTGCGGGCGGTGCTGGAGGCGCTTTCGGGTGCCAGCGGACCGCTGGACCGCACCCCGCAGAGCCGCTGGTTCGACGGCGAACCCCCGATTGTCGAGCGTCTGCTCAGCCAGGCCGCGCGCCGGCTCCATCCCTGGGGCCACCGCTACAACGTGGGGAACGCGCTGCTGCTTCTGCGGTTGCTCCTTCGCCGGGACGTGACCGGTGACCGCCTGGCGGAGAACCGAGACATGGGCCGCAGGCCGCAGACCTTCCAGGAAGTTCTGCTCACGGCCCCGAGCGACCTGGAGACCCCTCAGGATTTCGCAGCCTTCGACGCCTGGATCGCCAGGGCCCGGATCAACGGCGCGGCCGTGGCACTGGCGGGGGCGTCGGTCCGGCTGCTGCAGGCGTTGTCTAAGCCTCGTGACAGTGGGCCGGACGAGGCGCTGGGTGATCTCGTCGAGGCCTGGGTGGGCCGGATGGACCGGGTCCGCGCGCCCAAGGACCTCGCGCGGCTGACCCGCTGGTACATGCTGCAGATCTTCGACGTGATCCGGGACGATAACGAGCACGAGACCCGGGTACTGGGCAAACTAGTGGACGTCTTCACGGAGTTCGGTCTGCGCACGCCCACCGACCAGCGACTGCTGTTCAGCCGGCTGGTCGGGTCGTGGTTATCGACCCATGTCGCCACTACCGTGCGGACCCGCCTGCTCAGTCTGTCCTACGACGGCCGGCTGGCCGAGGCCGGAGCGGACCGCGCCTCCCTGGACGTGTGGGAGCGGGCCATGTACAGGGAGACGGAGCAGTCGCTCGGGCGTCAGCTCGACTGGCTGGTCAGGACGCTGACGCGGGACGCGTCCCCGGAGAGCCGGCGCAACCGCGAGTTCATCGAGAAGTCCTGGGAGAAGTCGGTCCTCACCTCGGTCCTTCGCTCGCAGACGGTACCGCTCGGCACAGCCGCGCGACACCTGGCCGGATCCGGACGCAAGGGGAGGCTTCCGGACCCCCGCACGGTGGTGGCCCAGCTCTCCTACCAGAGCAGGGACGAGGCGGTGTTCCACCACATGCCGGTCGAAGTGGACCAGCCGGACACCTTCGACCTGTACCGGGAGCCGGACCAGCGTGACGAAGTCCTCAAGATGGCACGCGGAGGCCGGTTCCCGAGTCTGATCGGAGTGGTGTGCGGGCGGACCGGGGACGATGAGCGGCTGCTGGTCAACTGCGGTCTCGGGCAGCCGCTGGAGGCCTTTCCCTATGAAAAAGCCGAGGTCGGCGACCCCGTCCGGTTCCAGCTGGGTCCCGAACGGGACCCTGACCGGTACCTCGGCATCGAGATCAAGGGAGTGCCCGAGAAGCTTCCGGTGACGCACCGGGTGGGTGACGTACGACGGGTGCGGGTCACGGTGCGCCCTGGGAAGGCAATGGCCGGCGTGGTCCTCGCGGACGCCCCTCGCGCGACCGAGGAGGACTTCGGACCGCTCTCCGAGTGGGACCCGGACCTCACCAGGGGGTTTGCCGCCACTGACGGGGAAGCCGATCTGGTCGTCGAGACCGTGGCACGGTACGAGGAGCACGGCTGGCACCCCGTCGACCGTGGCTTCACCGAGTTCCTCGCCGCCGAACTGCCTTATGGACGCGGCAAGGTGGCGGTCCTGACCCTGATGGAGCAGACCGATTCGGAACCCGGCGCCTGGCGGTTCTGTCTGCGACCGGGGCACACGTACCTCCTTCCGGACCAGTGCTGGGAACCGGAGTCCGCGAGCCGGTTGCACGACGAGATCGCCGAGGCGCAGGACGCCGTCGGATTGCGCTGCTGGGTGGCGGTCGTCGAGGCCGAGGACGACCGTCTGCCCCGCCTGGCCCTCATCACCGAGCCACCGGCCGACGTGCCGGTGACCGAGTGCTTCGAGACCGCGGTGGGCGGCCTCGACACCCGGAACCTGCAGTGGCGCGACCTGTGTCTCTCGGACACCGCTCAGGTGTTCAGGAAGGACGGGGGATGGCGCGTGGAGCACGACATCCCCGGTTTCCCCGACGTCGTCGTGGACGACATGCCGTCCCATCTGACGGACTCCGTCGAGCAGGCGGTGACCGGCTGGGACGAACGCGGACTGCGTACGGGGCGCGTCAAGGCGCTGGACAATCCGCATCTCAGCGGTCAGCAGGCGACACTCGAGGCGTTCCGCTTACTGCACAACCTGAAGAACGGTGACGTCGTCCGGCTGCGTGCCGGTGTCAAGGCGCCGCCGCGCAACGGCTCGTACAACGCCTGGACTCTCGACGGGAACGTGCTGGTCTCCGTCGAGGCGGAGTCCGTGATGTTGCGGCCCGCCAAGGAGACGGACGACTGGCGGCGCGCGGTCCGGGGCCGGGACGCGGTCGTCACCAGGGTCACCTGGGCGAACCGCCACCCCCAGGCCGCCGGCCCGCGTGACGTGCGGCAGCCGGTCCGCTCCGACGACCTGCTCGCCCAGGTGCCGGACCGGACGGCCGCCGAAGTCGGCGCGCTGCTCGCCCGCGAGGATCGCCTCTCCGGTGTGCTGCTGTCGGCCCCCGCGCCCCACTCGGGCCAGTCGCCGCAGGTGTGGCTGGAGGTGGGCGACCACGTCCTCGACGTCCACATCCCGTGGGACGCCTTCACCGAGCCCGGACGCAACAGCGGCGACCAGGTCGTGGCGTTCCGCTCGGGTCGGGACTGGGTTTTCACCGTTCGCCGCCGCCGTGTCTTCGCCCGTTGTCTGTGGCAACTCACCCGGAACCCGGAGCGCAACTACACCTACCTGGGAAACTCTCCCGGGGCGTCCGGGGAGCAACGCGCGCTCGGGCAGGTGCACGCCAAACCCGGAGTGCTTGCCCAGGTTTCCCCGGCACTCAAACGAGGCCAGGACGACCTCGAGGCCGCCCCGGTGTCCTTGGTCGTCTCCTTCCTCGACCGGAGCGAGTACGCGGGGCATCATGCCCAGGACCCCGTCGCCCGTCACCGCGCTCAGGTGTCGTTGGGCCGCGACCGTTCGGTCTGGGGCGTCACCGACCGGGCCTACGACACCGACCAGGCGTGGCAGGTCGATTCCGTCAACCTGCAGCTCCAGCCAGTGAAGGGCACGGGGTTGTACGACGTGCGACGGTTCTTCACCCTCACCGAGGCGCGCACCGCGGAGACGGACGGCGACCACGACAAGGCATGGCCGGTGGTACTCAAGCCGGCCGGCTGGAACGCCGAGCTAGGCGAAGGGGAAGCCGTGCTTCTCCCGGTCCCGGTCGACGGGGGAAGGCGCCGCGTCAGCCTGCCGCCGGTGCCCCTCGAGCCGGACGAGCGGCCCCACATCGAGGGGGCGTCGTACTCCCGGAAGCACGCTCGTGTCTTGGTGCGGCCGGTCCCCGCGCCGGCCGAGGGCAGCGTTCCCTACACGGCCTCGTTCCGCCGGGTCCCGCCCCTGAGGCTGAGTACCTTCATGGAAGTCCAGAACATCGTGGAAGGCCGGGAGACGGAGACGTCCCTGTACTTCGTGGGCCCGGAACAGCAGGGGCGGCCGCGGGGAGGGCGTCCCCAGCCGGAATGGCTCCTCTTCGAGTGGGGTTACGGGCGTACCCTCCGGGTCCACGTGAACGACGTGAAGCTGGACGACCGTCCGCTGCGGGGCGCCCGGGAACTGCCGCTCTTCCACGGTGACGAGATCACCCGGATCACCATCACTCTGAAGGACCGGCGAGGCGACGACGGCAAGGCCCAGGACCGGTTCTGGCTGCACCTCCATGGGCACGCGATCCGCTGGTCCGTCGAGCGCGGTCTGCGCCGGGACGCCGGCCTAGGCATCGTCTCCCGGCTGACCGTGCGCCTCGACCGGACGTCCGATGAGGCGCACATCATCGGCGTCGAGTCCCTGAGCCGGACGATCAACGCCGACGAGCGCGCGGGTGAAAGCCCGGAGGAAGTGTGCACGCCCCGGCTCCGGCTGGCCCGCCAGAGCGCCGCGGCCGTACTGCGTCACTACCCCTCGGGCCCCGATGTCGTCCGGGTGCTCGGAAGGCTGGACACGGACCGCTGGGACCGCAGCAACGGCCGGGAAGTCGCGTTCCGCTATGTCCGGCCGGTGATCGATCCGAAGGCCCCGGACGCCGTCCGTCCGGGACAGCACGTCTTCATGTGGGCCGAGCGGATCCAACGGCACCGCAACGACGTCACTCTCGACCTGACGCTGGAACTCGGCCCGGTGGACAAGCCGGAATGGCTCATCGCCCGGGTCACCCGCCGCACCTTCGCCCACCGGGAGGACCTGCTGCGCCGCATCTTCGACGAAGGCGGCCAGGACGCTCTCAGGCACACGCCCTACCTGGTCGAGCTGCGTCGCTGGCGTCAGCACGACCGCAACTTCGAAGGCCGGGTGACCAAGTCGCCGGCCCGGCACGCCAAGGCGCTGCTCAGTCAGCTCACAGCGCGCAACCCTTCGTGCTTCGCCACGGTCACGCAACACGAGCCGGATCTCCGGCTGGAGCTGCGGGCGGGCGTCCATGTCGCCCTGAGTCCGGCGGACATCGCCGAGTGGGACGACGTGGAACAGGGCACCGTGGTTCGTGTCACCCGGACCGAGGACGACCGTTTCCGGCTCCGCGTGGCACTGCCCAGCGACTCCGCCTATGGCGTCGACGGTCGTGAGGCCGTGGTGTTCCCCAAGAACCCCCTGCTGAGCGGACAGCGGCCGGACGCCCACCACATGAACCAGCCACTGTTCATCGTTTCCGGACTGCCCAACGCGGAACTCTTCGCCAGCTCGGCCGGACCCGACGACGCCGCGCTCGCTCATATCGGCCGGGTGATGCGGCACCCGCATCCGAAGATCGGGCGGCTGCGTAGACAACCGCAGGGCTTCGTCCTCGAGGCCCCGGAACCCGGAGAGAGCTCGGTGGCCTGGCTCTCGGTCGATCCCGGCACGCTGGAGGCGCGCCTGACCCCGTTGGTCCCGGGCGAGCAGGAAGGGGAACGGCCGACGATGCCGATCGACCCAGCGCAGATCTCCTTCGCTGACCGCGGCACGCGGTGGATCGCCGAACGCCACGCCTCAGCCCGTGACGTGCCGCACGACCGCCGTACCGGGCACTGGCCTGACGGGTCCCCCGAATCGGTGGTCCGCGAGGAACTGGACCGCCTGGGCAGCGCGGCGCCGGTGATCTCCGCCGACGGCCCCACCCTGCGTTATCCGCTCGGGCAGGGCCGCCGCTTCGGCTTCCCTGCCGGTCACCTCACCGACCGCCGGTCCGTCACCGACGACGTGTCCGGCCAACCGGGCACGGCCGATGACGCGCACTGGTATCCCGTTGCCGGCCCGGTGCGGCACTCCGAGCGGACGGGCGAGGTCGACGGACTGTGGCTGGAGTTGTCGCCTGGCCGATTGACCGAGGTACCGGGCGGCCTGACGCACACGCTGCAGAGCGGCGTCCTCGAGTCCCTGGAGGGGCTGTGCTGGGATCTCTTCCGGCCCGGTGACATGGTGAAGGTCACCGCCCACGAGCGGGGCCTGACAGAGCCCGCCTGTGTCGTCCTGCACGACTGGCGACCGGGACTGCGCGGCTCCCTCGGCGACGTACCAGCGGTGCTGACGGTGCTCAGGTCGGATCCGGAGTCCGGCGCGCTGCACCTGGGCGGAGGCGGCCGGGAGTTGCACTACCCGGTCACCCGCGAGGCGGCGACGCGCTACGCCGAGGGCAGCACGGTGCGTCTCACTGTGGACAACCGCCTTGCCACCTGGTCCGGTGTCCCCGAGCTCGGGGACGCCGTGCTGCTGGGGTGCGACACGGACGGCGTCCTCTTCGTGCACGGATTCTCCGGATCGCCCGTCGCCCTCGCCGACGACGGATGGGCGGGCGACGCCTGGTTCCGCCGCGAGCTCGCGGCGGAACCGGAACGGGCCTCCGCCCTGCTGGCCATGGTCGACAGGGCGCTCCCCGTGACCGTCGAGGAGGTCGGGGCCGACGGCACCCTCAGGGTGTCCCGTTCGGCCCAGCCGCGGCTGCCTTCCAGCCCCGAGGCGCTGTGGCAGGTACCGGCGCGGGCCGCGGGACGGCTGGCGGACGGCCAGCTCGTCCTGCGCAGCGGCGGTGCTCTGCTCGCCGTCCACCCCGACCAGCTGGTGCCCGGCCTGCCCGCCGAGGCCGCCGATACGGTGGCCGCGACGCTGACGGACCCGGAGCGGCCCGGCGCCGGCGGCCGGACGGTGTGGCTGCACCGCACACCCGGCGGGGCGCCGACGAGCGGACTGCGCGTCCGGCAGGAAGCCGAGCGGCTGGTCCTGCCGCTCGCAGTGGTCCACGGGCGCGGCGGCGACGCGAATCCGGCAGGAGTGCTGTGCCAGGAGAAGGAGTCGGGGGCGCTGCGCTGGCTGCCAGCGGCGCACGCGGCCTGGGCGGAACTTACGGGCACGCAGTTGCACGAGACCCTGGTTCTGCCGCAGCGGCCGGTATGGGCCCAGGTCCGTCCCGGCGGGCACGTTTCGTGCACGTCCTCGGCGTCGGCGCTCAGCCACTTCCGGCACCTGAGGATCGGCCAGCCGGTCCGCCTCGTCGTGCTCGGCGGAGAGCTACGGAAGGCACCCCACGGCCGGTACGAGTACCTAGCCAGGTTGGAGAGCAACGACCTCGTCGTGTCCTTCGTCAGCAAGTCGTCGAAGCACTGGGAGAACGAGCGGCTCGTCGGCGAGGTGGAGGCGCTGACCGACCACTCCGAGGACGGTTCGATGCAGGTGCGCACCGTCCCGCGGAACCAGCGCGGAACCGTGCCCGATCTGCCCAGTGTCATCATGTCGGCGAGCACTCAGGCCTCTCGCTTCGACCGTTACCGGACGCTGTGCATCGACCCGAACGCGGTGATCGACGACGACGGCGGAGAGATGTCCGCCAACCAGCGAGTGGTGAGGGCGGCGTGGGACCACCTCGTCGCCGGCGGCACCGGAGACCTGTCGGGCGACGCGGTCGACGCGCTCTACAACTGGACCGACGTCTGCATGAATGAGCACTGGGAGGAGAAGGAGGTGGACCTCCTGCCGCTGGTCGGGGCAACATTGCTAACCGCGGCGAAGGGCACCACCGACCCGGACGAGGCCAAGTTCGCCGTCGATCTGGCGTACAACATCGGGGAACGGGCCCTGCGAGCCGTCCACGTCGATCCCATGCTGGGACCCTGGCTGGGCGGCGGGCGGGGCACCGACGGCATCTGGGGCAGGCTCCCGAGTGTCACGGCTCTGATGGAACCGTCCGATCTGGAGCGTCTGGTGGCCTTCGGCCGTGCCCGCCTGTACCGGGCCGCGGTGGAACAGGATCCCGAACTGGAGCTGGTCGCACGGGGACTCCTCCTCTCGGTGGGGGAACGGGTCCAGCTCGACCCGCTGCTGGAGCCGGCGGGAATCCTCACGGAACTGTCCCGCATCCGCCGTGCCCTGGTGCCCCCGGTAACCAAGGAGAGGGCACAGGAGAGGCTCCACCCCACGCAGACCGCCTTCCTGGCCTCGGTGTTCAGGGCTGCCTTGCGGGACGCGCGCCATGCGGTGCTGCCGGGCGTGCTGTTCACCCCACCGGCCTGATCGGGAGGGACTCCGGTCCGGGCTCGCGGTCCCGCTCACCAGCGCACCCTCGGTGGGCGGGACCGCCCTAGGCCCGGTCTGTCGTCGGCACGGGACCCTGAAGCGTTCGCCGGAAAGGGCGGACACAGGCAACAACTGGAACGGTCGATGTGCCAGCTTCGGTGCCTGCCGCCTGCGGCGCGTCCTCGTCCCCACCTGGGGATGGGCAGCCCTCCCACGGTGGTGCGGAGCGAGGCGAGCCACCCGGGCGGAGGCGGGGCGGGACGACGTGTTGGTGCGTGTCGATGCTTTGCGGTGGGTCACCTGAGCTACCCCTCGAAAACCTTCAAACCGAAGCACCGCTATCCGCTGGTCCATTGGTCCTCACGCCGGGGCGACGCGACCACAGCCCCGAGCATCACAGAGCGCTACGTGTCCGTTCGCCGTAGACGGTGGCCAGAGCCCAGTCGAGGTCCTGTCGCGTGAGATGGCGGGTGTGGGGATGAGCGCACGCGTGACGGACCTGGCGCGGTCTTCCAGGAGGTGACGGCGCAGGCCGGTGCGCCGCATCAGGTAAGTGACACACCATGCGGGTTGCGGAGCCTGCCGCTGAGGTTGTCCCAGGCAGCGATGATCTCGACGATGTCGGCGGCGGGAGACCTCGAAGATCCACCCGGTGCGAAGCGGGGTGGCCATGGCGTCCTCTTGGGCACGGCGAAGCAGGGCGCTTTGAGGGCCGAGCTGTGGTTGGGATGCCTCCACACAAGCGGTGACGAGGGCGTCGGGCATGGGGCGCGGAAAGCTCCGAAGAAGCCCGAAAGGCTTCGGACCTGCGCCTATAAGCTGACGCCGGATCAGGGGTCGCGAGAGGGAATGCGTGATGGCGGATCAGGTGCGGACCGTCGAGGATCGCCTAGTGGCTGCGGGCGGTGCGAGCCGAGGCGGGCAAGCCCACCTATGCCAAACTGGGGCGGAGGGCGGAGCGCCTGCCTGGGGGCCGGTTCCTGCCGGCCAGCGCCCGTGCCCGCCCGCACAGATCCCGCCTACCGCCGCCACCCGCGGAACTCTCCGGGCGTTCGTGGACTACCTGTGGAACCGGGAGAAGCGTGCGTACGCCACCATCGACCGCAAGCTCGCCGGCGTGACGGTTACCCTGCGGCAGCACCACGGCGTCGTCATCGACCCTGAAGCCACCAAGGCCGCCCGCGAGTTACTGAAGGACTACCGCAAGAAGGCAGAGGAGGCGGAGGAGCCAGCCCGGGGCCGTGGCAAGGCGCCCGCCATGCGGCTGGACACCCTGCGCCTGATCGTCTCCAAGTGCGACACCGACATTTTCGGCCTGCGCGACCGCGCCATGCCGCTGCTCGGCTTCGCCATCGCCGCGCGCCGCGCCGAGTTGGCCGGGCTGCGTCTGCGGAACATCCGCGACGACGACATCATCACCGCGGCTGGGCTCCGGGCCGGCGTTGAGGAGATGTTCACCGGGCATTCGGTGCGGTCAGGGTTCGCCACGGAGGCCCGCCGCAAGGGCAAGGACCGCAAGGCCATCGCTGCAGTGACCGGCCATGCGAACGGATCGAAGGTGCTGGACAGCTACATGCAGATCGTCGACCAGTGGGACGAGCAGGACAACGCCTTGATCGGAATCGGCCGGTGACCGAGCGCCATGGGCCGCGGGACTTGGGACGGCCCAGGGAGAAGCGCAATCTTGGTGAGCTGCAGCGAAACCCGACCAGGGTCTGTTGCGAAAGTGGCTGGAGCAGCGTTGTGGAGTGGTTCTGATCGTTGTCTCGTGAACTTCTCTATGCCGCAGGCCCTGCTGTATTGCCGATTCGGTTGGTGTCCCGATCCGGATGGGAGGCGAGCCGCTCGACGAGGGCGTCGGTGTTCTCCGGTTGAGCCAGGATGGACATGGCCGTCTCCTGCATACGGTGGAGCGCAGCGACTTCCCGACGCAGCGTGCGGATGTGCGCATGCATCCGCCACCGGCTCTGCCATGGATGCCACAGTGCTCGGAGGAGGAGTTGGGCGGTTGCCTGCCGGTAGCCCTCACATCGCGTCATGAGCTCTTCGAGAGACTCGCCCAGGACGCCGCCTAGACGGAGATCGATCAGCCGGATGACTTCGCATTGCAGGCGGCGCTCCTCGCCCCCTCCTGCGAAGTCCAGGACTCTCCGAGGTACACCGGCCGAGAGGGAGGCCACCACAAGAACCGACAGCGCTTCCCGGAGGGCCCTCTCGGCATCATTACCGTCGTCCAGAACCGCTGTGAGATGGAAACGCTCCGTGGCGAGTAGCTGGTTCCCGACGACGTACGAGGCCGGGCGCCCCCGGCTCGGCACGATGTCACACATCCCGTCACGCACCGCTCCGACCCGGTGGAGTTCTTGCATGACCGTCGCGCGCAGTTGCCGACGCTCCTGGTTCCTGGACAGGTAGGTGGTCAACGCTGCGCCTATGACACCGCCGATCGTGGTGTATGCCAAGTCCATCAAGGGCATCGACGCGTCCTCACTGTGCCGGGGTGGATCACTGGAGACCGAATCGGTCCGAGCGTAGGCAGGTTGTCGAGCCGCGGGAGAGACCGGGATCGCGCGGAGGCCAGTACGATCCCGGGTGCCACGGTGTCGAGGGCGCGCCCATTGCAGCCACTCGTTGACGGCCGCGACGAGGACGGTCGCCTCATAGCGGGCCGCGATCTCCACGCGCCACGAACCAAGTTTCCTCAGCGGTCTTTGGCCAGGGCAAGGAGTTCGGCGAACAGCCCGCCGCCGTATGCCAGTTCCTCGTACCGGCCTTGCTCGATGATGCGGCCCTTCTGCATGACGATGATCCGGTCCGCGATCTTGGTGTTTTCAAGCTGGTGCGTGACGACGATCGTCATGCGCTGCGCGGCGATGCGCTTCACCTCCAGGAAGATCTGGTGCTCGCCCCTCGGGTCCATCTGTGAGGTTGGTTCATCCAAGATCAGCAGGGGAGTGCGGCGGTAGAGCGCGCGGGCGCAGGCCAGGCGCTGCCACTGGCCGCCTGAGAGCTCGGCGCCGCCGAAGAGTTCGCGGGCCAGGAGGGTATCGAGCTGTTTGGGCAGCTCCTCGATGGCCTCGCGCATGCCGACGGCATCGACGGCCGCCCACACGGGCCCGTCGTCGAAAGTGCGGGGCTGTCCCAGGGTGATGTTCTCGCGCGCCCGCAATGGCCACGTGGCGAACGTCTGGGGAACCAAGGCGGTGCGCGACCACACCGAGTTGGGGTTCGCATGGGCAAGGTCGACGCCGTCCCACGACACGCTGCCCTTGGCGGGCAGCAGAATGCCAGTGATGATCTTGGTGAGCGTGGACTTGCCTGACCCGTTCTCGCCCACGATCGCAAGGATCTCGCCGCGGCGCAGGGTGAGGGAGACCCGGTTCAGTGCCGGGGTGTCCTTGCCCGGGTACTGGTACACGGCCTCGTCGAGGCGGATCTCCTCGATCTGCTCAGGGATGGCCAGCTCGCCACGTTTCGGGGCGAGTTCGGCGGCCAGGTCGAGGAAGGAACGCATGTCAGCGAGGTAGAGCGAGGTGTGGAACAGCGCGGCGCCGTGGATGACGAACTGGGAAAGTGCGGCCAGCGCGGTCTGGACGGCGACGACGGCGGTCGCGGCAACGGCGAGGTCGACGCGGCCGGTGGTGGCGAGCCAGGCGAGGGTGGCCCAGGTGGCGAGGAGGAACAGGCCGCCGAGGGCGGAAGTCGACAGGACGATGCGGAGCATGCGAGGGGCGGCGGTGAGGGTGCGCTGGTCGATGCGTTCGGACAGGGCGCGGTACCAGTAGACGAGGTAGCCGGTCATCCCGTTGGCGCGGACCTCGTCGGCGAAGCGGCTGTATGTGGCCCACCAACGCATCATGCCGCGAACATTCCGGTCGCCGACGTTGGCGTAGTGGGTCTGGTAGTCGACGCGGGCGGAGAGGACCGAGCCCACTCCGGCCGGCAGAACGGCCAGCAGCAACAGCGGGAGCATCAGCCAGTGGAGGGCAGTGATGACGCCGCCTGCGGCGATCATGCGGACGAGAGCGGCCATGAAGCGCTGGGCGTCTTGGACCATCATCGTCGTGCGCAGGACGCCGATTTCGGCTGCTTCTTGGCGGTCTGTGAAGCCCTCTTCGCCGTAGGCGGAGGCTTCGACACGGCAGACTGCGGCCACGAGGGCGGTGTCTGCTTCGGTTGTCAGGCGGGGGGTGATCCGGCCGTCGGCGTAGGAGGCCAGAGCACTGCTGATCCGGCCAACTGCGGCTGCTGCGGTGACGACCAGGAGAGCGGGCAGGGCCGTGTGCAGACGTTCGGACACCGGACCGCTGCCGACGAGGGGTGTCATGGCCTTCGCGGTGAACGCGAGGATCACAGCGGCCGCGGCCCCGGTTAGGACCTGGCATGCGAGCAGGAGGACGACGGCCTTGCGGTCCACGGCCCAGGCCATGCGCGCGGTGTGCCTAAGCACGGAGGGCAGCCGCGCGCACATCTTCGCGAAACTCGCCTCTTCCAGCGGATTTTTCCCGTACTTCCCCTCGTAGTTGATGGTCGCCGGCGGTGGAGGAGGCGGCGTCTGGGAATCTCCGGCCGAGGTGTCAATGACTGTCACGCATCCCTCCAGGATGGTCGGCGCCGGACCTGGGTGGTCCGGCGATGACAGGCACAACGAAGCTGCGGCCGAATCGAACGCGCTCGATTCCGGACGAAGCAGAGGCGTGGAATCCCAAGGGGTCGAACGTGCCGGTCACCGTGATTTCCCGGCTCTGACCCGGCGATCACTGGCCGAAACGCCGCTACTCGATGCCGATGTGACACATGAGGTTTCCCCGGCGACTGCCGCCCACGAGAGGACGGATGCCCGCCGCTGAGTTCGTCAGCCCTATGGCAGCCACCATGGCGTGGGACTCCGGGCACCAGCAGCGAGCCCAGGACTACTACCGCCTGGCGCTGCGTGCGGCGTACCCAGGAGCGGACACGGCGTTCGGCGAACGATGGGGATGCCCAGTACCGCGCCGCGCAGTGGGTCCGCTCCTACTGCGATCCCGACTATCAGGTCGAACCGCCGTTTGAGTCTTGGGAGACCGAGCTTCATGGACCGTGAGAACAGCTGAGCTACGGAGCAGAAGGTGTCCGTGCCCCATCCGTGCCCGATCGGGCGGGGAGTCACTGGGAACAGCGGTAGCGAGCGGGCAGTTTGCAGCACAACGGCCCCTGACCTCTTGCCTAACTTGATCTTTAACGTCCGACGTCGAATGGTGCGTCGAACTTGATCACCCGGTTCGGTAACTGCCGTACACGGAAGCGGCCTTCGTCTGAACATGT